>JACKNC010000001.1:1330000-1692500 GCA_024235095.1 Gammaproteobacteria bacterium
CTTGGTCTGGTCGCTGTCCATCAGTCCGTCATCGCCCGGACTGGCGTCGCGCATGCTCTTGAGCATCATCTGGATGAACACCGCTTCAAACTGTTTAGCGGCTTCACGGAGCGCTTCAGGCGACTTCTGCTGCGCCTTGCGCCGCAGATCGGATAAGCCTTGCAAGTCCGTGTAAACAAAAGCCGAGTCGGTGGCGTTGACCATAATGATGCCTCCTTCTTCGCCCTATCAGCGCATTCGAGCCTGAATCTCGCTGAAGCGGCGAATCCAGGGTTTAATCGAACCGGAGCGGGCGGCGATTTCCGTGGCCATCTTCTGCGCGGCGGCAAAATCCGGGTAGTCGCCAACGACCAGCGAATACCAGGGTCCGGACCGGCTCGGCGAAGTGAAGTAAGCTTTCGGTCCATCGGTGGTAACGGAATCGGATCCCGCAATTTCCCGGAGTTTGTCCAGATCCTTGCCGCTATAGAGCTGCACGGTGTAATGGTCGGGATCGCGCCCTTCCAGCCAGTTTGGTTCCAGCAGGTTACCGGCCGGCGTCGTCGATTCCGGTTCAATCGGCGGTGGAATTCTGGAGGTCAGAGTTGCTGCTTCCAGCGATGCGGTCGGGGGCGCACCGTGAGGGGCTTCGGTGTGGGTTTCCGCAGACGGTTCTGGATCCAGCTCAATCGGCGGCGGAATATTGGATCTTGGCATGGAGGGCATTGGCGGCGCATCAACCACTGGCGGGGAATGGCTCTCGACCGCCGGACTGGTCTCCATCGCGTGGGCTTCCGGGGAATGCGCCGGCTCCGTCTGGTGAGTCACACTGGCCAAATGCGGGGGATCGGTGACCGGAACCTCGGGTTTCGCGGAATGCGCGACGGGTGGGGCATGATCGGCGCTGGCCGTTTTAGCGGCGGGTTCATCCGGTTGGCTCAGGTTGATCATCATGTTGATCGAACCAGCCTGCAAGCCGATGGCAACGACCAGGATGCCGCTTAATAGCGCGAGAGGTTTCCACGAGAGACTGTCCATGATGCGTACTCAAATAACAATCAGTTCGGCTTTGAGAGCGCCTGCCGCCTTCAGCGCCTCCAGGATGGCGATCAGATCGGTGGGGGATGCGCCCACTTGGTTGACGGCCTTTACGATGTCGTCCAGCGCGACGCCGGGGTTGAACAGGAACATCGGTTTCTTTTCCTGGTTGACAGCGATATTGGCATTGGGAACCACAGCAGTTCGTCCACCGGAGAAGGGGCCTGGCTGACTGACAATGGGGTCAGAAGTGATGGTGACGGTCATATTACCGTGGGAAATCGCAGCGGGGCCGACCTGAACATTCTGGCCAATGACTACAGTACCGGTGCGTGAGTTGACGATCACTTTGGCTGCGCCTTGGGCGGGGACCACTTCAATGTTTTCCAGGATGGCAATCAAGCTGACTCGCTGATTGGGATCGGCAGGGCCAAGCACCTCGACGGAGGAGGCGTCAATCGCTTTAGCCGCCTGGCCGCCGAGCGCCTGGTTGATCGCGGCAACCATACGTTGGGCGGTGGTGAAATCAGCTTGACGAAGATTTAATACGATAGGATCGTCGTCGCGCCCGCCAAATTTGCCAGGGACTTGACGCTCAACGCTGGCCCCGTTGGGAATGCGCCCGACGCTGGGGACGCCCACGGTCACGCTGGAACCGGCGGCAGCCGCGCTGATGCCGCCAACGGATACATTACCCTGAGCCATTGCGTAGACCGCGCCATCTGCGCCTTTCAAGGGAGTCATTAACAGACTGCCGCCTTTCAGACTCTTGGCGTTGCCAATGGAAGAGACGGTGACATCGATAGTTTGCCCCGGTTTGGCGAATGGCGGCAAATCGGCCTGAACGGAGACGGCGGCGACGTTTTTCAGTTGCAAATTGACTTCTGGCGGAATAATGACGCCAAGGTTAGCCAACATGCTTTTCAGGCTTTTGACGGTAAACGGGGTTTGTGTGGTCTGGTCGCCCGTGCCATTGAGACCAACGACCAAGCCATAACCAATCAGTTGGTTACTGCGAACGCCGGCGACATCGGCCAGATCCTTGATGCGATTGGCTCCCATGTTTCGGGCCGCCAAGGTGGACGGATTACCGGCGTCTTCATTCAGATTTTCCTTGTCGTCAGCCCAGACATGCTGGGTTCCCAGGCTGAACAGGAGCAAGAATAGCGAAAGTAAGCGGAACATGGATTTTACCTCGGTTTGAGGAACTGCATTTAGCCTTTCTTTTCAGCCTTCAAAACGGAAAGATCGGGCTGAGGAAGAACCGGCCCAGCCAGCCGACGGTATTGGCGTCCGCCAGTACGCCATTGCCGGCGTAGGTGATTTTGGCGTCGGCGACCTGGCTGGACAGCACCGAATTATCGGTGCGGATGTCGTCGGGGCGGATGACTCCGGAAATTTGCACGACCTCTTCACCCTGATTCAGCGTTAGCATTTTCTCGCCGCGAATAGCCAGGTTGCCGTTGGGATAAACCCCCGTCACGACCGCCGAAATATTGCCAGTCAGGCTGTTGCTCTGATCGCTGGCGCCTTCGCCACCCATGGCGCGTTCGCCGGCAATGGTGGTGGCGAAGTTGTTGTTGGCGGCGGCGAGGTCGGGATTGCCGAAGGACGCGCCGAAGAAAATCGGATTTTCGAGTTGGACATCCGTCGATTTGCTGACGCCAGTAGTCGCCGATTTGGTGGCGGCGGTGCTTTCGACCAGCCGAATCACCACGGTGTCGCCAACGCGCTTGGCGGTGCGATCCTCGAACAGTCGCATATCCCGGTTGGCCTGATAGATTGCGCCGGTAGCCGGTGGGCCAGGCCGTGCCGGATCGTTGACATCCATGACATGTGGGGTGACCGGTTTGAAGTCGTATTGCGGGGCTAGACCGCTGCACCCCGACAGCAGGCAGAGGGAAACGAGGGTGGCGGGCTTATTCATAGCAATCACCTACAGTTGATTATTAACATATTGCAGCATCTGATCGGTGGCGGAGATGACTTTAGCGTTCATTTCATAAGCGCGCTGGGTTTCGATCATGTCCACCATTTCCTCGACGACATTGACATTGGAAGTTTCCAGCGCGCCCTGCATGAGATAGCCGAGGCCGTTGTTACCGGGATTATCAGCCTGGGGTGCGCCGCTGGCACCGGATTCCAGGAACAGGTTTTCGCCAACCGCTTGCAAACCCGCTGGATTGATAAAATCCACAGTCTGGATCGTGCCCAGGTTAGCCGGTTGGGTTTGGCCCGCAGTCAGAGCGCTGACCACGCCATCCTTGCCGACGGTGACGCTGAGCGTATTGGGCGGGATGGTGATGGCCGGTTGCAGTTCGAAGCCGCTGGAGGTGACGATCTGCCCATCGGCGTTGACTTGGAAGGAGCCGTCACGGGTGTAGGCGATGTTGCCGTCGGGGAGCAGAATTTGAAAAAAGCCCCGGCCATTGATGGCGAGGTCCAGGTTGTTGCCGGTCTGGATCACGTTGCCCTGCGTGAAACTTTTGGCGGTAGACACCACGCGGACGCCGGTGCCGAGCATGAGTCCAGAGGGCAGTTCCGTATTTTCCGTGGTTTGGCCGCCGACCTGGCGGACGTTCTGATACAGCAGGTCTTCAAACTGGGCGCGACTGCGCTTGAAGCCGGTGGTGCTGACGTTCGCCAGGTTGTTGGCGACGACCGAGATGCGGGTTTGTTGGGCGTCGAGGCCAGTCTTGCCGACCCAGAGTGCAGCAGTCATGAGCGTGCTCCTATTCCAGCTTCAGTAGTTGATCCGCCGATTGGGCGTTTTCTTGCGCTGAGTTCATCATCTTGATTTGCATCTCGAATTTTCGGGATGCCTCGATCATGCTAACCAGCATGTCGGCAGGGTTGACGTTGCTGCCTTCCAGCGCACCGGTGACCAGCTTGACCGTGGCATCGGGTGGGGCAGCGGCGCCGTCCTTGGTGCGCATGAAGCCGTATTTGTCCTTGTACAAGGGGTTTTCGGCGGTGGGCTTGACCAGTCGGATGCGGCCTACAACCGCGATTTCGGTGGCGGCTTCGCCTTTGGGCCGGACGCTGATGGTGCCGTCCTCGCCGATGTCGATTTTCTCGGCGGGGGGAATGGCGATAGGGCCGGCGACGCCGAGCACGGGATGACCGGTTGAAGTAGTGAGCTGACCGTTGACATCGATTTGCAGATCGCCGGCGCGGGTGTAGGCTTCTTCGCCGTCGGGAGCCTGGATGGCGATCCAGCCTTCGCCTTGCACGGCAATGTCCAGATCGCGCCCGGTGGTCATGATCTTGGCCTGGGTTAAATCGATGCCAGGCCGTTCGGTCATGGCATACACCCGGGTGGGCATTCCGTCGGTGCTGAAAACCGGCATGCTGCGGAAATCTTCCAGATCTTTGCGGAAGCCGACGGTGCTGACATTCGCCAGGTTGTGGCTGATGATCTCTTGCGTTCGCAGCGTTTGCTGTGCGCCGGTCATCGCAACATAAAGCATGCGGTCCATGGTTCAGGTCCTGACTGCTTTAACCCTAACGGATTATTTGGGTAATGGTCTCGGTGAGGGTATTGTTGACGGTGATTGTCTTGGAATTCGCCTGGAAGTTGCGCTGAGCCAGGATCATGTTGACCAGTTGCTCGGTCAGGTCGACGTTAGAGGTTTCCAGTGCGCCGGACATAAGGTTGCCATTACCGCCGGTACCCGGTGCTGCGAATGCAACGGTGCCAGACTCTGGAGTAGCCTCCCACTGAGTGTCGCTGATTGCCTTGAGGCCCTGTGGATTTGGAAAAGTAGCTAAATTCAGAGGGCTACCAGTTATTGTTGCTACTCCGCCAACAGCATCTTTGGCAGTAATTGTTCCATCTTTATCAATAATAATGCTGCTTATGTGTGGTGGAGTGCTAGTTGCAGTAATTGTTACTGCAGCACCATTACTGTAGAGTTGCTGACCAATATTGTTGACTACGTTACCCGCAGCGTCGAGATGGAAACTGCCAGCTCGGGTATAGGTCGAAGTAGCAGCTCCAGGTACTCTGACCTCAAAAAAACCATTGCCTGTAATCGCTAAATCCAGGACATTGCTCGTCGTCATGATGCCGCCCTGATTGAATTGTTGGTTGACCGCTTGCGTCTTTACCCCCAAGCCGCCACCAAGGGTTGCATTACTATCAACCAAGTCGCCGAATTCAGTGCGACCGTTTTTAAAACCAGTTGTGCCAGCATTGGCGATGTTGTGGGAAGTGGTGGCTAAATCGGTATTGGCTGCCTGGAGGCCAGATAAGCCAGTGTACATGGATGATGCGGCCATAGTTTAAGTCCTCGTGGTTAAGTTTCAAGTCGTGGTGTTGGATTGCTGCAATTCAGTTTCGCTTAGCCCGGTAATATGTGATACCTGTGCCAGATCCATGCCGCCAGATATCATTTCTTGAGCCATGCGTATTTTTTCTTGTTGAATGCCTTGTTGAATGCCTTGTTGAATGCCTTGTTGAATGCCTTGTTGAATGCCTTGTTGAATGCCTTGTTGAATGCCTTGTTGAATGCCTTGTTGTAGTCCTGTTTTCTCCGCCAATTTCAGCGCGCCGCGTTGCAAGATGATAAAGTCATGGCGCTTGTCCTGCGCTTCCAATTCCTCTTGGCTGAGATTAGCAGTATTAGCAATGTCAAAGGCTTGACGGAAAACTGGGTCACTGTCCATGCTTGCGGGCACTGCCGCTAATGAACCGGCGTTTTTGATAAAGTACAGCCATTGATCTTTAATATCGGTAAGTTGCGCTTCTGTTTTTTTAAATTTAGGTAGTTCGATAAATACCAGTTCGATATCGTCGTTGTATTCAATAAAGCTCTTCTTTTCGAGTAATTTGAAGCGATTGATCAGGTCCTCATTATCTTTGAAAAGGGTGAAATCGGTTAACGTCAAAGCAATGACAGGATTTAGCAGGGTATAATCTTCACCTTTTTGCAGTTCCTGAGAATAGGTCTTCGCGGCGTTGTAGAGAATCCGTTTTTCAAAACCTTCAACATTCAATACCTGCATTTCGATGATCACCCGTCGCCCATCGCGCAGCACGGCTTTGACATCGACGTAGGTGTCTTTCATTCCTTTGATCAGGGGAATTTGATAGGGATCGACAATCGTTAAATCCACAATGTCGCGATCCGGGGGATATTCCAGGACGGCGTTCAGAAAGCTGCGTAAAATCGGTACGCTTTGTCCGCTTCCAAATACTCGTTTGAAAGCATAATCGGTTTTGACGTCGAGAAAGCGCATCATGTTTTCCTGTTTTTTCGCCCCCTCCTTATTAAATCAAGGAGAGGGCAATGGATTACTACCGAATATTCAGAATCGCCTGATACAAGGTACCGGTTGTGTTAATCACCTGGGCGTTGGCCTGGAAGCCGCGCTGGGCGGTGATCATATCCACTAATTCCTTGGTTAATTCCACATTGGAGCCTTCCAGAGCGCCCGCAATGACTTGGCCCAAAGTGCCGTTACCTGGTTTACCTGTAATAGCCGCGCCTGAATCCTGGGTTTCAATCCAGTTATTGTCGCCAATGCGCTTCAAGCCCTGGATATTGGCGAATCGGGCCAATACGACTTGACCCATGATCTGTGTTTTACCGTTGCTATAACTGGCGACGATATTGCCGGATTCATCCGCTTCGACTCTGGAAAGATTACCCATCGTATAGCCATCCTGCTCCAAACTGTTGGTGATGGATTCGCTATCGAACTGGGTGGTGTCTGCAAAATTCAATTCAAAATTTTGCCGTCCAGCGCCATTAGGGAAGCTGACGCCAACGATCTTCAAAGTCGTAGGACTATCGGGATTAGTATATTCCCCATTATCCTTGGCCTCGACAGGGATGCCCCGACTGTCGAAAGTTATGCTACCCACACGCTCAGCAATGCTGTCAATCTCGGGAATTTGTTTGTAGATGCTCCAGGTGTTATCCGCCGTCTTGCGGAAATAGAGATTCAGGGTATGACCAACCCCCAAGCTGTCGTAAATCGCCAATGCGGTAGAGTAGTCATAATTACTCGCATCGGTCGCATCAATCGTGCTTGGATCGGCGGATGTACTGGTTGCCAGTACACTGGTTGTTTCTGAAAGATTATCTGTAGCTATAGTCGTATCCCCAATAATCTGAAGCGCCTTGCTGAAATCAGGGACAATGGTTAGAGCGGTAGCTCCTGAGCCAACCTGCGCCGCTGAGAAAGTAATTGGAGTATTAACCGTTGTTAAAGTGGGAGCGCCAGTCGCAGCATCGAATGTAATATTTCCTCCGTAGCCGTTAAAGTCAGGGGCAGCAGCAGTGATATCGAAATTCCCATCCAATGTGTAGTAAACACTCCAGTCATCAGCGGCTGTTTTAACGAAGTAGGTTTGTAAGCTATGATTGATTCCAAGACTATCATAGACCTGCAATAAATTGGAATGGTGGTAGGTAGTAGGATCAGTTGGGTTAAAACCGGTACTAGGAGGAGGACCAACAGTGAACGCAGAGCCAGCTATTGCAGTCAAACTGCCATCCAAATTGACGGTGTAGTCGACAATAGTTGTTGGCACTGGCGCTGGCTCCATGGCATTCAAGTTAATGCCTAAATCCACCTGCCCGGTCATCTTCGGTTGCATGGTCGAGGAATCGATCCATAAATCACCGACAATATCAGTAATTGTGCGAGTTGCTTGAGAGCCGTTAGGTGTTATATTGGCAATGTTAAATGTAGATCCTTGATCGATATTCCAACCAGCAAGAGCGGAGCCAAAGTCCAGATTAACAGTTATTGGATCTGCGTTTGTACCCAAGTCAGCCGATGAAACAGATAGTGAAGTAACTGTAGGAGCAGTGGATACTACGCCAGTAGTATTGTCAAAAATTACAGTACCGCCATCTATTGTTGCTCCACCATCGATTTGATGATAAATTTGCCAAGTATTATTGCCGACAGCGGGAGGCGCTGATGTACTGGTTGTTAGCAGAAAATAAGATTTTAATTCATGGCTAAAACCTTTGCTGTCAAAAATGTCAACAGAAGTCATATTATTATAAGTTAAAGGATCGTTAGCATCAAAACTGGCAGCCGCGTTGGTCAAGCCGTGCGCCAAAGTTAAACGATACTCCACCGATGTAGTTGCCGCATCACTAGATACCTGCACCGTATAACCTTGTACATTTTGCATTTGGCTATTAACGATAAAGCCACTGGTATCAGTATTAAAACTACCCGCCCGGCTGTAGCTGACCTCATTTCCACTCTGCAAAACAAAGAAGCCTTCTCCGGTAATCGCCATGTCGAACGTCCGACCGGTATCCTCAATGCTGCCTTGAGTAAACGTCTGACTTAGTCGTTGTAAACGCACACCTAAGCCGTTGCTGTCTCTGGACATCGAATCGACCAGATCACCAAATTCTGCTCGGGCTTTCTTGAAGCCAGTGGTATTTGCATTCGCAATGTTGTCAGAAACAACAGATAACTCGGTGTTCGACGCATTAATACCCGTCAGGGCGATATTCAGAGACATGGGAAGACCCTCTTGAACTGGATTAAACTGGATTAAAAAGGAAAAGAAATTACCGGATGCCCCGGACGGAATTCATATCGACCAGACCAATACCACCGGCCAATTGTAGATTGGAGGTTTGTCCGTTTTGTCCCAAAGTGACGCTCTGCACCTGATTCCACATCTGGGTGCTGAATTGCTGATTTTCTCCACTCACTGAACCCTCAGCGACCACGCTATAAACTCCTGAACCTGACGCGCCACTGCCGCCCCAGGTAAACTCGACCTGGCCCGCCTGTTGCGCCCCCAGATTCATGGTGTTAATCAGCTGACCGCTGGCGCTATAAACCTTCAACGTCAAATTGCTGACGCTTTGTGGAACCGAAATTTCGCCTTGCAAGGATTGGCCAGACGTGTAATAACCGCGATCGCCTTCAATCAACACCTGTTTGCCGACCATACTGGTCGCCTGCGCGGTTTGCATCGACAATAGCGACTGCGCCAGGGAATCAAAAGATTTCTGCAACTCCTGAATACTGCTCAGGGTGCTAAACTGGGCCAACTGACCTAGATATTCCTGACCATCCAGCGGCTTGGTCGGGTCCTGATTCTTCATCTGCGCAATCATTAATTTCAGGAAATCTTCCTGATTCAATAAATCCTTGGGCAACGCTGATCCCGCCGAATTTTGACTGGCGGTCGTCGCGGTCGTGCTGTCAATAGTGGTCATGGTCTCAGCCTCGTTTATTCACCCAGCGCCAAGGTGCGCATCATCATCTGCTTGGAGGTATTCAACACTTCCACATTCGCCTGATACGCACGCGACGCCGAAATCATATTCGCCATTTCCTCCACTGGATTCACATTAGGCAGGTTGACATAACCATTTGCATCAGCCAGCGGATGGTCCGGTCGATATTCCTGTTGCAAGGGTTTGTCGCTTTCCACAATGCCCAACACGCTCACCCCGGCAATTCCGTCCTCCGCTTCATCGAGCTGCGCAGCAAATACCGGTTGTCGCGCCCGATAAGTCTGCGAAATGCTGCTGCTGATGCTATCCATATTCGCCATATTACTGGCAGTGGTATTCATTCGAATGCTTTGCGCATGGAGCGCCGAACCGGAAATATCGAAAATGCGGAACAGAGACATGGCTATTCTCCTTTAATCGCCGTCATTAACCCTTGAACACGGTTGCCCATGAACCGCAGGCTCGCTTGATAGCGCAGCGCATTATCGGCAAAGACCGCTTTCTCTTGCTCGGTTTCCACCGTATTGCCGTCCAGCGACATCTGCGACGGCATGCGGTACAGCAGCTCATCCGGGTTATTACGTGGGGCCTGAAGGTGATGGGCGTGCGTCACTTTCAATGGTTGTTCCGCGCCGAACGCCTCGGCCATCGCTGTTTTGAAATCGAAATCACGGGCCATGTAGCCCGGCGTATCGGCATTCGCCAGATTCGCAGCCACAATTTCGGTGCGCCGGGAGCGCAACTCCAATGCTTCCGCGTGCAGCTTCAAAGCGCGGTCAAAGTTAATGCCCATGGTGGCGTCGCCTCCCGTTCGGTCGGATTCCGGAGCGGTTGCCGGAAAAATGACGGATTCAATCGTTAGGGGATAGGAAGCAAGGGATGTGCCGGGTTTGATCGTCCCAGACCTCTTTAACGATATTGAGTTTGCAGTGATTGCGAATGACAATATCATTCGCTCAATGAGGAGAATAAATAATGACTGCCAATGCGCTGGTTCAAGCCCGTATTGATCGCGCGGTAAAAGAGGAAGCCGCTGCCGTCCTGTCGGCGATGGGCCTGACTGTATCCGATGCGGTGCGATTGATGCTCACCCGGGTAGCGCGTGAGCACACCTTGCCTTTCAACCCTCTAATGCCCAACGAAGAAATCGTTGCGGCCATGAAGGAAGCGCGCTGCGGCAGCTTGTCATCGGCAACGACTGTCGAGGAGTTTCTGGACGCCATGAATGCGCAAGATTGAATGGACTCATGCTTTCAAGCGCGACTTCAAAAAGCAAGGGACGTTTGAAGAGGCATTCATTGAATGCATTATGGAAGCTGGCGAACGATGAAACATTGCCGGAGCGATTCCACGACCATACTTTGTCAGGTGAGTGGAAGGATCATCGCGATTGCCACATCAAACCCGATCTGGTGCTGATTTACCGCAAACCCGACGATGGCGTGTTGCAGCTCGTGCGCCTGGGTTCCCATTCCGAACTGGGGCTATAGCTCTTGGCGCCCTCGACTCAAGTCAATTGAAAAGCATCGCGAATCCATTCGATTTGTGGTTCACCGCCGGGCTGGAGAACCGCCACCACATCGAAGCGACAGGGTAGGTCAAGATGTTGGCGTTGTAGATAGAAGGCCGCAGCGCGCAGCAATTTTTGCTGCTTGGCTCGGGTCACTGATTCAGCAGGGGTGCCGTAACGGACATAACGACGGCTACGCACCTCCACGAAAACCAGATATTCGCCATCGCGCATGATCAGATCCAATTCGCCAGTGCGACAACGGAAATTCCGCGTCACCAAGGCCAAGCCCTGTTTTTGCAGATAGCCAAGCGCTAAGTCCTCAGCGACAGCGCCCTGCGCAATACGGCTGATCACCGACGGCCACCGCGATCAGCAGCTGTCAGCAACGCACTCATCCAGAAAATGGATCGCGTAATACAATGGTATCCGCCCGATCAGGGCCGGTAGAGATCAGATCAATTGGTGTATCGATCAATTCCTCGAGGCGCCGCAAATAAGCCTGTGCATTAACCGGCAAATCCTCGTACTGCCGCACCCCGACCGTCGAATCCCGCCAACCTGGCATCTCTTCATAAATCGGTTCGCAACCCGCCAGCGCTTCGGCGCCCAAGGGCGCATGATCCAGTCGCTCTGAACCACACTGATAACCAATGCACAACCGCACATAATCCAGACCATCCAGCACATCCAGCTTGGTCACACACAATCCCGACACACTGTTATTGAGGATTGAACGCCGCAAAGCCACCGCATCAAACCAGCCGCAGCGCCGCCGCCGACCGGTCGTTGAACCAAACTCATAGCCTCGTTCGGCCAGATGATTGCCGGTTTCATCAAACAACTCGGTCGGGAAAGGCCCTCCCCCGACCCGAGTGGTGTAGGCCTTGGTGATCCCCAGCACATAGTCCAGATAGCACGGCCCTAGACCCGTACCTGTAGATGCCCCGCCCGTCGTCGTATTGGAAGAGGTCACATAAGGATAAGTGCCATGATCAATGTCCAGCATCGCTCCCTGAGCGCCTTCGAAGAGCATATTGTCGCCCCGCTGGCGATGGGCATCCAGCAACCTCGTCACGTCCGCTGCCAATGGGCGCAAGCGCTCAGCCATGACCAGTGTTTCATTCAGTACCGTCTGGAAACCGACCGGCTCAGCCTGGAAATAGTTTTTCAGAACGAAATTATGGAAATCCAGCACCTCGCCAAGCTTAGCGGCGAAGCGCTCTGGATGGAACAAGTCACCTAGCCGCACCGCCCGTCGCGCGATCTTGTCTTCATAAGCTGGGCCGATGCCGCGTCCGGTTGTGCCAATCGCCCGTTCGCCGCGTGCCTTCTCACGGGCTTGATCCAAAGCGATGTGGTAAGGCAAAATCAACGGACAGGCTTCGCTGATTCGCAGTCGCTCCACGACCGCCACGCCCTGTTGTTCCAGTTGATCAACCTCAGTCAGTAAAGCGGCTGGCGATAGCACCACGCCATTGCCAATCAGGCAGGCGACGCCTTCATGCAGAATGCCCGAGGGAATCAGGTGCAGGATGGTTTTCTGGCCATTGATGACCAGGGTGTGCCCCGCGTTATGCCCTCCCTGGAATCGCACGACTGCCGCCGCATTTTCGGTCAACAAATCAACGATCTTGCCCTTGCCTTCGTCACCCCACTGGGCGCCGATGACCACCACATTCTTACCCATGCCTGGTTCCTTGTTAACTCGTAGACTTTGAATCTGCCAACGGCGTAACCTGCCATTCCCCTTGCTGGCGAACCAACATTCGATCGCATCCCAAAGCGCGTGGCTCCACTTCTGCTCCGGGCAGCGCCCGAATGACTCGTTCGCCCCGGCGACGCAACAGGGCTACCCGCTCCTCCAATTCCCCAACGCCAGCCGACGGTGCGTAAATCCCGGCTACCGTCGTTTCCGAGGTCGAACCCAGCAACAGTAGCGTCGCCAAATCGGTGCTGAAACCCGTCGCGGGCCGCGCTCGACCGAACACATGGCCAATCTCGTCATAGCGCCCGCCTTGCGCGACTGCTTGCCCTTGACCAGGGACATAGGCGGAAAACAACACGCCAGTGTGATAGTGATAACCGCGCAATTCGGCTAGATCGATATGAATGGGCAAATCCGGCCACTGCTGGCGCAGTGTGTTCACTAATCGCCGCAAAGTGATCAGTGCTTCGCGTACCTTTGGCCTGCCTGCCGCCAACTGCTCGTCGGCTTCGTCCAATATTTCCGGGCCGCCATTCAGTTTAGCCAAGCTCAGAATCAAGTCCGCACTCGGCGTCGGCAATGCCCATTCCACCAACTGTTCATCGATTTCCGGAAAAGCCTTGCGCTGTAATGCCTCAAACAGAATGCTTTCACATTCCCGATCCAGACCGGCCTGACCTACCAGTTCGCGGAAAATGGCGACATGGCCCAAATCCAAGTGTACTTCGCTAACGCCCGCGACCCTCAGCGTCTCCAACATCAGCGCCAGCACTTCCAGATCACTCTCATGGCCGCGATGACCATACAGTTCCACACCCGCTTGATAGGGACTACGAGAACCGCCAAAGCCATCAGCGCGGGTCCGCAATACCGTACCCATATAGCAGAGGCGGACCGGGCCAGCGCGCTTCAACAGATGGGCGTCAATCCGCGCCACTTGGGGAGTCATGTCAGCGCGCACCCCCATCATCCGGCCGCTTAATTGATCAGTCAGCTTGAAGGTTTGCAGTTCCAGATCATCACCAGCGCCGGTCAATAACGAATCCAGAAACTCGATCAACGGCGGAATAACAAGTTCATAACCCCAGCTTCGATAAAGATCGAGCAACATCCGGCGTAATCGCTCCAGGCGATCAGTGGCGGGCGGCAGGATTTCTTCAATGCCTTCGGGTAACAACCAGCGGTCTTTGGGGATCATGGGAGACAGGATATAAAAGATTTTGTGAGCTTGGCTTCAAGCCTGACCCAACCTCAGCGGAAAAAGTACAACACTACCACCCCCAACCCCATGCCCCCCAAACCAGCCAATCGCAAGACGCGATCCTCCATTTGGGAAATCTTGAGTAGGGTTTGCCGGAAGGCGGCTGGATTGAGGAACGGCAGGATGCCTTCCAGCACCAGCATCAAACCGAACGCCGCCAGCAGTTCATCCCACATGGCGGATGTGTTCGATAATAATGGCCCTCATCACTGTGCTTGCGACTGCGACTGGTTGAAGTACTGGAAGAACTGGGAATCCGGTTCGAGCACCAGCACATCGTCGCTGCTGTTAAAACTCTGACGATAGGCATTCAGACTGCGATTGAAACGGTAAAAATCCCGATCCTTGCCATATGCCTCGGCATAAATGGCCGTTGCCTGGGCGTCGCCTTCACCGCGCTGACGCTCGGCATCACGGTAGGCCTCGGCCAGGATCACCGTACTCTGGCGATCAGCATCAGCGCGAATGCGCTCTGCCGCTTCGGCACCCCGGGAGCGGAAGTCCTTGGCGACCCGCAATCGTTCCGCCTTCATGCGGCTGAACACCGAATTACTGACATCCGGCGGTAGATCAATGCGTTTGATGCGCACATCCACCGCAGCAATGCCCAGTTGCGTTGCCTGCTCGCGCAACAACCGACTCAAAGTTTCCATAATCTGCTCGCGATCCCCTGACACCACTTCCTGAATGGTGCGCTTGCTGAATTCGCTACGCAGACTGTCCTTGACGATTTGATCCAGGCGGACGTTAGCCTGAGCAGGATCGCCGGCGACCGTCGTATAAAACAGCCGCACATCCTCGATCCGCCACATGGCGAAGGAATCGACAATGACATTCTTCTTTTCTGCGGTCAGAAATCGCTCCGGATCGGTGTCCAGCGTTTGCAACCGGCGATCAAACTTGCGAATATTGTTGATCAACGGCCACTTCCAATGCAGACCGGGCGGGTAATTGGCCTCGACGATCTCGCCCAATTGGAAGCGGAGCGCGGTTTGGGTTTCATCCACGGTGAATAACGAGGTCGCCAATAACAGGCCGGCGGCGGCGAGCGCGCCTAGCATGACATTGCGGGACACCGGCAATTGTGGCAAGGCCATTAGCGCACCTCCCGACTACGATTCAGATCGCGCAAGCGGGTCGCCGCTGCGCTGCCATCGACTGATGATGACGACGACGAAGAAGGCAAATTTTCCAACAGCGACCCCCCCGTGGAACGGGCGTCGCCCGCGCTGGGCGACTGTTCGGTTTTCAAGAGTCGATCCAGCGGCAGATACAAGAGATTATTGGTTCCCTTAACATCTACTAACACTTTGCTCACTTGTGACAACACCGTTTCCAGCGTTTCCAAATACAGCCGTTCGCGAGTGACTTCCGGGGCTTGTTGATACGCTATCAGCAATTGCTCAAACCGGCTGGCTTCACCTTGGGCTTGGGCGATCACCTGTTCCTTGTAGGCGGAGGCTTCCTGTAAACGCCGTGCCGCCTGGCCGCGCGCCTTGGGAATCACCTCGTTGGAATAGGCTTCGGCTTCGTTCTTCAGCCGTTGCTCATCTTCGCGCGCCTTAATCGCGTCGGCGAATGCATCTTGCACCTCCTCCGGCGGTTGTGCGTCCTGCAAAACAACAGTGATGATCTGCAAGCCCGCGCCATATTGATCCAGAATGCTCTGACTCAAGGATTGGGTATCAGCGACGATGTCGCTGCGACCTTCGGTCAGAACAAAGTCCATGGTGCTCTTGCCGATGGTTTCGCGAGTTGCGCTTTCCACTACCTGCACTAACACCACTTCAGGATCCAGAACGTTAAACAGATAAGCGCGCGGGTCCTTGATCTGATATTGCACAGCCAGACGCACATCCACGATATTCTCATCCTGCGTGAGCATCAGCGCTTCCTTGGGCACCGAGCGGATGGCCGGCTGCCGTCCGCCGCCCGCTGCGGAGCGATAACCGATTTCCCGGAAACGCCGCTGCTCCACGTTGACGATTTCCACCTGATCAATGGGAAATATCCGCAAATGCGGCCCGGGTAGCGTGGTCTCCAGATAGCGCCCGAAGCGCAGCACGACCCCGCGTTCGCCTTCGTTGACAATGTAGATGCTGGCAATCAACCAGCCGATCAAGGCGATAATCCCGATCACCAGACCGACGCCGGCAAACCCGGAGCCTGATGCGCCACCGCCACCGCTGCTGTTGCCGCCGCCGCTACCGCCGCCACGCCCACTGCCCAGCAAGTTGTTGAAACGGTCCGACAGCTTGCGAACCACTTCATCCAAATCGGGTGGTCCCTGATCGCGATCACCACCGCTCCAGGGATCGCGGTTACCTCCTCCCGGTTCATTCCAGGCCATGTCGTACCTCAAAGTTTGTATCAATACGGTTCAAACCACCGGAATTTCAAAACCCGAACGCACCCATTCCGCCCGTAAGCCTTCCTGTCGGCAAAGCCGGTCTACATTGCCGCGCGAGGTGCGTACTTCGATCAGCCATTCGCCCGCAGGTCCGGACTGTTCAGTAACCACAGCGCCCAAGTTGAACAGGCAGGCCCGCAACCGCGCCGCCATCGGCGGCAAACAAAGCCAGCCATGTACTGTTCCCCCCCGCAATCGCTCGACAATCGCGGCGGACAGCAGGTTGAGTCCCGCACCCGATGTCGCTGATAACCAGACCGCGCGCGCCTGACCTTCGCTATCCCGCTCCAGGCGCGGCGGTTCGCCGCTCAGGTCAATTTTGTTGAACACCTGCAATTGTGGCGTGTTGGCCGCGCCGATTTCCGCTAATACGGATTCAACTTGCGTAATGACGCCCTGTCGGTCAGGATGGCTGGCGTCGATCACATGCAAAAGCAGGCTGGCTTCTACGGTCTCGCGCAGCGTCGAACGAAACGCCGCTACCAGTTCGTGCGGCAACCGACGGATGAACCCAACGGTGTCGGCGAGTACGACCGGTTCCGCCCCTGGCAACTCCAGACGGCGCAAGGTCGGATCCAGGGTTGCAAATAACTGGTCGGCTGCATAAACATCGGCTTGTGTCAACGTATTGAACAGGGTGGATTTGCCGGCGTTGGTGTAACCGACTAGCGAAACGGTTGGCAGATCCGCCTTGCGTCTTGCGCGTCGTCCTTGTTCACGCTGTCGTTCGACTCGCCCTAGCCGCAAACGAATCTGCCGAATACGATCGGCCAGCAAACGCCGGTCGGTTTCCAACTGGGTCTCACCAGGTCCGCGCAATCCGATACCGCCACGTTGCCGCTCTAGGTGCGTCCAGCCGCGCACCAACCGAGTGGACAAATGACGCAACTGGGCCAGTTCCACTTGCAATTTGCCTTCAAAACTGCGCGCGCGCTGGGCAAAGATGTCCAGAATCAAACCGGTGCGATCCACGACCCGGCATTGCAGAAATGCTTCCAGATTACGCTCCTGGCTCGGCGACAGGGTATGGTCGAAAATCACCAATTTTGCGTTGCCTTGTTGCGCCGCCTCCCGGATTTCCTCAGCCTTGCCACTGCCGACAAACAGACGCGAGTCAGGCGCTGAGCGGCGTCCTGTGATCAACACAGCGCATTCAGCGCCCGCCGACGCCGCCAATTCCTGGAATTCGGCGAAGTCCTGGGCATCTTCCGATCGGTCCAGCGTCAGATGGACAAGAACGGCGCGTTCACCGCCGCTTGGACGCTCAAACAAACCGCCCCCTGCGCACCACTGGGCTTAAGCCTTCAGGATGGATCGACGCCGCCATTTTCGTCCGTGGCCAAGCTCAGTCGCACATTGCGAACCGGCACGATTGTGGAAATCGCATGTTTGTAAATCATCTGACTGACGCTGTTTTTCAGAAGCACCACGAACTGATCGAAAGATTCGATCTGCCCCTGCAATTTGATGCCGTTCACCAGATACACCGAAACTGGAATCCGCTCTTTACGCAGGGCGTTCAGAAAGGGTTCCTGAAGAGAATGACCTTTTGCCATCGCGATGCTCCCTTGTTGTTATGGTCAAAAACACAAAATCAGGCTTAAAGCCGAAAAGTTTAAAATTTCTCAAAAGCCGAAAAATCATTTAGGCAAAAAGCATAATTCATGCCTAGCCCCAAGGTTATTTGCCGGATGGTCGGCCCATCACGTTCCCGTGAGGTGTTTCCCTGCGGATTTCATTGCCCGCGTAACGAGCGATAGCGACTGATCCGAAACACTCATTATATTAACACAACGGGTTTGAGGTGTTAGGGAAAAAGCCGGTTTCATGTAAACGGGCGGCAACTCGTTCAAGGAGATCGGGCTGGGCGCTGTCCAAGCGGAATGCACCGATTTCCGAACGCAGCCAGGTTAATTGCCGCTTGGCGAACTGGCGAGTTGCCACAGCGCCTCGTTCGAGCATCGCCGGATAGTCCAGGACGCCATCCAGATATTGCCAGACCTGTCGGTAGCCGACCGACCGCATGGCTGGTTTATTCAAATCGAGATCTCCCCGCGCCCGCAAACGCTGCACTTCAGTCACGAAACCCTGCTCAAGCATCGCTCGGAATCGTTGATCAATCCGTTCATGTAGCACCGCTCGGTCGGCAGGCGCCACCACCAGCTTGACGATCCGAAACGGCAATAATTCGTTATGCGAACGGCGGCAAAGTTCCGTTAGTGACTGGCCCGTTAATGCGTAGACCTCAAGCACCCGTTGAATTCTTTGAACATCATGAGGATGGATCCGCGCCGCCGCGATGGGATCAATCTTCGTTAGCCGGGTGTGCAGGGCGATGCTGCCCTGTTCGGCCAGTTCCGACGCCAATCGGGCGCGCACTTCGGGATCCGCCGAAGGTAATTCGGCCAAGCCCTGTTCCAGCGCTCTGAAATAGAGCATCGTACCGCCGGCCAGTAGTGGGATACGTCCAGCAGCATGAATGGCAGCGATTTCACGCAGGGCATCGCTGCGAAATCGACCTGCGGAGTAAGCTTCGGCGGGATCAAGAATATTGATCAGACGATGTGGCGCGATGCGCTGCGTTTCGATGTCGGGCTTGGCGGTGCCGATGTCCATTCCGCGATAAACCAGCGCGGAGTCAACACTGATGATTTCAAATGGCCAGCGCTGGACTAGCTCCACCGCTAGCGCTGTTTTACCAGATGCAGTGGGTCCCATCAGGAACAACACCGGTGGGCGCAAGTCGGCCATGTTTAACGTCCGCGCCGAAACAGCCGATCGAGTTCGTCGAGGGTGAGTTGAATCCAAGTAGGCCGGCCGTGATTGCATTGGCCACTGTGATCGGTGCGCTCCATATCACGCAACAAGGCATTCATTTCCAACAGGTTCAGCGGTCGGTTGGCGCGGATCGCGCCGTGGCAGGCCAAACTGGCCAGCAAGGTCAAAATGGCCGTTTCAACCCGCTCGCTGGTTTCATGCGCGACCAGGTCGGCCAGCATATCGCGCACCAGTCCAGCGATGTCCAGTCCGGCCAGCAACGCTGGGATTTGCCGGACTATTACTGATTCCGGCCCCATGGCCGCCAACTCTAATCCCGCCTCGGCGAACAGGGTTGCATGTGTTTCGACTAGTTCCCGCTCTTTCGGCGTCACGCTTAGGGTCACCGGTGCCAGCAGCGCCTGAGTTTTAAGACCTTCCCCGGTCAGGGTGGTTTTCAGTCGTTCGTACAGAATGCGTTCATGAGCGGCATGCATGTCCACTATCACCAGTCCGGCGTCGTTTTCCGCCAGGACATACGCGCCATGCAGTTGTCCGAGCGCGTAACCGAGCGGCGGCGATTCAGCAACAGTTTCGGGAACTGTCCCGGCGGGTTTTTCCGGTGATGGAGTCGTATGTAACTGGCCATAAGCCGACAGCCGTTCTTGAACGCGCAGCGGTAATCGAGGTGGGTTCGCGCCAAACGGGCCAGCTGCGCCTGATCCCCCCTGATCTCCACCGACTGCGCTGACTGCGCCTAACTGTTCACCGGTCTGGATCACGAGCGGCGGCGCTGCGCCAGGACGCACTTCCGCAAGCGATGCCTGCACCGTGCGCCGAATAAACTCATGAATAGTCGACGATTCCCGAAACCGGACCTCGTGTTTAGCGGGATGGGCGTTGACATCTACGGCTGCTGGATCAAGTTCCAGATAGAGCACGGCTGCAGGTTGCCGATCCTGGTAGAGAACATCCTGGTAAGCTTGTCGCATGGCGTGGGCGATTACTCGGTCGCGTACGGGTCGACCGTTAACCAGGAAATACTGCAAGTCAGCTTGGGCGCGGGAGACTGTCGGTAACCCAAGCCAGCCCCAGAGCCGCAACCCGCCTTCGCTGCGGTCAAAAAAGATGCTGGCCGCCGCAAATTCCCGACCGCACAGTTCCGCAATGCGTTGCGCCCAACCCTGTCGATTACCTGCCGGTTCCAGATTCAGGATGGACCGCTGATTATGCCACAGGCTGAATCCAACTTCAAAGCGGCTGAGGGCAAGCCGGCGAATATTTTCTTCGATATGACCAAATTCAGTCCGTTCGCTGCGCAAAAATTTGCGACGAGCCGGTACGTTGAAGAACAGGTCACGCACTTCGACAGTGCTGCCTACTGGGTGTGGCGCCGGCGCCGGTTCGTCGGTGACTTCGCCGCCATCCCCGCTGACCCGCCAACCCGTGTCTTCGTCCGCCGTGCGCGAGGTCAGCGTCAGCCGCGACACCGAGGCGATACTGGGCAGCGCTTCACCGCGAAAGCCGAGACTGGAGACGTGTTGCAGATCGTCGAAACTGGCGATTTTGCTGGTCGCGTGGCGGGCCAGCGCCAGCGGCAACTGGTCCGGTGGAATACCGGAACCGTTGTCGCGAACTCGAATGAGGCGAACGCCGCCCTGCTCCACTTCGACGGCGATACGAGTCGCGCCGGCATCCAGACTGTTCTCCAGGAGTTCCTTGACCGCTGACGCTGGACGCTCAACCACTTCGCCAGCGGCGATCTGGCTAATGAGTTGTGGCGGCAGGCGCTGGATGCGTAAACTCAAGTTGCGACCTGGTTATTAGCGGATGACCTTCTGTAATACGTCCATCACCTGCTTAGCGCCCGCTGAATTGTCCGGTCGGTCGTTGCTATCACGCACGACCACCACCGTCTGCTTACCCTGGCCAGCCAGCCGAACCCGGTAGCGTGTGCCAACCGGCGGCGCTTCAGTTTTCTTGCTGCGCCAGAACGCTAGCTTGGAAAGCCAGCTCTCGTCCCCAGATTTCTGGTTCTCCAGCTCGGGATCGCGATACTCGACCACATACAGGCCCTGGCTGCGATTCTGTTCCTCCACCACGTAATTGCTGCCATCCAGGGCCAAACCCACCAAGCGCCAGGCGCTCGAATAATCTTCGTTGACCAGCAGTCGGTTTTCCCCACCCTCTTCAATCAGACGAGTGCGCGCCACCGCAGGCGTCGTACTCGCTTTGGCTTGCTGAACCTCGGTGCGCTTGTCCGAGGCGCCCAGATAAACCGTCAGTCGGTTGAGCATCTCAGCCTCCAGCTCCGGGCTGGAGGGCCGTCGTTGCCACATATAGGCATTGGTGGCGCTAGCGCTGGCGCCGCCCACCGCAACTTCCTCGACGCCGTAATGCGTCAGGTAAACCTCGGTATTCGCGTTGTTCTCACTTCTTTCCAGGCGGGTGCGAAACTTGTCGCGGGTTGGCGCTGAGTACAGTACATCCAGATATTGCTTCAACAAACCACGTAGACCATCCTGGGGAATATCCGCACGATTTTCCACCCAGTCGGTTTCCATGATGCCAATGGTCGGATCATCGCGTTTCAAGGCGAAACCATTACTCGTCCAAAATTCCCGTATCTTAGGCCAGACCTGGTCTGCCGGCGCGGCGATAACCAACCAGCGCTGATCGCCATCCTGCCGCAGGGTAATACCTGGCTGTGGCGGCAACACTGCGGTGGGTTGCCGGGCCTGGGTTTCGCTGCGTTCCCCGGCGTAGGCGGACAGACTGGCTGAACCTGCTGGACCGATCTCCGGCACGATCAGGGTATCGTCAATGGTTGACGCCGTCAGATCAGGCGGAATTTCCAGGGGTTGGGTCACCGTGCTTTGCCGGTAATCCGGGCGGCGATCCGGCAGCAGAGTGTCAAAACTCTTGGAACAGCCGGCCAGCGCTACGGTTACAGCGAGGATTCCCACTGTCGCGCGCCGCGGAGAATATGAAAGTCGCGTCGTCATAATTGTTAAAGCACTCCAGCCAGCTGCATCGCAGCCCGCACCGCGGGTTGGAACGACTCGGAGAATGGCGTGAGCGGCAAGCGAATTCCCGGTGGAATCAGTCCCAACTGGCTCACCGCCCATTTCACCGGAATGGGGTTGGATTCAAGAAACAGCGTCCTGTGCAATTCAGCCAGTCGGCGATTAATCGCTTCAGCGCCCGCGCGATCACCGGCCAGCGCAGCAGCACACATCTCATGCATCAGACGCGGCGCGACGTTGGCGGTCACGGAAATATTCCCCTTGGCGCCGCTGAGTATCGCTTCCGCAGCAATGCCATCGTCGCCGCTGTACACATCCATGCGATCCCCGCAATGGCGCACCAGTTCCTGGATGCGCTCCAGGGTGCTTGCTTCCTTAATGCCAACAATGTTCGGAATGTCGGCCAATCGCTCAACCGTTTCCGGCTTCAGATCGCAGGCGGTGCGGCCAGGCACGTTGTAGAGGATTTGCGGAATCGCCACGCTGTCCGCAATCAATTTATAGTGCCGATACAGCCCTTCCTGGGTCGGCTTGTTATAATAGGGGGTCACCAGCAAGCAGGCGTTCGCGCCAACCTCCATGGCCCGCCGGGTCAAATGCAGCGCCTCACTGGTGGAGTTGGCCCCGGTGCCGGCGATCACTGGAATCCGTCCCCTGACTTGTTCCACCACCTGGCGAACCACGGTGATATGCTCTTCAAAATCCAGGGTTGCCGACTCGCCAGTGGTGCCCACGGCGATAATGCCGTCAGTTCCATTTTCAATATGGAATTCCACTAGACTTTCCAGCGCCGCGAAATCCAGCCCGCCATCCGCCTGCATCGGCGTTACAATAGCCACCATGCTGCCACGAAACATGATTTTATACTCTCTGTTGACCTGCAATCGCCGCATGGTACGAATACCCGGCGGGCTTGACAAGCACCCTTGTTAAGACGGAGGGGAACCGTTTTCACCCCTGCTGGATACCTGTACACTGCCATTTTTACACCACCATGTTCTCTGCCCGTAGGAATTCGCCCGTGAAAAACTACCTGGTCATTTCCGCCCTTGGTGAAGATCGTCCCGGCTTGGTCAACGAACTGTCCCGGGCTATCCTGGATTGCGATTGCAGCATCACGGACAGCCGCATGACCGTGCTAGGCGGCGAGTTCGCTATTTTGCTGATGGTGCAGGGCAATTGGAATACCTTGACCAAGCTGGAAATGCAACTCAAACGGTTGGAGCAGGCGCTGGGTATGACCATTATCGCCAAGCGCACCGAAGGCCGAGCGGTCGCCGGCGATGTCCTGCCCTATGCTGTTGAGGTGGTTGCCGTTAGCCAGCCGGGCATCGTTCACCATTTAGCCAGCTTTTTCGCCAGTCGTTCGATCAATATCGAGGATATGATGACCCGCAGCTACAGCGCCCCGCATACCGGCACCCCCATGTTTTCGGTCAACCTGGCGATCGGCATTCCCGCCAACACCCACATCGCCTTGCTGCGCGAGGAATTTCTGGATTTTTGCGATGACCTGAATCTGGATGCGGTGCTGGAGCCGATCAAGGGATAAACCATATCCTCATGTCCGAACGCCGCCTGTTTATCCTCGATACTAACGTGCTGATGCACGACCCAACCGCTGTCTTCCGCTTTCAGGAGCACGATATCCATTTGCCGATGATGGTGCTGGAAGAACTGGATCACGCCAAGAAGGGGGTTTCAGAAGTCGCCCGTAATGTCCGACAGGTCAGCCGTTTTCTGGATGATCTCATCACCGGCGCCACCCAGGAAGAGATTGAGCAGGGATTGCCATTGCCTGGCGCACCGGGTCCACAAGGCGAATCGATCCGCGGCCGGTTGTATTTTCAAACCCGTCCCACCCGGCTCAGTCCCTCAATTCCCCTGCCGGGCAACACCCCGGACAACGATATTTTGGGCGTGGCGCTGACCTTGCGGCAAGATCATCCACTGCGTCAGGTCACCCTGGTTTCCAAAGACATTAATCTGAGGATCAAGGCTGCCATTCTCGGCATCCACGCCGAGGATTACTATAACGACCAGACGCTGGATGACGTCAACCTGCTGTATGGCGGCATTTGCGACCTGCCGGCGGATTTCTGGGACACGCATGGTCGAGAACTGGATTCCTGGAAGGAATGTGGTCGCACCTTTTACCGGGTTCGCGGCCCCGAAATCGCAAGCTGGCATCCTAATCAAGGCCTGCTGCCTGCTGATGACAGCCCAGCCTTCATCGTCCGTCAACGACGCGGCCAGGAAGCGATTATTGAAATCCTCAAGGACTACACCGCGCCCGGTCATGCGGTCTGGGGCATGAACGCCCGCAACCGCGAGCAAAATTTTGCCCTCAACCTGTTGCTGGATGCCGAGATTGATTTTGTGACTTTACTCGGCGCCGCCGGGACCGGTAAAACCTTGCTGACTCTGGCCGCTGGGTTAACACAGGTGCTGGATATCAAGCGCTACCGGGAAATCATTATGACCCGGGTTACCGTACCGGTTGGCGAGGACATTGGATTCCTGCCTGGCACCGAAGAGGAAAAGATGACGCCCTGGATGGGGGCGTTGATGGACAATCTGGAAGTGCTGGCCCCACAGGAAGGCGGGGAATGGGGCCGCGCCGCCACCGCCGATCTGTTGAGCAACCGGATTAAGATTCGCTCGCTCAATTTCATGCGCGGACGAACTTTCCAGAACAAATATCTGATTCTCGACGAGGCGCAAAATCTAACGCCCAAACAGATGAAAACCCTGATTACCCGCGCTGGCCCTGGCGCCAAGGTCATTTGCTTGGGCAACATCGCCCAGATCGATACGCCTTATCTCTCGGAAACCACGTCGGGTCTGACTTACGTTGTGGATCGCTTCAAGGGCTGGCCGCATGGCGGACATGTCACGCTGCGACGTGGGGAACGATCGCGGTTGGCGGAGTTCGCTTCCGAACAGTTGTAGACGGTTCCGGTATGGTTGACCATCTGATCGCTTTGCTTCCATTCGCTTGGTTGCTATGGATCGTGCTGGTGGCCCTGGGTCTGATCCTGGAGCGTCGTTCACCAGCGGCGACCCTCGCCTGGCTGTTGGCATTGCTGTTCATGCCTTATTTCGGTTTCCTCGTCTATTTGCTATTCGGGCCGCGGCGGCTGCGTCGACGCCGGCTGCGCTATGGCCGCGCTCGCGAACGCCTGATTCAGTCCACCCGCGACCTGCGCCCTGATCATGCGATCCCGGAAGGTTTCCCGGACGCTGGACTTGAACGGCAAATCGCCCTGCTGCTGGCCCGGATTAGTCAGGGCGCTCCGGCGCCGGCAACCGGCGTTACCGTACTGGAAACCGGCGACGCTTGCTATGAAGCCATCGAAACCGCCATCGCCGCCGCTCAACATCACATCCATCTCGAATACTACATGTGGCAACCGGATCAGGTCGGTACCCGCTTGCGCGATGCGTTGATCGAAAAAGCCCGTCATGGCGTCCAGGTGCGTCTGCTGCTGGATGCGATTGGTTCCGACCGGATCAATCACCGCTTTTTGCAACCATTGCAGGATGCCGGAGTTCAGGTCGCCTGGTTCAATCCGATTGGCCTGCGTCGATTCCGCCTGAAATACGTCAATTTTCGCACCCACCGAAAGATTATGGTCTGCGATGGCCGGGTCGGCTTCACTGGCGGCATCAACATCAGCGATGAACACAGCCAAATTCTATGTCGCAACGATGCTTGGCGCGACACGCATCTGCGCATCGAAGGTGAGCCGGTTCACCGATTACAATTCATTTTCCTGGAAGACTGGTACTTTGCTACCGATCAAGCGCCTTTTGAAGATAAGTTCTTTCCCCGTTTTGCCGAAACGACTGGCCATTGGTTACAAATTGTCGAATCCGGTCCCGACAATAACCGCCACGCCATCGCCAAGCTCTATTTCGCCGCCATTGCCGGCGCGCAACGGCAACTGTTGCTAGCAACGCCTTACTTTGTTCCCAGCGAAGCGCTAACGACCGCACTAGTCACCGCTGCATTGCGCGGGGTAAACGTGCAAGTACTGGCGCCCAAGAATAGCGATTCACGATTGGTCACCGCTGCGGCCCGCAGTTACTACGACGAACTGGTCAGCGCCGGCGTCGCGATCCACGAATATGGCCCGCCGATGCTGCACGCCAAGCTGATGGTAGTCGACGAACGAATTGCCGCGGTGGGCAGCGCCAATTTCGACAACCGGAGCTTGATGCTGAATTTCGAAGCCATAGCGGTGCTTTACGATGCGGGATTAGCAGCAACTCTGGCCCACAGTTTCGCTGCCGACCTGCGCTGCGCCTCGCGCTATGTGAAACCCGGTCGTCGGGCGACGCTGAGCCAGCGATTGGGCGAATCCACGGCGCGACTCTTATCGCCCTTGTTATAGCGCAGTCGGCTGTTCGACGACCTTCACCGCCTGGCGCGGCCAGGCTTTGATCAGCGATTGCACCACGGTCGCCAGTGGAATCGCGAAAAACACCCCCCAAAATCCCCACAGTCCGCCAAAGACCAGCACCGCGACGATGATAGCAATCGGATGCAAATCCACGACCTCGGAAAATAGCAACGGCACCAGCACATTGCCATCCAGACCCTGAATCACCAGATAAACGCCCAGCAGCCACAGAAACTCTGAACCCCAACCCCATTGAAAGAACGCCACGAGCGCGACCGGAATGGTCACTACCACTGCTCCGATATAGGGCACGATCACCGACAACCCCACCATCAGCGCCAGCAACATGGAGAACTGCAACCCCATATAGATGAAAGCAGCGAAAGTTACTATCCAGACCACCAGGATTTCCAGAAACTTGCCGCGCACATAGTTGCCCATTTGCCGGTCGATCTCGCGCCAGACCTGCTGCGCCAGAGTATGATCGTGCGGGAGAAATCCATGCACCCAATCCAGGATCAACCGCTTGTCCTTAAGGAAAAAAAACACCAGAAGGGGCAGCAACACCAGATAGATGATCGCCGTAATAAACCCCATGCCCGCCGCCAGTGACCAGGACAGGATATTCTGGCCCCAGGTTGCGATTTCCGCCCGCACGGCGTTAATCACTTCCAGCACCTGCACCTCGGTGATGAAATCCGGGTACATGGCCGGCAGGCTGAGCAACAGATTCTGACCCTGGACGATCATGGTCGGTAACTGCTGGATTAATTGCGTTAATTGCCGCGAGACCAGCGGCAGCAATCCGAACAGTACAAATAACACAAAAGTCATGAACAGGATGAACACCACCACCACCGCCAACAGACGCGGTATTCGCAAGCGGCGCTCCAGCGCCTGCACAATGCCCTCCAGAAGATAAGCAATCACGATGCTGGCCAGCACCGGCGCCAAGTCCTGGCCCATCACCAAAACCACACTCGTGCCGAGCACCAGCACCACGGTCAGAATGACCGCTTGGGGATCGTGGAAAAATCGTTCAAACCATTCGCTGAGGATTTTCATAAAGCCTTTTATGTTGGTTTTTCGTTCTAAACGATGTTAGCAACAAAGTTGCTCTCATCCCAAACGAACGACAAAGGATTCCCGAACCGTCGCCGCCAGTCGTGGTCTATGAATTCTCGGAACTGCTTTAGTGCATCGCGCCAAAACAGTGCAATAAAGGTCGTATCCCGCTGTTCCAATACGAACTTGACCGATGGTTCAAAAGTCGTTCAGGTTATAAAAACAAAAACAAGCCATTGATTTGGAATTCTTTGTTGAAAATCTTCCTGTTGGGAGCCACCCGAGATTTATGCGTACAGTCGGATCCCCTTTTTATCTATAATAACAAGAACTGGTCCGTTAATTGCTTTATTTTCTCTCAGAAGCGTCTGCGGGAAAGTTAAACCGCAGCCCAGCGCCGCCGAGGACCGAGGAACAGGCGGTCTCCAGTCCGCATCACTGGCTGGAATCCGACGCACGGATCGAGGGAGGAATGAACCCATGTTGAGCTGACAGCCTTGAGCGGAAGCGATGACGCTTTCGCGACCCTGATAGAGAGGTTATGACCATGAAAATTTTCAACCGCTACCTGTCGCGCTATGAAGAAAGCCGCGAAGAGGTGTTGACCCTCCAGGAGTACCTGGAGCTGTGCAAGACTGACCCCAGCACCTACGCCAGCGCCGCCGAGCGGCTGCTCAAGGCCATTGGCGAACCGGAGTTGGTCGATACCCGGAATGATCCCCGCCTGTCGCGCATCTTCCAGAACAAAGTGCTCAAACTCTATCCCGCCTTTGAAGAATTCTATGGGATGGAGGACTGCATCGAACAGATTGTGTCCTATCTCCGTCACGCCGCGCAGGGCTTGGAGGAAAAGAAGCAGATTCTCTATTTGCTTGGCCCGGTGGGCGGTGGAAAATCGTCACTGGCCGAACGCCTCAAGCAATTGATGGAGCGCGTACCGTTCTACGCCATTAAGGATTCACCGGTATTTGAATCGCCGCTCGGGCTGTTCAACCCCGAAGAGGACGGCCCTATTCTGGAAGAGGATTACGGTATTCCTAACCGCTACCTGCGTCATATCATGTCGCCGTGGGCGGCCAAGCGCCTGCAGGAATACAATGGCGATATTACCCGCTTCAAAGTGGTCAAGTTGCGTCCTTCAATCCTGCATCAGATCGCCGTCGCCAAAACTGAACCGGGCGACGAGAATAACCAGGACATCTCCTCGCTGGTCGGCAAGGTGGATATCCGTAAACTGGAGCATTTCGCCCAGAACGACCCAGATGCCTACAGCTTCTCCGGCGCGTTGTGCCGCGCCAATCGCGGGCTGATGGAATTCGTCGAAATGTTCAAAGCGCCGATCAAGGTGCTGCATCCCCTGCTCACCGCAACCCAGGAAGGTAATTACAACAGCACCGAGGGCTTGTCGGCGATCCCCTACGAGGGCATCATCCTGGCGCACTCCAATGAATCAGAATGGCAATCCTTCAAGAACAACAAGAATAATGAGGCGTTCCTGGATCGCGTCTATATCGTCAAAGTGCCCTATTGCCTGCGGGTGTCGGACGAGGTCAGGATTTACCAGAAATTGTTGACCCATAGCTCCCTATCGCAAGCGCCCTGCGCGCCCGGCACTTTGGAAATGCTGGCGCAATTTTCGACGCTGACCCGCATCAAAGAGCCGGAAAACTCCAGCATCTTTTCTAAGATGCGCGTTTACGACGGCGAGAATCTTAAGGACACCGATCCCAAGGCCAAGTCGATGCAGGAATACCGTGACTACGCCGGTGTCGATGAAGGTATGACTGGCATTTCCACGCGGTTCGCCTTCAAGATTCTGTCGCAGGTCTTCAACTTCGATCATGCCGAGGTGGCTGCTAACCCGGTTCATCTGCTCTATGTGTTGGAGCGGCAAATTGAGCGCGAGCAGTTCGCTCCGGAGGTCGAGGAGAAATATCTGTCTTATCTCAAGGGCTATCTGGCGCCGCGCTATGCCGAATTCATTGGCAAGGAACTTCAACAGGCTTATCTAGAGTCTTATTCCGAGTACGGGCAGAACATTTTCGACCGCTACGTGACCTACGCCGATTTCTGGATCCAGGATCAGGAATACCGCGATCCCGACACCGGCGAATCGTTCGACCGGTCGGCGCTCAACGCCGAACTGGAAAAGATCGAAAAACCGGCCGGCATCAGCAATCCCAAGGATTTTCGCAATGAAATCGTCAATTTCGTATTGCGAGCTAAAGCCAAGAACGCGGGCAAGAACCCGGCCTGGACCAGTTACGAAAAACTGCGGGCAGTGATCGAAAAGAAAATGTTCTCGACCACTGAGGATCTGCTGCCGGTAATCAGCTTCAACACCAAGGCCAGCGCCGACGAGCAGAAAAAGCACGCCGAATTTGTGGACCGGATGGTCGCCAAAGGCTACACGGCTAAACAGGTGCGGCTGTTGTCCGATTGGTATCTGCGGGTCCGCAAGGCATCCTGACGGAGGATATCCCTCATGGCCACGTTTATCGACCGGCGGTTGGACGGCAAGAACAAAAGCGCCGTCAACCGTCAGCGTTTCATCCGGCGCTTCAAGGGCCAGATCAAGAAAGCCGTGGCCGAGGCCATGAATGGCCGTAGCATCACCGACATCGACAACGGCGAGAAGATCAACATTCCGGCCCGCGATCTGTCTGAACCGGTGTTCAGTCACGGCCCCGGCGGTCGCCGCGAGGCGATCCATCCCGGTAACAAGGAGTTCACGGCGGGCGATCGGATTGCCCGGCCGCCTGGCGGTGGGGGTTCCGGCAGTGGTGGCCAGGCTAGTAACACCGGTGAGGGCGAAGATGATTTTGTTTTTGAACTGTCGCGGGACGAGTTTCTGGAGTTGTTCTTTGAGGATCTGGAGCTGCCGAATCTGGTGCGCACCCAGTTGGCTAAAACCACCGAGTTCAAATCGGTGCGGGCCGGCTTCACCAGCGATGGCGTCCCGGCCAATATCGATGTGGTGCGTTCGCTGAAAGGCGCGCTGGCGCGGCGCATGGCGCTGGCCGCGCCCTACAATCGTCGCTTGAATGAAGCCGAGGAGGAACTGCGACAATTACTGGACGAAACGCCGGTCGACGAAGAGCAGGTCGGGGCGCTGACCGAAGAGATCGAACACCTGCGGGCGCGGGTGCGCGCGGTGCCGTTCATCGACACTTTTGATCTGCGCTACGCTAACCGGGTCAAGCAACCGCAGCCGACTACGCAGGCGGTGATGTTCTGTATCATGGATGTGTCCGGTTCAATGGATCGAGCGCGCAAGGACCTGGCCAAGCGTTTCTTTACGCTGCTCTATCTGTTTCTCAAGCGAAATTACGAAAAAATCGAAGTGGTGTTCATTCGCCACCACACGGTCGCCAAGGAAGTCGATGAACAGGAATTTTTCTACTCGCGGGAAACCGGCGGCACGGTCGTCTCCAGCGCCCTGCAATTGGCAGCGGAGATCATGCGCGACCGCTACCCGGTCTCCAGTTGGAATCTGTATGTTGCCCAGGCTTCCGATGGCGACAACTGGCATCATGACTCGCCAACCTGCCGCGATCTGCTGGTGCAGCGCATTATGCCCTACGTCCGCTATTACGCTTACATCGAAATCACCCCGGACCGCCATCAAAGTCTGTGGGACGCCTACGAGGACGTGAAGGCGCAACACCCGCACTTCGCCATGCGACAGATCGATGGCCCCGCGGATATCTACCCGGTGTTCCGGGATCTGTTCAAGAGGCGCGTGTCATGAGTGAATCGAGACTGATTGCCGACTCGTCCGAATGGACGTTCCCGATGCTGGAGCGCTACAACGAAGTCATCGGCCAAATTGCCGTGAACGACTTCGGTCTGGATGTTTATCCGAACCAGATCGAGATCATCACCGCCGAACAGATGATGGACGCCTATTCCTCGGTGGGGATGCCGCTGGGTTACAAGCACTGGTCCTACGGTAAGCAATTCGTGCTGACCGAGAAAAATTACCGGCGCGGGCAAATGGGGCTGGCCTACGAGATCGTGATCAACTCCGATCCGTGCATCGCCTACCTGATGGAAGAGAACACCGCCATGATGCAGGCGCTGGTGATTGCTCACGCCGCTTATGGTCATAACTCCTTCTTCAAGGGCAACTACCTGTTCCGCACCTGGACCAGCGCCGACGCCATTATCGATTACCTGCTGTTCGCCCGGAACTATGTAGCGGAATGCGAGGAGCGCTATGGCGAGGAAGAAGTGGAGGTCTTCCTCGACTCTTGCCATGCGCTGATGAACTACGGGGTTGATCGCTACAAGCATCCAGCGCCGTTGTCGCTCAGCGAGGAGAAGCAACGCCAGCGCGAACGGGAAGATTATCTGCAATCGCAGATCAACGATCTGTGGCGCACGGTCCCGACCAAATCCACTGAGACGACGGCCGCCGAGACCGAGCGGCGCTATCCCTCCGAGCCGCAGGAAAATCTGCTGTATTTCATCGAGAAGAATGCGCCATTGCTGGAGCCGTGGCAACGGGAGCTAGTGCGCATCGTCCGCAAGATCGCCCAGTATTTCTACCCGCAGCGCCAGACGCAGGTGATGAATGAAGGTCACGCAACCTTCTGGCATTACACGCTGATGAATCGGCTCTATGACGAGGGCTACGCCAACGACGGATTCATGATTGAATTTCTGCAATCGCACACCAGCGTGGTGCATCAACTCCCGTTCGACCATCCCTACTACTCCGGGATTAATCCCTACGCGCTGGGTTTTGGCATGATGAGCGACATTCAGCGCATCTGTCAGGCACCAACGGACGAAGATCGCTACTGGTTCCCGGATATCGCTGGGCAGGACTGGCTCAAGGTGCTGGACTTCGCCATGCGCAATTTCAAGGATGAGAGTTTCATCGCTCAATTCCTGTCGCCCAAGCTGATGCGGGATTTGAAACTGTTCGCCGTGCTGGACGATGACACTCAGGATGAGCTGGAGGTTACCGCGATTCATGACGAAGCGGGTTATCGGCGACTGCGGCTGGCGCTGGCTGATCAGTACAACCTGGGCAGCCGCGAGCCAAACATTCAGGTGTGGAATGTCGCTCATCGTCAGGATCGGTCATTAACCTTGCGGCATACCCGCTATCATCGTCGGCCACTGCATTCGGAGACCACACAGGAAGTGCTTAAGCATTTGCATCGGTTGTGGGGGTTCACCGTGCGGATGGAGGCGGTGGATGAAGAGGGCAAAGTGGAACTGGTGGGAGAATGCCCGGTGCAGGGGTAGGGTATCTGATTGCGCTCAATCGAAACGCCCGAAATTTCATATCCGGACCGGGAGGTGCGGGGATGACGATAGCGACCTACGAAACCGATTTTTATCTGTGGACGCAGCAACAGGCTGATCTGTTACGCCAACGGCAGTTCAATCGAATTGATCTGGACGTGGAGAATATCGCCGAAGAGATTGAAAGCATAGGCAAACGGGATCGGCGGTCAATCAGCGGCTATATTCAAAATGTTCTGCTGCACTTGCTGAAATGGCGTTATCAGCCGGAACGACGCGGGGCAAGCTGGCGATTATCGATTGAAAATGGCCGGTACCAAATCATGGATTTGCTCGATGAAAGTCCTAGTCTGAATGCGCACATGGAGGCGCTCACCATCAAAGCCTATCAACAGGCCCGGAAGAATGCGGCGGGCGAAACCAGCTTGCCATTGATCACTTTCCCGGAGCAATGCCCGTTTACTGTAGAGCAGATCACGGGAGACTGGTGGCCAGACTGAATTTGCCCCCCCTATTTCCGGGTGTGTAGCGAGCAGGAATGGGGTGGCGGGTTTGTCGATCTCTATCTGGCGCCGTGCTATGCGCGCTATCACGATATGCGCCATGTCTATCTGATCGAACTGAAATATCTCAAACGTGGCGAGGGCAGTCCGGCGCAATGGCAGAAGGCGATTGCCGAGGCGCAAACGCAGTTACAACAATACATGCAGGATGCGCGGGTGCGGGAACTCCTCGGCCCGGCGACTCTGCATCCGCTGATTCTGGTGTACAGCGGCTGGGAACTGGTTTATCGGGAAGAATGGGGAGCAACGACGCCTGCTACGATCCCGACCTGAATCAGTCCAAAACGACGCCTGCTACGATCCCGACCTGAATCAGTCCAAAACGACGCCTGCTACGATCCCGACCTGAATCAGTCCAACCGGTTTTCCCACTGCTGAAAGGGGTATTATACTGTTTCTCGATAATTCATGTCTTCGGGCGATTGGCTGATGCCATTTTTTTTATTGTTTTTACTAAATTTTTTTAGCGATCAATTCGCATTTTTACCGCTGAAGACGGAATGGCGGAACCTACGCGAGTCGTGGCTGTGGTGGTTGCTGAAGAATCCGTTAGTGTCGAGAGCCGAGGTACTGGAACCGTGGGCGCATCAAGCGTTGGTAGCAGATTGTAATTTTTAAGAGACGATTATCTTGAGTATGGATCAAGCCGATGTAGAGGCAGTCTGTGATGAGGACGTTGGCCATTTCATCACCCTAAATGCTAAAAATCATTCATACTCATCATCTATACGTCTTTGCATTCAACCCAAACGATATTGCCGCCATGAACGACGCAACCGAACTTGAACCTTCCCTCGCCGGTGCGATCGACTTTTTCCAGAACCTGCACCGTAAAATGAGGGTGCTGGAAACGGATACCTCCACTTGGCATGGCCAGCTGCGGACCTTATCCGATACGCTGACCACTCTGGATCAGGACCGCCAGTCCGACCGGCAGACCCTGATTACCCTGTCCGGCGATTTACGCACGCAAGAGACTCGATTAACCCAGCTGCAAACCGATAGCCAGGCGCTGGACAAACAATTGACCACGGTCGAGACGCTGGTCGCCCGTTTCCAGGAAGAACAGCAAGAGGCACGTCAAGCGCTGGCGGCGTTGTCCAACGACTTGCGTCAGGAACTTCAATCCATGCTGACGCAGGCTGAACCCGCGGAACGGATGTCCGCCCTGGAAACGCGGGTGGCCAGTCAAACGCGCGAGCAACTTAGTTTGTTAGGAGCGCTACAGACGCTGGAAAAGAGCGCGGGCACCCTGCAATCCCGGATGACCGCCCTGGACTTCCGCATCGAGCAGCATCAGGAACAGTTTGGAGCACTGGAAAAAGCGGATCGTAATCATCAGCAACATTTGAAAGAGTTTTCCTCCATCGTTGAAGCGCAACACAAGCGTCTGCTCCAGCTGGAAATTATGCTGGAAAATCTCGACCAGGGCGCACAATCGACGATGCAGTTATTGAATGCGCTGAAAACCGATCTGAAACGGCACGACCAAGCGCTCGCCAGTCTCGACCAGATCACCGAAGCCAGCGAGACCGCCACGCGACAATTGCAGGACCAGCAAAGCCGACTGGATCAACTGACCGAATCCTCGTCTGCGGCCCGCAAAGAGATCACCTTTCTCAAGACCTGCTTTGAAGAACAGCGTCAAGGATTGGCGGACGCCGCGCGCATCCGCCAGGAATTGCAGAAGCAGCAGGAACGGGTGAAGCATCTGGAAACCCTGGTCGGTAAGGTATCGGCAGACACCAATTCCACCCGGCAGATTCTCAACGTCCTGCAAACCGACCTTACGACGCAAAACGATACGCTGCGTGAACTGGATCAAAACTGGCGAGAGAGTCTGTCCTCTTATCATGATCGGTTGAACCAATTGGAAGGCGCTGTCTCCAGTCCAATGGCGCCGGCTGAGGCGTTGCCGCTTGAATCTACTGGGAAGGCGTCGGCGCCCGCTCTGATGGAGCCAGCGCGCTTTGAAGCCCTGGAACAGGCGCTGGCGGGAACGCACGAACAATACGAGGGATTGCGGGCCCATTTGGATGAGCTGCGTCAAACCCTGACCACGCAAGGCGAGACGCTTAATGAGACTCAGGAACTAGCTTGGTCACAGATTCAAGACCTTCAGGAGCGGCTTAGCGAGGCCGAAGCCACTCTGGACAGTCTCCACGCCGCGTCTGCCGCTGAACCCACTGGCGATGCGGAGACCGAAACCGCGCTTAATAGCCTCCGCCAGGATCTGACGGCGCAGGCCGAAACGCTTAATGAGACCCAGGAACTGGCCTGGTCGCAGATTCAGAACCTTCAGGAGCGGCTCAGCGAGGCCGAGGCCACCCTCGACCAGATTGGCCAGGCTCCCGCCGAAACCCAAGCTGGCCTGGACCTGGAAGCCGTGCTTGCCCCCCTACGCCAGGAATTGTCCACGCACGCTGACGCATTCAATGCGCTGCGAGATGTGACGCAACAACAATTCGTCGCGATCAACGACGCCCTGGAAATCCGGCAACAGGAATCACGGGAGATTGCCGGGCAAGTAGGCCAACTGCAAACAGTTACCCTGGAGGAGTTGCGACACGCGGGACAAGCGCAGATTCAACAGATTCAGGCTTTACAACACCGGCTCGACGCCACCGAAGCCACCCTGGATATCCTCCGCCAGGCGCCTGAACCCGGTGCTGGCATCGACCTGGAAGCCGCGCTCGGCCCTCTGCGCCAGGATCTGCTGGCCCAGACTGGCGATCTTGATAAGTTGCGAGACGCCACGCAACAGCAATTCGCCGATCTCGCCGCCGCCCTGGAGACCCGGCGCCAGGAGTCGCTGGAAACGGCCAACCAGCTCGGCGTTCTCCAGCAAGAAATTGAAAAACTTCAACAACCATCCACGGCGGATACCACGGCCTTCGAACAACGCCTGGAGACAGTGGAAGTCTACTCCCGGAAAGTCCAGGAAGATTTGGCAGAGGCCCAGGAAACGGTAACCGCCCTCGAATCCCGCCTGAGCAGTCAATCCCAGGCGTTCAGCGGCAATTTTGAACAATTCCGCGCTTTGAACACGGAAATCCACGCGCTGCAGCAAAAGATGGCGCAGTTGGAAACACCGCAGCAACTGGGCGACATCGACCAGGAACTGGCTGTATATCAGCAGGATATGGCCCAATTACGGGAAGTTGTGGAACAAATCCAGGCGAACTCCCAACCAATGGGAGAGATGATCCAGCAAGGTGGCGCCGAATCGCCGGCTGTGGAAATCGCCGCCCGACTGGACGAGCAACAGGAGCGACTGAATGAGCTGGCGGCGACGGTCGAATCCGTGCGCGCCGACGCCAAATCCGCCCAGGAAACCGTGGTGACCATGGCGACCAATGTAGCGAAACGGATCCACGAAATTCAGAATCTGCTGGTTGCAACGGAAACGGCCCAAGGCGAGCGTCTACAGGAAGTTGAACAGAAACTCATCTGGCTTCAGGCCGCCATGGAAACTATGGACAGTCAAAAAACCAAACCGCGTCGCTGGTTCAGCATGCCGGCTTCATTGACCTCCATCCTGCTGACTGTGGGCGCGGTTGGTCTGGCGCTTCTCGCCGAGGCGACGTGGATAATTGACTAAACGGAGTTGTGGGCTATGCCGATGGCTTCAAACGACAAATCTCTGCATGATCGCATCAAATTGCTGGGTCGACTGCTCGGCGACACTCTGCGCGACCAGGAAGGCCGCCATGCGCTGGACGCCGTGGAAACTCTGCGTAAGGGTTTTACCGGACTGCGTCGCCAGCCCTCGTCGGCGCTGGAGACGCGCGAACAACTGATGCGCTTCATCGCGGCGTTGAACCCGGAAATGCTCAACCATGTCGTGCGGGCCTTCAGCGCTTATTTCAATCTGGCGAACATCGCCGAGGAAGATTTCCAGCATCAGCAGCGCCGCGATCAGGTGCGGCGCGGCAAGCCGCTGTGGCGCGGCTCCTTCGACGAAACGCTGCGCACGCTGCGCGCCGCCGGCGTCAATGCCGCGCAGCTGCAAGCGTTATTCAATCAGCTCTGCTTCACGCCGGTCTTCACTGCTCACCCTACCGAAGCCAAGCGCCGGGTGTTGCTGGGTGCGCAACGGCGGGTTTTTTTAACCAACGTCAAACTGGACAATCCGGCGCTGAACAAACTTCAGCGCGCCGAAGTCATCGAGGAACTGCGCAGCCAGATCGAGATTCTCTGGAAAACCGACGAAGTGCGCAGCTACAAGCCGCAAGTGCGCGATGAGATCAAGAACGGTCTTTACTACTTCCGGGAATCCATCTTCCAGGCGCTGCCGGTGATGTACCGCAATCTGGAGCGGGCGCTGAACGCGGTTTATGGCGACGAGGGCGGCAAATCGGCGGTTTCCATCCCTTGTCTGGCGCGTTTCGGCTCTTGGATCGGCGGCGACCGCGACGGCAACCCATTCGTCACCCCGGAAACCACTGCTCTGGCGCTGCGCTTGCAGGCGCAGGAAATTCTTCGCGAATATCTTCATCGGGTAGAAGCACTTAGTCGGCAGCTCACCTGCTCCAGTTCGCTGGTTACGCCCTCACCGGTTTTTACCGCTAGCCTGGATGCAGACGTGCAGTGCATGGGCGCCTTGTTTTCTGACGCGCCCCGGCAATATGCCCAGGAGCCTTACCGGCGCAAGTTGTTTCTGATGCACCACCGGCTGCAACACAATTTGGAACAGGTTCGGGCGCGCATCGAAGGGCGCCCCGAGACGATTCCTCATCCCTTCTGGGGTTACGATTCCGTCGATAAGTTTCTCGAAGATCTGCAATTGATTCACGATTCGCTGGTTGCGCATGGCGATCGCGCGGTCGCAGAAGGCGAATTGAAGGACTTACTGCGCCTGGCCGAGACGTTTGGTTTCCATTTGGCGGCACTGGATGTGCGCCAGGAATCAGCCCGGCATACCGCGGCGGTCACGGAAATCTTCGCTATGGCGCCCAATCTGCCCGACTACGCGGTTCTGACCGAAGAAGAACGGCTGAGCGTGCTGAATGACCTGCTGTCCCGGCCGGGGACGCCCCTGCTGTACTGCGACTCGTTCAGCCCGGCTACCCAGGAAACGCTGGAGGTATTCCAGGTCATGGCGCGGATGCGGGAGGAAGTCAGCCCGCATGCCTTCGATAATTACGTCATCTCCATGACCCATGAGGCCAGCCATGTCCTGGAGGTGCTGTTCCTAGCGCGCTTCGCCGGTCTGGTCGGACGGCGCGCTGATGGCGCTTGGCATTGCGCCTTGCGCGTCGCTCCCTTGTTCGAGACCATTGCCGACCTGGATCGGGTAGAGACGCTGCTGACCCGCCTGCTGGACCAACCGGTCTATCGGGAACTATTGACCGCTGCCGGTGGGGTACAGGATGTCATGGTCGGCTATTCCGATTCCTGCAAGGATGGTGGCATCCTGGCCTCGAACTGGGGCCTGTACCAAGCGCAACGCCAGGCCGTAGCGCTCACCGCAGCGCACGGCTTTGGTTGCCGGCTGTTTCACGGACGCGGCGGCACGGTGGGACGCGGCGGCGGGCCGGTTCACGATGCGATTTTGTCGCAACCCTCCCACACCGTGCAGGGCCAGATCAAGATCACCGAACAGGGAGAGGTGCTGTCCTTCAAGTACCAGAATCTGGAAACCGCCGTCTATGAACTGACGCTGGGTCTGACAGGACTGATGAAGGCCAGCTGGCACTTGATTCAGGAGGTTCCCCCCGATCCGCCGGAAGCAGCGACTGTCATGGTGGAGCTGGCTCGGCATGGCGAAGCGGCTTACCGAAATCTGACCGAACAGACGCCGGGATTTATCGATTACTTCTACGAAGCCACTCCGGTGCGCGAAATTGGCCTGCTCAATCTTGGTTCGCGGCCCTCGCATCGCGCCCAGGATGACCGCTCGAAGTATTCAGTGCGGGCCATTCCTTGGATGTTTGGCTGGGGCCAGTCGCGGCATACCTTGCCGGGCTGGTATGGCATCGGCGCAGCGCTGGCGACTTGGCGCGGCAATGATCCCGAGCGCTTGGCGTTACTACAACGGCTTTACCGAGAATGGCCATTTTTTCACGCGCTGCTCAATAACAGCCAGATGTCGTTGAGCAAGGTCGATGCGGACATTGCCCGCGAATACGCCCGGCTGTGCGAGAAGTCGGAGGTGGAAACCGGCATTTATCAGCGCTTCCAGGTCGAGTATGAACAAACCTGTCGGGAAATTATCAACGTAGCGCAAGTTGCGACTTTGCTTGAGGAAAGTCCGACGCTGGCCCAGTCGCTGGAGCGGCGCAATCCCTATCTGGACCCGCTGAATCATATCCAGGTCACGCTGCTGCCGCGCTATCGGCAGGCGTTGCTGGAGCATGGCGCAGATTCGCCGGAAGCGGAAATCTGGCTGCGGCCCTTGCTGCGTTCGATCAATGCGCTGGCGGCGGGGATGCGGAACACCGGGTGAGGCCGCTGCCAGGTTGATGGAGAACTCTGCGGAATAGGCCCTGTTTCGAGTGGCGGTTGAAGGTGGAAGCGAAGCTTTGCCTGACAGAACAATTAGGTCAATATGATCTGAGGGTCGCCACAACCACAGTGCGGCGAGCGACATCCCAATAGAGGCCGAGTCCCTGGCGAGCCAAGGCGGCGGATAGATCGGCCAGTCGCCAAGTGAGGGAGACCGGAAAGCCCAGGTTGCTCATGGCATCATTCCCTCCAGACTAGGCGGCGGGGATCGCAAAAGCGGCGGGTCGGACCGGTTCTTCCCAGACTTCCGGCATTGCCTCCTGCGCGATTCGGTCAATCCGCCGCGCTTCCAGCGCCATCCGCGCCGCCATGCGCTGAACGAAGGCGGGATTTATGCGCTCTGGCAGGCGGCGGAACCGGGGGCCGGCCGCGAAGTATCCGGGTTCGATTGTCAGCAAAGCGTTGTACATCTCGGGTCTCCTCCTAAACGGTGAACTTTCTCTCGATAAAGCAATAGATATGCCATATAGAGAAGATCGGAAGACCACGTTGTGGTATTCTCTTACTGATGCTCAAGACAAGGAAATGAGTAACAGTAGAATCCTGGTAGAGCCGTTATGAAGGGGTTGGCATTCGACCCAGTGGGTCAAATCGAGTTGGCCCGGTGAGATTCAGCCGTTCAGAATGACCGGTAGGGTACAAGCGACTGACCAGAAGGGGCACATCAGTCGTTGTAGCGACAATATGTCGGATCACCAGTATGAATATACTCTGCGAGCGCAATTGGAAGATGGCGCAGTGCTTTTTCCAAAGCTCCCGAGCCGAAGCCTACTGCATCTTGGCATCGGCTACGCCTTTGGTGGCGGCGATCTGCTTGCGCGTCTGGAATTTCTCCACCGCCGTTTGCGTTTTATAGTTCAGGATAGCCCACAATAAATCGCACGTCCGTGGCCAGCATTCCGGCGCAACGGGCAGCTTCCAGACCGGAATCGGCATCCTCGAAGACCTGACAATAGCAAGGTTTGACTTGGAGGCGGCGCGCGGCCTCCAGAAACAGATCGGGTGCCGGTTTGGGCGGCAGGCCATCGTCCGCGGTCAGCGCTACGTGAAACAACGTCCACAATCCCGCCGCTTGCAGCGCCCGTTCCACATTGGCGTGGTTACTGCCGGAAACTACGGCCATCGGCAAATGTCCGTAGTATCGCCGGGCCAGGGCCGCGACCGGTTCCAGTGGCCGCGCCTGATCGAGCAGGGCGTAGGTTCGACGCTCCTTATTTTCCGTGAACTTTTCAATATCAAGCGCCTGGCTGAATTCAGCGTTGTACAGGGCAACAATCAGATCCGTCGGTTTGCCGTTGTGGCGGAGCAGGAATTCCAATGGGCACGACAGGCCCTGTTCAGCAAAGGTTTCCTCCCAAGCGGCGTAATGCAGGGGCAGGGTGTCCACCAGCGTCCCGTCGCAATCGAAGATCAGACCCCGAATCCAGGCAGGCACATCAAATTCCGGCAATGCGCCCCCTGTCGCCGTACTCATGCTCCCGCCGGTCTGGACAGGGCGCGCGGAGCAGCGGCGGGTGCCGCTGGTTTCTCCTCTTCTTCCTCGGGTTCGGCCAGCGCCTCCAGTGACAATCCCGAACCACCTGATTTTTCGGCGCCCGGCGCTCCGCTAGACAGATTAATACGCAATCGCAGATTGTTGGCGGAATCAGCATTCTTGATCGCTTCCTCGAAACTGATCTTGCCTGCTTTATGCAGATCAAACAACGCCTGATCGAAGGTTTGCATACCTATTCCGGTCGCTTTCTCCATAATTTCCTTAAGACCGGCTACCTCGCCGCGCTTGATCAGGGTTTCCACCATCGGCGAATGCAGCAGAATTTCGATGGCTGCAACCCGCTTGCCGTCCACCGTCGGAATCAGTCGTTGCGAGATAAACGCCCGCAGATTGGCGGACAGATCACTTTGCAATTGCGGACGCCGTTCTTCGGGGAAAAAGTTGATGATGCGATCCAATGCCTGGTTAGCGCTATTCGCGTGCAGGGTGGAAATCGCCAGATGCCCGGTTTCAGCGAACGCCAGCGCATGTTCCATAGTTTCCCGGTCGCGGATTTCGCCGATCAGAATGACGTCCGGGGCCTGGCGCAAGGTATTTTTCAGCGCATCGGCATAACTCAGGGTATCCACGCCCACCTCGCGCTGGTTAACAATTGAACGCTTATGGCGATGGACGAATTCAATCGGATCTTCAATAGTGATGATGTGTCCGCCGCTGTTGGTGTTGCGATGATCGATCAGCGCCGCTAGCGAGGTGGACTTGCCGGAACCGGTGCCGCCGACGAACAGGATCAGGCCACGTTTGGACATAATCACGTCAGTCAACACGGGTGGCAATCCCAGGTCTTTGACATTGGGCAGATCGGTCTTGATGTTGCGGATCACCATGGACACTTCGCCGCGCTGCTTGAAGATGTTGACCCGAAAGCGGCCAACATTGGGTTCGCTGATCGCCAGGTTCATTTCCAGCGTCTTCTCGAATTCCTCAATTTGCGCCTTGTCCAGAATGGAGTAGGCAATTTCCTTTACCCGACCATGCGGCAAGGGTTCCTTATCCAGCGCCCGCAGCACGCCCTGGAATTTGGCGCAGGGCGGCGCGCCCGTGCTGAGATAAATGTCGGACCCGTCGCGGCGGGCCAACAGTAGCAAATAGTCCTTGAGTTCCATGCCATGTCCTCTTGCGGATATTGGTTTTTGCGTAATTGTTCAATTCCCTCGCCCACTTGCGGGAGAGGGGTTAGGGGTTAGGGGAGAGGGGAGAGGGAGGTAGATTCAATCGTTGCTGCATGACCGCCGCGTCGGGGATCGCCTGCGCCTTGGCCATCGGGTGTCGCCGCATGAGTCCCGCCAAAGTAAACATCCTGGATCGGCCACTGATTGAGCGGCCAGCGTTTCATTAACACCGCTAGCGCCGCTTCGCTAAAGCCGGGTTCAACCTGAATTTGCTGGCCGTCCCAGTGCAGGCGCGGCGCTTCAACCGCCTGTCGGAGATTCATGCCAAAATCCACGCTGTTACTGATGACTTGCAGTAGGGCGGTGCGAATCCGCTTGCTGCCGCCGCTGCCCAGCGCCAGTCGAAGCTGGTCGCCCTCCAGCAGCAACGACGGCGCCATCATCGATGCAACTCGCACGCCAGGCGGACTGACGTGGAAGCCCTCCGGATGCAGGTCGTCCTCACCCATCATGTTATTGAGCATGATGCCCGTATCCGGCGCGAAGTAGCCGGAACCCTCGCCGTTGGACGTCGTCATGCTGGCGGCGTTGCCTTCGGCGTCGCAGATGCTGACATGGGTGGTGCCGCCCGAAACCTGACGCACCCGCTCCAGGCTTTCAGTCAAACCAGGCTGGCCCAGATCAGCAGGACTCAGATAACCCTCAGCGCGGCGCCGCTCGACTTCCTGCATCACCGCGGTTAATAACGCCAGATGCGCGGGCGAGCCAAATTCAAGTTCGCCCGCCTCGCGGGCTTCCAGCAGACGCAGCGATAAAGCGATGAGCGAACCGCCAAATGAAGGGGGTGGATTAGTGAGTAACCGGAAGCCGCGATAATCCGCAGGTAACGGTTCACGCTCAATGACCTGATAGGCGGCCAGATCGGCGGCGGTGAGCAATCCATTGCCCTCACGCATATCCTGGTCAATTCGCTGCGCCAGTTCGCCTTCATAGAAGGCGTGTTCGCCATCGCCGGGCAGCGTTTCCAGAAAAGCGGCCAGTTCCGGGTTGCAAAAAAGGTCACCCTCGCGCAAATAACGTCCTTCCGGCTGAAACAACGTCCGGCCTACGCCGGTCAATGTCATGACCGGAATCAGTAACGCGAGGAAATAGGCTTGGGCGCGATTAATCGTCACCCCAGTGCGCGCCAAGTCGATTGCCGGCGCGAGCACCTCGGTCAATGGCAAACGCCCCAGCCGACGGTGGATATGCAGGTAACCACGCAAGACGCCGGGCGTCGCCGCCGACCCCAGACCCACGTTAAAAATCTGTTCGCAACTGGGAAAACGCACGGTGATCGGCAGGAAATGCGGCTGCAGCTCACCGGCGCGCAAGCCGTGGCCGGGGGTGTTGACAAAGAAATCGAACAGCACCACCCGTCCCTGCGCCGTGCGCGCCAGCAAAAAACCGCCGCCGCCCAGGCTGGTCAGGGTAGGTTCGGCCACCGCGCCGGCAAAACCCGCGGCCACGACCGCGTCGAAGGCATTGCCGCCGGTGCGTAAGATAGCGCAGGCGGCTTCGGTCACCTGGGGATGGCCGCTGGCCACACTGCACTTGGAGGATGAAAGTGAAGTCATGAGCGTAGCGTTTCAATTGCGATTCGCCGGCCGCCGGTGATGAGGCGCGCGACCACGGCCGCGCGATTCGCCGCCAGACAAGGGCGGACGGCGGCGCTCCAGTCGCTTGGGCGGTTTATATTCCAGCAGCAAGTCTTCGGTAATTGGCAGCACGGGTATTTTCTGGCCGATGAATTCCTCAATCTCCGGCAGCGAGTACACATATTCCTCACAAGCGAAGTTGATGGCGTCGCCGCTGGCGCCAATGCGGGCCGTGCGGCCAATGCGGTGGACATAATCCTCCCGGTCTTGCGGCAGATCAAAGTTGATGACGTGGGTCACATCCGGAATGTGCAGGCCCCGCGCCGCAACGTCGGTGGCCACCAGGATGGGCAAATCGCCGCGCTGGAAGGCTTGCAGCAGGTGCAGGCGCTTGTTCTGGGGAATATCGCCGGACAAAACGCCTGCTTCGTAGCCATTGCCCAGCAGGTAGCCGGTCACCCGGTCTGCGGCGCGTTTGGTGTTGACAAAGATCATAGTGCGCCGGGGATCCTGCTGGCGCAGTATGCCCAGCAGTAGCGGAATCTTGTCGTGCGCGGAAACATGGTAAAGCGCCTGCCGCACATTTTCTGCAGTGACATGTTCAGACTCGATCCGAATCACTTGGGGATTGTTCATGTGTTCATAAGCCAGCTCCATCACCCGATTGCTCAGGGTGGCCGAGAATAGCAGGTTAATGCGTTGACCAGGCGCTGGCATCTTGCGCAACAGGTAACGGATATCGGCGATGAAGCCCAGATCGAACATCCGGTCGGCTTCGTCCAGAATCACCACTTCGATCTGGTTAAGCTTGTAGACGCCCTGTTTGTAATAATCGATCAGCCGTCCGGGCGTGCCGATGAGTACGTCGACGCCGGCTTCCAGTTGGCGGCGCTGGCTGTCATAACCGGTTCCGCCGTAGACGACCGCGAACTTGAGGCCGGTGTAGCGACCCAATAATTCAGCATCCCGGTGAATCTGCACCGCCAGCTCCCGGGTGGGCGCAATGACGATGGCCCAGGGGCCGACCGCGTCCTCGGCAACCGGCGTTTCCATCAGATGATGCAATGCCGCCAATAGATAGGCTGCCGTTTTGCCCGTGCCGGTTTGCGCCTGACCGGCAATATCCTGACCTTTGAGCGCGAGAGGCAGCGTGGCGGCCTGAATCGGCGTGCAATAGGCAAAACCGGCGTCCTCCAAGCTTTCCAGCAGCGAATCGGTCAGACCCAGCGAGGAAAACGGGACATGAGTGAGATGATCTTTTTGCATGATTGTGCGACTATCCCGAGTGAGCAGGGGTGAGTGGGGCTAACACGAGCGCTCATCCAGGCGCAATAGGAAGGAAAGATTTGTGCCCCGATAGAGTATTTTGCCACAATATGCCTTGTTGAACGCCGCGCGCCGCCGATTTTCGCCGGTTGCGTCCCGGCGGCGGTTCCCTCAAGTATGCATGACAGTTGCGCGCTGTACCTGTATCCCGCCTGTCCCGCCGCCTTGTTCCTACTTTTGCATCGGAGAAAATTCCATGAGCGAAAATATCATGCATGTCACCGACGACACATTCGAGGCCGAGGTTCTCAAGGCTGAGCAGCCCGTTCTGGTGGATTATTGGGCGGAATGGTGTGGCCCCTGCCGAATGATTGCGCCGATCCTGGACGAGATTGCCACGGAATACGGCGATCGCGTCAAGATTTGCAAGCTGAACGTGGATGAGAATCAGAATACCCCACCCAAGTACGGCATTCGCGGCATCCCGACCCTGATGCTGTTTCGTGGCGGCAATGTTGAAGCGCAAAAGGTTGGCGCGCAATCCAAGTCGCAATTGACCGCCTTTCTCGACAGCAATCTGCGCTGAGACGCGCAGCGCGGCGTCAGCCTCAGGCTGGACGCCGTTTCCCAACCGTGCTAGTTTTCATCTGCCAATCGCGGCGTTTGCCTTGCCTCAATTCTCGTTCCTTGTAATACCCCGGCTGTCCCCAGCCCATTTCCCGACTCCCTCCCCGCGGATGCGTCCTGCCGACGCCCGTCTGTTTCGAGCAAGTTTCCATGAATCTAACCGAACTTAAAAAGAAATCCGCCGCCGACCTGATCGCCATCGCGCAGGAACTGAAGCTCGAAGGCACGGCGCGGTCCCGCAAACAGGATGTGATCTTCGCCATTCTCAAGGCGTTGGCCAAGAGCGGCGAGGATATTTACGGCGATGGGGTGTTGGAGATTTTGCAGGATGGTTTTGGGTTCCTGCGCTCCGCCGACAGTTCCTATCTGGCCGGTCCTGATGATATCTACGTCTCACCCAGCCAGATTCGCCGTTTCAGCCTGCGCACTGGCGACACGGTGAGCGGCAAAATTCGCCCGCCGAAGGAAGGGGAGCGCTATTTCGCCTTGCTGAAGGTGGGCGATATCAATTTTGAACCGCCGGAAGCCTCCAAGAACAAAGTGCTGTTTGAGAATCTGACGCCGCTGCATGCGACCGAACGCATGCAGTTGGAGCGCGGCAACGGCAGCACCGAGGATATTACCGCACGGGTGATCGATCTGATCGCGCCGATCGGCAAGGGCCAGCGCGGTTTGATCGTCTCGCCGCCCAAGGCGGGTAAGACCATGATGTTGCAGAACATCGCGCAAAGTATCGCTGCCAACCATCCCGAATGCTATCTGATCGTGCTGCTGATTGACGAGCGACCGGAGGAAGTGACCGAGATGCAGCGTTCGGTGCGCGGCGAGGTGGTGTCCAGCACGTTTGACGAGCCGGCGACCCGCCATGTCCAGGTTGCGGAAATGGTGTCGGATAAGGCTAAACGGCTGGTGGAGCATAAGCGCGATGTCGTGATTCTTCTGGATTCTATTACCCGCTTGGCGCGAGCCTACAACACGGTAGTCCCGGCTTCGGGCAAAGTGTTGACGGGCGGAGTGGACGCCAATGCATTGCAGAAACCGAAGCGATTCTTCGGCGCGGCGCGAAATATTGAAGAAGGTGGTTCACTGACCATTCTCGCCACAACCCTGATTGACACCGGTTCGCGCATGGACGATGTGATCTACGAGGAATTCAAGGGCACCGGCAACATGGAGATTCATCTGGACCGGCGCATTTCCGAAAAGCGGGTCTTCCCGGCTATCGACATCAACCGTTCCGGCACCCGCCGCGAGGAGCTGCTGACCGAGCCGGATGATTTGCAGAAGATGTGGATTCTGCGCAAGTTGCTGCATCCGATGGATGAGTTGCAGGCGATGGAGTTTCTACTAGAGCGGTTGAAGAATACCAAGACCAATAAGGAATTTTTTGAATCGATGAAGCGCTGAATGAATGGAGTTAAGCCATGAATGCAGTGATCGAACCCCGCCGCCACTGGATCACGGTAGAGGAATATCATCAAATGGGCGAGGCCGGCATTTTTGATGAGGATGCCCGGATTGAGTTGCTGGAAGGAGAGCTGTTCGATATGGCCCCGATTGGAAGCAAACATGCGAATACAGTGGCCCGACTGGTGCATTTATTTTACGCTGCCAGGGATAGCGCAGTGGTGTGGGTGCAAAACCCCATTGCTCTAGCCCGTTCGGAGCCCGAACCTGATGTGGCCTTGCTTAAATCTGGAAATTATTGGGACCATTTGCCAACCGTCGACGACGTGCTGTTGCTGATCGAAGTGGCCGACAGTTCCATGCAATATGATCGGGAGAAAAAGATTCCGGTATATGGCCGTTGCGGAATTGCTGAAACCTGGCTGGTGGATGTCAACGCCCGACAAGTGGAGATTTACCGGGAGCCGAGTCCAGCCGGTTATCGCACGGTGCTGATTCGGAGTGAGCAGGATTGCATCGCGCTGGTGGCCTTGCCAGAGTTGGAAATCGCGTTGGGGGAGATTTGGAGGTCTTCATGAATCAGGCACCTGCGCCCTGTCCTTTGCCGGTGACCCGGTTGGAGTCCTGTGAGCAGAATCCGAGCGCTGGTTCAGGAGTATCTTACGATAGGATTTTTTCATTGAATCAATGTCTTCCAGGTTATCGATGTCATTGCCTAGTTTGATATAGGCGCCCGGATTTTAATAATGCGCCAGGAATTCATCGAACGACCGTTCATCCGCTGCTTCGATGGCCTGTTGTGCGCGCCGTGATTGTTCGGCTATTCCGGTGAGAAAGCGTATTCTTTCTTCGGCTAGGGGCAGCGACTCGAAGTGGCGACGATGTTGCTCCGATAGCCGTCGAGCGCAACGAAAAAAGTTTTCGCCGCTGGCGTGCATTTCCGCCAGCATCCGGGCCGAGGGCGTCCGGTCGGGATCAACCAGCGCTTTCCGCTGTTCCGCCAGCGTCGCTGCGTAAGGCCGTCCCTCCTGACCCCGGTCCAGCAACTCACTAACAGGTTGCATCTGCAAAAAAATCTCGTCCGCCCATTCGCGCATTAGCAGCGATGGACCGCGCCGCCGATGCAGAACCAGCGCTGGATCACGGCCAGTCAACGCCACCGCCATCTGATTGTCGTCGATCAGACTGCGCTCCTCAGCGTCCAGAGGCGGCGATTCAGCCAGCAAGCAAAACAGCAGAAAAATTTCCAGAAACTGCAATTGCGGGACATTCACTCCTAGTGGCTCCAATGGATTGATATCCACCGAGCGCAGCTCCACATAGCTTACCCCGCGCTCGCGCAACGCCAGGGTCGGTTTCTCATTACCCTGGGGCGGTTGTTTGGGCCGCATCGAGGCGTAATATTCATTCTCGATTTGCAGAATATTGACGTTGAGCTGACGGTATTCGCCGTCTACTTTGACGCCGATTTCCTCATAAGGCGGCCAGGGTGTGACCGTCGCTTGGGTCAGACTGGCGATATATTCGGCCAATGAGTTATAGCAGACATTAACGCCACTCTTCTTCTCGGTGCGGTTGGTGTAACCGACGTTGCTCATGCGCAGGGAAGTCGCATAGGGGCCATAACAGGTATGGTCATCGAATGCCGGCAAGGTCGTGGTCTTGCCGTCCAGGAATGACTTGCAGACTGCAGGCGATGCGCCAAACAGATAAAGAATCAGCCAGCCAACGCGTTGCAGATTGCGAATCAGCCCAAAATAGGATTCAGAGCGAAAATCCTGGAGCGTGCGCTGGTCGCCTTCCTGATCCTGGAAGGCGGCCCAGAATGCGTTAGATAGAGAGAAGTTAAAGTGAATGCCAGCGATCACCTGCATGATTCGCCCATAGCGCCAAGCCAGTCCGCGCCGATAGACATGTTTCATCAGGCCGAGGTTGGAGGAACCGTACTCGGCGATGGGAATGCTGGCTTCGCCCGCCAGGATACAGGGCATACTGGCCGCCCATAGCAGTTCATCGCCAATGTGTGGATAAACAAAACGATGCAGATCGTCCAGGAAACGCAGCGCTTCGCTGGCATCGGGCAAGGGGGGAGTAATAAACTCCAGCAGTGCCTCGGAATAGTCGGTGGTGATATAAGGATGGGTCAGTGCCGAACCCAGTGGCGCGGGATGGTGGACTTGCGAGATATAGCCATCCGGGGCAACCCGCAGCGCCTCCCGCTCCAGACCCAGCAGGCGACCGTCCAGCAAGGCGCGCGCATCGGCGTTGAACAACCGGGTCAGGCGCTGGTCAAGCATTCGGTACACAATTTTTGCCTCCACTATCATTAATCCTGGAATCCCGGTTAAGGGAGAGAGAAAAACATGGCTAGCATTCCTTTGCTTGCATTTGTGGTCGCCGCTTACACCGTACTGGCGCTGGCGGCGCCGGGTTGGCTGGCGGCGACGTTGTTTGGCCTGCCGCTGTTATCGGGCGTCGTTCTATGGTTCCGGGGCGGCGACTTGCTACTGGTCATCGGGTTGCTTCTGCTGTGTGTTGAGATTTATCGCGCGACCAGTAGTTCGACCGCCGCCATTCTCAATCACGTCCTGTCGCTGGTGGTGTTTATTATCGCATTGATCGAGCTGATCATAATGCCACAGATGGCGAATATGACTTTTTTTCTGATTGTGCTGATGACAGTGAGCGATGTGATCGCCGGTTTTACCGTGACGATCTCTACCGCCCGACGGGATATTCAACATTCGCCATAATCAAGGTCGTTTGAATGACCGGATACAGTGTTTGCCATATCAGCCAAGATGATCGCTGACAGGTTGAAAATTGCAGGCGCGACGGCCTAAAGTGACAAGGTCAGCAAATCATCCAGAGGAGCACGGTATGACCTCGATCATCAAAGCTGACTGGTTATTTATGGGGATACTTTGCTTGGGCGCGTCTTCCAGCGCTTGGGCGGCTTTACAGACGGCGCTTGAAGGGCCAAGCGATGAACAAACGGTCTCCGGCATCGAAGTAATCCGCGGTTGGGCGTTTTCTGATCTTGAAGGCGTGCAGATTCATCAGGTGACCTTGTCAATCGATGGCCAGGAGATCACCACGATCCCCTGTTGCAGCGCCCGGTCCGATGTCGCCAGCGCCTTTCCGGATTATCCTGCGGCGAATACGCGGCAGAGCGGCTATGGCTTGACCTTCAATTTCAATAGCCTGTCCACAGGGACGCATACCGTCGAAGTAGCGATTCGCGATTCCAGCGGAGCAGAGTTGCGCAACACTCATCAGATTCATGTGGTCAAGCCGGGGACTTTCCCCTTCATCGACCGCGTCGATTTATCGGTAGCCCGCGCCGAGTTACAGGGTCAGGACATTGTGTTGAATGGCGCGCGCATCCGGGATCAAGGCAGTCAACAGGAAGAATCCATTAGCGTTCGCTTACGCTGGTTTCAAAATATCCAGCGATTGGGGATCATCGATGCGGCTTCTTCTGCAGGTTTAAGCACGCGCGCGGGTACTGCCACCGCTAATGTCACCCCGGCCGCTTTTACCAAGACCCAGTCGGGCGATGTCTCCGGGATTCGCTATGCTGCGCTGGAGAGTCCCAACGAGGGCGATACGGGTTCGGGCATCGCCGTCATTCGCGGTTGGGCGATTGCGCCCGCCGAGCGCGCCATCAACCGAGTCCAGTTATTGATTGATGGCGAACCTTCCATCACGTTGCCCTGTTGCTCGCGACGGACAGATGTGGCCGCCGCCTTTCCCGATGAGCCGAATGCCGCCAACAGTGGGTTTGGAGCGACCTTCAACTACGGCAATCTCACGCCGGGCAATCACAGCCTGACCCTCGAAATCGAGGACAGCAGCGGCGCGGTTCGCACCTTTACCCGAGGTCTGCGGGTGCGCAATCCCGGCAATTTTGCCTTTCTGGAGAACCTGGATTTGGGTGCGGCTTCTGTTGACATTGTCGCAGGGCAATTGGCGGTTCGCAATGCGCAGGCCCAGGATCGGGTGAGTGGGCAAGTGGTTCGCCGCAACCTGCGTTATCAATGGGATGTTCCCTCCCAGGGCTTTGCTTTGGTCGATGAAGGACTCCGGGACGTCAGGATTGCCAATACCGGATGCGCGATGAACGGCGACACCTCCAGCCTCGATGCCTTACTCGGCGATTCTGGACCGGATGGAGTGTCGCTGGTCGAGTTGCTCACCGCGCTTCGCGTCTCGCCGGTCCTGGATCGGGTGCTGGCCGATTTTCAGGAAAGCGGGGTCGTGCAGTGCAGGGAGTCCTTGCCGTCCGTGCAAGGACCGCTGACCCTAAATGGCGATGTCAACGGCGATGGGAATCCCGATGTAGTGATCAATGGGACACGGGCTGAAGCAACCGTTCATGGAACCACACAAACCGGCGATACCCTGCCCTACGGATTGGAAATCAACGGAAACGATGTCACCGTTCGCGGCCTTTCCCTGACGAATTTCACCGGGACTGGGATACGAATCGCTTTGTCCGATACCCGCGAAGTAGCCAACATCGCGATTCTGGACAGTGCGATTTCCCACGCGGAGACCGGTGTCGGCGTTGGCTCTTTTATCGAAGGAATCGCTAACGCGAAACCGATTCGCGATCTTCTCATCAGCCAGAATCGCATCAACGATACTACAAATGGTATTAAGGTTGAGGTTGACGGTACGACTAACGCCCGATTGGAAAGGATTACCTTGGCAAGTAATCGGCTCGAAAATCTTATCGAAAACCCTGACAGCGCTTCATACGGCTATGGGATCGTCGTTGGCCCCGGTTGGGACAATCAAGGTAGTGTCTTCCATCAGATACATATCGTCGGTAATATGGTTAAAGCCGCAGCTAGTGATGGTATCCTGATTAAAGGAGGTGAAGGCGAATCAGAGAACAATCTGCTTGAGTCGTTCATCCGTCAAAATGAGATCAGTGACTGTAGCAACGGAATCGTGTCCGTCGGCGGGTTTTATGACAACGCCAACAACAATACTCTGCTGATGGATATCAGTGATAACCGCTTAAAGGGAAACCATGATAACGGGATTATCGTGATTGGCGGCATCGCGGGTGGGGCCCGAAACGCCATCGACATTACGATACAAGGCAACGTTTCGACGTTTGATGGAACAGGCGTTAGTGTTCGCGGCGGTAACGACGAAGGCGCCATGGAAAATCAAATCCTGACGGAAATTCGCGACAATGAATTACGTGAGAGTGGATACGCCGGGATTCAAATGGAGGGTGGAGGATCGGCTGCGGATGGCAATACGGTTGATGGTGCGGTGATAAATAACTGGGTTTCCAACAATTATGATGGCGTGGTTCTCAACGGAGGATTTGAAGCGACGAATAATCTGTTAAGCAGCCGGGTGGAGAGCAACACGCTGCAAGATAGTCTAGGAGCGGGCGTGGCGATGCGGGGGGGTTGGTCAGCTACCGCGAATGTGCTCAACGCCGAAGTCCGAGACAACACAGTCAGCGATACCCATGATGGCTTGTTTGTCTGCGGCGGATCGGCCAAGCAACGCGGAAGCAACACAAGTTCTGCAAACAATAATTCTGCCCTAGTCGATCTGCTGTCGAACGTCGTACAGCGCACTGCAGCCCTTGGCATCGCCGTGTTCGGTGGTTGTGAACCCGAAGTAGGTGACGTCGCCAATAATCGCGTTGAAGCTATTCTGGCGGATAATCAAGCGGACAGCATTGATTGCCAGAACAACATTGCGAGCAATACCGCTGATTGCACGCTTTCCGGCAGCGCTCAAACTCGTGACGGTGCGGTATCCGAACGGGCAATGAGAGAGCGAGTCACCTGGTTACCACGGCTGTCCACGGCTGCGGTTAATCGGGTGCGCAGTCATCAAATGTGGGTCCAGGCCAGGGAAAAGCGTTTGCGCGCCTTGGCGGCGGACGTCCAAGATCGCCGGTTGAGCCAGCGGTTGTTGCGGTTCAGCGACCGATTGCGCCGCTTGGACGACAGGCTGGGCGGCTTAACCGCTGCGATAGAACGTCTTAATCCTTAGCGCGCCTGATGCTGTGACGCAACTCTATAGTTTTGTCACTTTTTAATATGGCCTGTTCACGCGATGCTTCTCTCTGAATTCGCGCTAATTGATTGTTATTTTGCCGCACAGGATGTGCGGCGTTCTGACGTAGCGCTGGGCATCGGCGATGATTGCGCCCTGCTGGTTCCTCCGGTTGGCCAGCAGTTAGCGGCGACGGTGGATACTCTAGTAGCCGACGTGCATTTCTTCGCCGCTGCCGATCCAGAAAGGTTGGGTCACAAGGCGTTGGCGGTGAATTTGAGCGATCTGGCGGCGATGGGCGCAACTCCGGCCTGGGCGACCCTGGCGCTGACTTTGCCCAAAGCCGATGAAAAATGGCTGGAGGCCTTTTGCCGGGGACTGTTCGCTTTGGCGAATCGGTATGAAGTGCAACTGATTGGCGGTGATACAACGCGCGGTCCAGTGACGGTCATCACGATTCAAGCCCATGGCTTCGCACCGCCTGACCGGGCGTTGCGCCGCGACGGAGCGCGTCCGGGCGATTGTGTCTATGTGACTGGGACGCTGGGCGATGCCGGTTTGGCATTAGCGGTTGAGTTTGGCGAGGCCACGGTGGCTGACAAAGATGCTGAGTATCTGCGGCTACGGCTGGAGCGACCGGAGCCGCGCATCGCACAAGGTCTGGCGTTGCGCGGAGTGGCCAACGCCGCTATCGATGTCTCCGACGGCCTGGCGCAGGACCTGGGCCATATTCTGGAACGTAGCGGAGTCGGGGCGTGGCTTGATGTGGAGCAGTTACCCTTGTCGCCGGTGCTGTTGGCTTCTCTGGATCGGCAGGCGGCGATCACGACCGCCTTAGCCAGCGGCGACGATTATGAACTCTGTTTCACGGTCCCGCCGGAACAGGTTGAGCGATTGGAGCAGCTTGCCGTGAACTGGAATTGCCGTTGTACGCCGATTGGCGTTATCACGGCGGAGCCGGGATTGCGGTTGCTCCAGGCGGATGGTTCCGCTTTTCGCCTGGAGCAACCGGGTTATGACCACTTTGGCTAATGTCGTTGTCTCGTCTTCTTTTTTGCGCCTTCCGACGGCGACAGCGACGTCAGTTTCTGAGAATGGCTATATCACCAGCATCCCTACCACTGCCCCGCTCATCAAGGTCGCCAAGGTTCCCGAGAGAATGGATTTGGGACCCAGGGCGACAATAGCGTTTCTCCGCTCCGGCGCCATCGCGCCCAAACCGCCGATCAGAATGCCAAGACTGCCCAGATTAGCGAAGCCGCACAACGCATAGGTCATGATCAATCGGCTGCGCGGACTGAGCGCAGCCGCCGGTAGCCGCGCCAAATCCAGGTAGGCGATCAACTCGTTGAGTACGGTTTTAGTCCCCATTAATCCACCGGCGGTGATCGCCTCGCTCCAGGGAATGCCGATCAGCCAGACCACTGGGGCCATTAATCCCCCTAACAGTCGTTGCAAAGTCAATGGCTGTCCTTGCCACGCCGGCAACAGTCCCAGGATGGCGTTGATCAAGCTAACCAGCGCCACGAACACGATCAGCAGCGCGATAATATTCAGGAACAGTTCTATTCCGGCCAGCGTGCCCTGCGTCACGGCGTCCACGCTGGAAGAAGCGGTTTGAGGCGGGGTCAATTCCCCAGCGGTCGTCTGCGGGTCAGGAGGAACCATGATCGCCGCGATCAGAATCGCCGCTGGCACATTGATCAGCGAGGCGGTGAGAATATGGCCGATGGCGTCCGGCACTACTGGAGCCAGAAAGCTGGCGTACAGCACCATGACCGTGCCGGCGATGGTGGCCATGCCACAAGTCATCACGGCAAACAGTTCGCCGCGACTCATCGCTGTGAGGTAAGGGCGCACGAACAGCGGTGCTTCGACCATGCCGACAAACACGCTGGCCGCTGCTGACAGACCGACCGCGCCGCCGACGCCGAGGATTTTGCGCAGAATGGCCGCCGCCGCGCGCACCAGCCAGGGGAGAATGCGCCAGTGAAACAGCAGCGCTGACAGGGCGCTGATCACCAAGACCAGCGGTAATGCGCGAAACGCCAGGATGAAACTGGAACCCGCGCCGGTTTCGGCAAAGGGCAGGGGAGCACCGCCCAAGTAGCCGAATACCAAAGCGGTTCCCTCCTGTGTAGCGCGCTCCAGGGCCAGCAACGCCTCGTTCAGATGCAGAAAGAATTGCCGGAATGCCGGTATTTTGAGTAAGGCCGCCGCCAACAATACCTGCAATAACAACGCTGCGCTGGCTGTTCGCCACGGAAATCGGCGGCGATTTTCGCTGATCGCCCAGGCAAAGGCGATAAAGATGATGAGGCCGAGAAGGCTTTGCAGAATCGTTGGCATGACAGAATCTTCCGTAAGGCAGGATAATGACGACCGATGATCTCTTTCACGATAACGGGTAATCCACGATGAACCCCTGGACGCATTTCGAGCGTAGCGCGGGGTTGCTGCGTTCGGTGTTGATGTACCACGGCATTCCATTCCGCCGACGTCGGTTGACCCGGTTTTACACTCAGTTTATCCGTCCGGGCGATTTATGCTTCGATATCGGTGCGCATGTTGGCAGCCGCCTGCGGGCCTGGACGCCGTTGGGCGCGCAGATTGTAGCCGTGGAGCCACAACCGGCTTGCATGACGCTGTTGCGTCGCTGGTTTGGCCATCGGGCGCAGATTACTCTGATCGAACAGGCGGTGGGCGCTAAACCCGGCGTTGCCGAACTGCTGATCAGCTCCCGCACGCCGACCGTGACCACACTGTCGCCGGCCTGGATTGCAGTGGTGAAAAAGGACAAGGGATTTGCCGGAGTGCGCTGGAATGAACTGCTGCCGGTTCCAGTGACGACTCTGGATGAACTCATTGCTCGTTACGGGGCGCCGGCATTCTGCAAGATCGACGTGGAAGGTTACGAGTTGGAGGTTTTACAGGGGCTGTCCCAGCCTCTTCCAGCTCTATCCTTCGAGTATCTGCCGGCCTGCCTGGACACCGCACGCGCTTGCGTGGCGACGCTGACGGCGCTGGGGCCGCATGTCTTCAACTGGTCGGTGGGGGAAGCGCAGTGTTTGCGATCGGCGGACTGGCTGAGCGCGCCGGAGTTTCTGGAACAGCTTGAGGTCGAGGCCCGCACCGGTCGGTCCGGGGATATTTACGCCTGTTCCCTAAACAGCGGTTAGCAACAACAGCGGCGCAACTAGTGGGCTGACACAGAAGTTTTGACAGGTAGCGGTGGGTGCCCTATGGTTGAGATCAACAGGAGGAATCACCATGGCCCACAAGTATCTGGTTGATCTAACTGAAGAGGAGCGGGAAGACCTGCTGAAGGTCATTCATAAAGGCAAGGCAGCGGCGCGCAAGGTTGCCCGTGCCCATGTGTTGCTGCAGGCTGCGGAAGGGGCGACGGATGAGGCCATTGCCCAAAGCCTTCACTTGGGGATTTCGACCGTTCATCGTACCCGTCAACGGTTTGTCGACGAAGGGTTGCTGGCGGCGTTAAGCGAGCGGCCACGAGTCGGTTTGCCCCCGGCCTTGACCGGCAAACAGGCCGCCTTTCTGGTCGCCTTGGCCTGTAGTACCCCGCCCGCTGGCCGTTGTCAGTGGACTCTCCAATTGTTAGCGGACCGCTTCATGGAACTCCGGCCCATCGAAGCCATTTCCCGTGAGAGTGTGCGGCGCATCCTTAAAAAAACGACCTCAAACCCTGGCAACGTCAAGAATGGTGTATTCCCAGTGTCAGTCCCGATTATGTTTGGCATATGGAGGATGTGTTGGACCTGTACGCCGAACCCGATGATCCTCAATACCCCCAAGTGTGCTTCGATGAAAGTCCGGTGCAATTGACCAGCGAAACCCGCTGTCCTCAACCCGCCCGCCCGGGTCAACCGGCGCGCTATGACTGTGAATACAAACGCGAAGGCACCGCCAATTTATTTCTATTCGTACAACCCTTGCGCGGGTGGCGTCATGTTAATGTCACGAAACAGCGCACCAAACGCGATTTTGCCCAGCAAATGCAGCAACTCGTTGATGTGTACTTTCCGAAGGCGGAGCGAATCCGGTTGGTCGTGGATAACCTCAATACCCACACTCCTGCGGCCTTGTATAGTGTCTTTTCTCCAGAGGAAGCCCGCCGGATCACCCGCAAGCTCGAATTTCATTACACCCCCAAGCATGGCAGTTGGCTCAATATGGCGGAATGTGAGTTCGCTGTTCTCGCCGGCCAGTGTTTGAATCGCCGCATTGCGAACCTCGAAACTTTGCGGAAGGAAATCGCCGCTTGGCAAGGCCCACGCAACCTACGTCAGACCAAAATCCACTGGCAGTTCGGCACCGACTTGGCCCGGGTCAAACTCAAGCGCCTCTATCCTCCCTTGAAATCTTCTGAAACCCCGGTGGACCTAGAAACCTCTGAACCTGTCAAAACTTCTGTGTCAGCCCACTAGCAACAGCCACCCTTTTTTTACCCCTACCCCTCGCCTGCAAGCGGGCGAGGGGAGTGAAAGTTACTCGGTTAAACGAGCGGCAACTCCGGCAACGGTTGCAGTTTCCAGATTTCCGCGTTGTACTCGCGCATGGTGCGATCGGTGGAGAATTTGCCGCTGCACGCGGTGTTGAGAATACTCATCTTCGCCCATTTCTCCTGGTCCTGATAGGCCAGGGCGGCCTGATTCTGAGCGTCAATGAAGGCGCGAAAATCGGCAATGGTCAACCACGGATCGTGCGGGCTGGTCAGCGTGTGCAGGATCGGATCGAAGATGCCCTGCTCGAACTGATTGAAGTGATGGCTCTCCAGCAAATGCATGACCCGAGCGATATCAGAATCGCCATGGATGATCCCGACCGGATTGTAGTCCCGCCGCTGTTCTTCCACCTGTTGCGCGGTGAGACCGAACAGGAAGAAGCTATCGTCGCCGACTTCCTCGCGGATTTCGATATTGGCGCCGTCCAGCGTGCCAATCGTGACCGCGCCATTCATCATGAACTTCATGTTGCCAGTGCCTGACGCTTCCTTGCCGGCAGTGGAAATTTGCTCGGACAGATCGGTGCCGGGGCAGATGACTTCCATCGCCGTCACCCGGTAGTTGGGCAGGAAAGCGATCTTCAACTTGTCGCCGACTTCCACATCATTGTTGATCACCTTGGCGACGTTATTGGTCAGCTTGATGATCTGCTTGGCCATGTAATAGCCCGGTGCCGCCTTGCCGCCAATCAGTACGCAACGCGGCGTCCAGTTGGCGGCGTCGCCACGCTTGATGCGGTCATAAAGATGAATGACGTGCAGGATATTCAGCAATTGGCGCTTGTATTCATGCATGCGCTTGACTTGCACGTCGAACATGGCTTTGGTGTTGAAAACCACGCCGCTATCCGCCTCGACCAGGCTGGCCAGGCGGACCTTGTTTTCCTGCTTGACCGCCCGCCAGCGCGCCCGGAACTTGGCGTCGTCGGCGTAGGGAATCAGCTTGCGCAGTTCGTCCAGATTCGTGACCCAGCCGGGACCGATGGTTTCAGTCACCAGCTTGTTCAAACCGGGGTTACAGCCGGCCATCCACCGACGCTGGGTCACGCCGTTGGTTTTGTTATTGAACTTCTCCGGCCACATTTCATAGAAGTCGTGGAACAGTCCTTTCTGGAGCAGATCCGAGTGCAGCGCAGCGACGCCATTGACCGAGAAGCTGCCGACGATGGCCAGATAGGCCATGCGCACCTGCTGCTCGTAGCCTTCTTCGATCAACGACATGCGGGCCTGACGATCCATGTCGCCGGGCCAATGAGTAGCGACTTGGGCGAGGAACCGGGCATTGATCTCGTAGATAATATCCAGCAGGCGGGGCAGCAGTTGCCGGAAAAGCCGCACTGACCAGCGCTCCAGCGCTTCCGGCAGCAGCGTATGGTTGGTGTAAGCCATGACATTGCTGGTGATTTTCCAGGATTCGTCCCAACCGATGCCATGCTCATCCATGAGCAACCGCATTAACTCGGCTACCGCGATGGTCGGATGGGTGTCGTTCAATTGGAAGCAGTTTTTGGCGGCGAACTCGCTGAAATCCTCGCCGTGGATGCGCGTCCACTGCCGAAGGACATCTTGCAGGCTGGCTGAAGCGAGGAAGTATTGCTGGCGCAACCGCAATTCCTTGCCATTCTCGGTGGCGTCATTGGGGTAAAGCACCATGGTGATGTTTTCCGCCATGTTCTTGGCGCCCACCGCCTGGTCATAGCTTCCCGCGTTGAAATCTTCCAGATCGAACTCGTCAGTGGCCTTCGCGCCCCACAGGCGCAGAGTGTTGACCGCGCCATTGCGATAGCCGGGGATCGGGAGATCGTAAGGCACCGCCAGTACGTCATAGGTATCCAGCCAGCGCCAGCCCATATCGCCGTTGGCCTTGAGATAGCCCTCGGTGCGTCCGCCGAATTTGATGCGCTGCGCATATTCGGGCCGCTCCAGATCCCACAGGTTGCCGCTGCGCAGCCAGTGATCCGGCTCCTCGACCTGATAGCCGTTTTCGATCCTCTGCCGGAACATGCCGTAAGCGTAGCGGATGCCGTAACCGACGACTGGCAGCCGCAGCGTGGCACAACTGTCCATGAAGCAGGCGGCCAGGCGACCGAGACCGCCATTGCCCAAACCAGCGTCATTTTCGCATTCAGCCAGTTCTTCCATGCTCAGGCCCAACTCGTTCAAAGCCTTGTGAACTGGTTCGTCCACGCCAAGATTCAGCATGGCGTTGCTCAGCGCCCGCCCCATCAGAAATTCCATGGACAGGTAATAGGCCCGGCGTACGCCGCCATCTTCCTCGTAGGCATAGCGCGTGTTCTTCCAGCGCTCCCACAACCGGTCGCGCAGGGTCAATACCAGCGCTTCGTACATATAGTGCGCGTAATGGGTGTGCCGGTCACGGCCCAGGGTATGGCTGAAATAGCGCCGGAAATCGGAGGCGATGCTCTTAGCGTCCATGCCCAGGGGGGGAAGTTCCGTCAGCCAGGAGGCTGGAGTGCTCTTTTCCAGGATTTTAATCGACATAAGATAAGGTCCGTTTCTGGTGGCTTTGAAAAAGGAAAATGCCTGACATCGTAAACAACGATAGTCGGGGGATCGCCAAATTCAAGTGGCAAACGGAGATCGCTAGGATTCAATGAGTCGAAATGACTCAATGCGTCCACCCGAGACAGCAGGCCGCCTGCTCCCGAGTGTAGAAACAGCCACAATGGACAAAACCGGCGATTACGCTGGCTTTGACCGCGGCGACCCGACCGGTCGGATCGCGGGCAAGCACCAGATGATCGGGTAATCCATCAAGCGCATGGAAGGGCGCGGGGCGGCCGTCCGCCCAGCAGGAGAGGTAAACCTCGCCGGTGTCCTGATCCAGAAACCCAGGCCGGAAACCACTCTGTCGATTTTCCTGACTGACGCCGCCGGTGCCGGCGAAAAATCGGTTATCGGCGGCAAGTGTGTGCAAAGAGAGCGTCTGCGCCATAGTTGATGTCCTCGCGTTCGGGTGAATGAGGAGGTTGCGACGCCTATTTCCGTAAAATTTTCGTGGCTTAAAAACTACTAAAGCAATTTTTTGCCAAAACGAAACGGATTTGTTGTATTTTTAGTCTAGGCACTTCGAATCCATGAAGCAAGCGGCGCGGCAAAAAATTTACGTAGAGTGAAATGACCTGTAATTCGCATGTCTATCTGGCTCTGTCCGGGCATGGTTTCGGCCACCTGGCGCAAATTGCGCCGGTGCTGAATGAATGGCGACGGCGTTTCCCGGCAGGACGGCTGACCGTGCAAAGCGCATTGCCGGAAGCCGTATTGCGTAGCCGGATTAGTGGAGAATTCACAGTCGTTTGGGGCGTGGCGGACTTTGGCATGGTGATGGTCGATGCGCTGGAAGCCAAGGTTGCGGAAAGCCTGGCGGCCTATCGCGCATTCCATGCCGACTGGGACGCACGGCTAGCTTGGCAGGAACAGCTCCTGCGCGCTGCCGCCCCGAATGTGTTGCTGGCCGACATTCCCTATCTGAGCCTGGCCGCAGCGGCTCGACTGCACATCCCGGCGCTGGCGTTGTGCTCGCTCAACTGGGCGGATATTCTCGCCGGGTATGGCCGCCACGCAACGGATTTACAGGAATTGCGCGCGCCCATGCTGGCCGCCTACAACAGCGCAGTAGCTTTTCTGCAGCCGGCGCCGTCCATGCCCATGCCTGAATTGAGGAACACGCAACCCATTGGCCCCATTGCCGCACCGGGTCAGGATCGACGGATGGAAATTAACCAGCGGCTCGGTTTGCGTGGGAACGAGACACTGATGCTCATGGGGCTGGGAGGGGTCGACACGCGTCCGCCGCTCGAAGCATGGCCGCAACTACCGGGGGTGTGCTGGCTGACGCCGCCGGCCTGCAATGCAGCGCGACCGGATATGTTCGATTGGTCAGTGCTGGCTGATTTGAGCATGGTGGATCTGATCTGCTCCTGTGATGTGTTGTTTACCAAACCTGGCTATGGCACGTTCACCGAGGCGGTTTGCAACGGAGTGCGGGTGCTTTATGTCGCACGGGACGACTGGCCAGAGGAACCGTGGTTAAGCCGCTGGTTGCAGGAACATGGCAATGGGGTCAAGATCAGCCGCCAGCAACTGGCGACGGGTGAACTGGCTGAATCTTTAGGAGAATTATTGGCGCAACCCCGCCGGCCATGTTTGGCACCGACCGGTATTGACGAAGCAGTAGACTGGCTGGAAACGCTATGACGCTTAACTGGAGCGCCGGTGCTGATTCAAGTCAGATGAAGAGAGACATTGCGGCGATGGCAAAGGTCACCATGATTGTAAAAAAACAACATATTGATAGATAGTGAATTTATGATGATTGAAGCGATTTTGACCAAAATTACCTATAATTAAAAGATTTATTTGTGCATAACCCCCCTGAAGCGTGAGGAGCTTTAATGTCGGACGTTAAAAAAGTTGTGTTGGCCTATTCGGGCGGCCTGGATACTTCGGTGATCCTGAAATGGTTGCAGGATGTGTATCAATGCGAAATTGTGACCTTTACCGCCGATCTGGGACAGGCTGAGGAAGTGGAGCCGGTGCGACAGAAGGCGTTGCAGTTTGGCATCAAACCGGAAAATATCTTCATCGATGATCTGCGCGAGGAGTTCGTGCGCGACTTCGTGTTCCCTATGTTCCGGGCCAACGCTATCTATGAAGGCGAGTATCTGCTGGGCACCTCCATCGCCCGGCCCTTGATCGCCAAACGGCAGATCGACATCGCGGTGCAAACCGGTGCCGATGCCATTTCCCACGGCGCAACCGGCAAGGGCAACGATCAGGTGCGCTTCGAACTTGGAGCCTACGCGCTAAAGCCGGATATCAAGATCATCGCGCCCTGGCGGGAATGGAATTTACTGTCACGCGAGAAACTGCTGGCCTATGCGGAAAAACACGGCATTCCGGTCGAGATGAAGCGCGGAACCCAATCGCCTTACTCGATGGACGCCAATCTACTGCATATCTCCTACGAGGGCGGCGTGCTGGAAGATCCGTGGAACGAGCCGGATGAAGCAATGTGGCGTTGGTCGGTCTCGCCGGAAAAGGCCCCAGATCAGCCGCGCTCTGTCGAACTCAGCTACCGCAACGGCGACATCGTGGCGATTGACGGCGAGGCGCTCAGTCCAGCAGCGGTGCTGACCCGGTTGAATCAATTGGGTGGCGAGCATGGCATTGGTCGGCTGGACATAGTGGAAAACCGCTATGTCGGTATGAAATCGCGTGGTTGTTATGAAACTCCCGGTGGGACGATCATGCTCAAGGCTCATCGTGCGATGGAGTCGCTGACCCTGGATCGGGAAGCAGCGCATTTGAAGGATGAGCTGATGCCGCGTTACGCCAGTCTGGTCTATAACGGCTATTGGTGGAGTCCTGAGCGCAAGTTGTTGCAGACCCTGATTGACGCTTCGCAGGCACCGGTGAATGGAACGGTGCGGGTCAAGCTGTACAAAGGCAATGTGATTATCGCCGGTCGCCAATCCGATGACAGCCTGTTCGATATGAACATCGCCACTTTTGAGGATGACGCCGGCGCTTACGATCAGAAGGATGCCGGAGGTTTCATCAAGCTCAACGCCCTGCGGATGCGGATTGCGGCACTGAAGGGGCGGCAATGAGCCGTTGAAGGTTATCCATAAGAAAGCCAGCTTGCGCCGGCTTTCTTATTCAATGCCTGAAAAGAATCAGGCCGCCGTTACCGACTTCAACTCCCAGGTATCCGGGGTACGGTTGAGGCGCGAAATCAACCGATCACGTTCCAGTTCCATCTCGGGCGGCAGATGCTCGCCGACCTTGGTGAACCAGTCTTCTTGATCCACCACTTCCTGACGGGCCAATTCGCGGTTGATCGCCATAATTTCGTAGAACTTCTCTTTCGGGAAGTCCTCGAGACCGGTCCAGTTGAGTTCCTCATAGCTGGGCACCCAGCCAAGCGGGCTTTCGATACCCAGGCCGCGTCCGCGCACGCGATCGACAATCCACTTCAACACCCGCATATTATCGCCAAAGCCCGGCCAAATGAACTTGCCGTTCTCGTCCTTGCGGAACCAGTTGACGCGGAAGATACGCGGCGGGGTAGCGACATTGTTACGCCCAATCTTCAGCCAGTGCTTCCAGTAATCGCCCACGTTGTAGCCGCAGAACGGCAGCATAGCCATCGGATCGCGGCGCATGGCGGCCTGACCGACCGCAGCGGCGGTGGCTTCCGAACCCATCGTAGCCGCCAAATAGACGCCGTGATCCCAGTCGTAGGATTGGAAGACCAGCGGGAAGTTCTTGCTGACGCGACCGCCGAAGATCATGGCGCTAATCGGCACGCCTTCAGGATTCTCCCAACCGGGGTCAATCGATGGACACTGACCGGCAGGAGCGGTGAAGCGGGAGTTCGGATGGGAAGAAGGACGACCGCAATCCGGGGTCCACTCTTTGCCGGTCCAGTCGATCAGGTGCGCTGGCGGCTCCTTGGTCATGCCTTCCCACCACACATCGCCGTCATCGGTCAGCGCGACGTTGGTGAAGATGCAGTTGGAATGCAGGGTCAGCATGGCGTTCGGGTTGGATGACATGGACGTACCGGGGGCAACGCCGAAGAAGCCTGATTCGGGATTAATCGCGTAGAACTTGCCGTTTTTGGGCTTGATCCAGGCAATATCATCGCCGATGGTGGTAACCTTCCAGCCCTCGAAGCCTTTCTCCGGCGGGATCAGCATAGCAAAGTTGGTCTTGCCGCAAGCGCTGGGGAACGCCGCCGCGACGTAGGTCTTCTCGCCTTCCGGAGATTCCACGCCCAGGATCAGCATGTGCTCGGCCAGCCAGCCTTCGTCGCGAGCCATGACTGAGGCGATGCGCAGCGCAAAGCACTTCTTGCCGAGCAGGGCGTTGCCGCCGTAACCGCTGCCGAACGACCAGATTTCGCGGGTGTCCGGGAAGTGCGAGATGTACTTGGTGTCGTTGCAGGGCCAGGGTACGTCCTTTTCGCCCGGCGCCAGCGGTTTGCCCACCGAATGCAGGCAGGGCACAAATTCGCTGTCGCCCAGGATGTCCAGCACTTTTTGACCCATGCGGGTCATGAGGCGCATGTTGACCACGACATAGGGCGAATCGGTGATTTCCACGCCGATATGGGCGATGTCGGAACCCAGCGGACCCATGCTGAACGGGATGACGTACAGCGTCCGCCCCTTCATGCAACCGTCAAACAGACCGGTCAGGGTGGCGCGCATTTTATCCGGGGCCATCCAGTTGTTGGTCGAACCCGCTTCTTCCTTGGTCTTGGAGCAGATAAAGGTGCGGTCTTCGACCCGCGCCACATCGCCGGGATCGGAGCGGCACAGGAAGCTGTTGGGGCGTTTAGCGGGATTGAGGCGAATAAAAGTGCCGCTCTCGATCATCAATTCGCAAAGCCGGTCATTTTCTTCCTGCGAGCCATCGCACCATTCAATCTTGTCGGGCTTGCACAGGGCTGCGATTTCGTCGACCCAGCCTAACAACTTGGCGTTGCGGGTGCGGGTTGCGCCGTCATGAGTGATTGCCATCGATAAAATCCCCTCTGATGTTAGGTGATTCGGGTTGAAGAGCCTCTGGACGGGAGTCATTCACTCGCGCCCAAGGAGGAGTGTGATTGGAAACATTCCTCGTGGGAATGATCTTACCATTGAGATGTGAGGTTATCATTAAGCGATTCGGGTTACCACTAGGATTAAAGGGTTACCAGGGTGGAAATCGGCGGTTCATGGAGCGAATGCTCCCCAGGGCAATGCCCTGGGATGCTCTCATTCTTACTGCATCAAGCGGCCAGTTTGACCTTCTCGGCCACTTCGCGATATTCCGGTGTCTGATCGAAATTCAGATAGCGGTAGATTTCGGCGCCCTTGGCTCCAATTTCACCCATGTACTTCATATATTCGTCAAAGGTCGGAATTTTACCCAGCAATGCGCAGACCGCCGCCAGCTCTGCGGAACTCAGATAGACGTTGGCGCCCTTGCCCAAGCGGTTGGGGAAGTTGCGGGTCGAGGTGGACACCACGGTTGCGCCGTCCGCCACTCGCGCCTGGTTGCCCATGCACAGCGAGCAACCCGGCATTTCCATCCGCGCTCCGGCTGCGCCATAGATCGCGTAATAGCCTTCCTCGCTGAGTTGGTGCGCATCCATCTTGGTCGGCGGGGAAATCCACAACCGGGTCGGGATGTTGGCCTGACCGCTGAGCACCTTGCCCGCCGCGCGATAATGACCGATATTGGTCATGCACGATCCGATGAACACCTCGTCGATCTTGTCGCCGGCCACGTCAGCCAGCGTCTTGACATCGTCCGGGTCATTGGGACAGGCCAGCAGCGGCTCCTTGATCTGATCAATGTCGATGTCGATGATCGCCGCGTATTCGGCGTCGGCGTCCGGCTCCATTAACGTCGGATTAGCCAGCCAATCTTCCATACCCTTGATGCGCCGCTCCAGGGACTTGGCGTCTTGATAGCCGTTTGCGATCATCCACCTGAGCAGGGTAATGTTGCTGTTCAGGTACTCGATGATTGGCTCTTTGTTCAGCCGCACCGTGCAACCGGCGGCGGAGCGTTCCGCCGAGGCGTCGGACAACTCGAACGCCTGTTCCACTTTCAGATCGGGCAAACCCTCGATTTCCAGAATGCGGCCTGAGAAGATGTTTTTCTTGCCTTCCTTCGCCACGGTCAGCAGCCCCGCCTGTATCGCCGCGTAGGGGATGGCGTTGACCAGGTCGCGCAGGGTCACGCCGGGTTGCAGCTTGCCCTTGAAGCGCACCAGCACCGATTCCGGCATGTCCAGCGGCATGGAGCCGGTGGCAGCGGCAAAGGCGACCAGGCCGGAACCTGCGGGGAAGCTAATGCCAATCGGGAAGCGGGTATGCGAGTCGCCGCCGGTGCCCACCGTGTCAGGTAGCAACATCCGGTTCAGCCAACTGTGGATGATGCCGTCGCCGGGACGCAGCGCGACGCCGCCGCGACTGGAAATAAAGTCAGGCAGAGTGTGATGGGTTTGCACATCGACCGGCTTCGGATAGGCGGCGGTGTGGCAGAACGATTGCATGACCAAGTCCGCTGAGAAGCCCAGGCAGGCCAGGTCTTTCAACTCGTCGCGGGTCATCGGGCCGGTGGTGTCCTGGGAACCCACCGTGGTCATCTTGGGTTCGCAATAGGTGCCGGGGCGCACGCCCGCGACGCCGCACGCCTTACCCACCATCTTCTGCGCCAGCGTAAAGCCTTTGCCCGAATCCGACGCCGGAACCGGACGCCGGAAAACCTTGGAAGGCTCCATATCCTGCACTTCGCGCGCCCAGTCGGTCAGGCCGCGACCGATAATCAGGTTAATGCGCCCGCCCGCCTGCACTTCGTCCAGCAACACATCGGATTTGAAGCTGAAGCGGCTGAGTTCAGCGCCGGAGTCATGATTTTTGACGACGCCTTGATAGGGGTAGATGTCGATGACATCGCCCATGTGCATCTTGGTCACATCGCAATCAGTGATCGGCAATGCGCCCGCATCTTCTTGAGTGTTAAAGAAGATCGGCGCGATCTTGCCGCCCAGGCAGTAGCCGCCATAGCGCTTGTTGGGGACGTAGGGAATATCCTCGCCGGTCCACCACAGTACGGAATTAGTCGCCGACTTGCGGCTGGAGCCGGTGCCGACCACATCGCCCACGTAGGCTACGGGATGACCCTTGGTCTTGAGCGACTCGATCAGTTTCAGCGGGCCAAGCTTGCCGGGTTCATCGGGTTCGATGCCGGGGCGAGCCATTTTCAGCATAGCCAGGCCGTGCAACGGAATGTCGGGGCGGCTCCAGGCGTCCGGGGCGGGCGACAGATCGTCAGTATTAGTTTCGCCAGTGACCTTAAACACCGTAACCGTCACTTGCTCCGGCACCTTGGGGCGGCTGGTGAACCACTCGGCTTCGGCCCAGGACTGCATGATTTGCTTCGCGTAATCATTGCCAGCATCGGCTTTTTCCTTGACACCGTGCCGATAATCAAACATCAGCAGGGTATGCGACAACGCCTTGGCGGCGGCTGGGGCGCATTCCGCATCGTCAAGCAGGTCAATCAGCGGCTGGATGTTATAGCCGCCCAGCATGGTGCCGAGTAACTCGGTCGCGCGAATCCGGGAGATCAGCGGCGATTGGGCCTCGCCCTTGGCCACGGCGGCCAGGAAGGCGGCTTTGACGTAGGCAGCCTGATCGACGCCCGCCGGTACGCGGTGGGTCATCAATTCCAGCAGGAAATCTTCTTCGCCTTTCGGTGGGTTCTTGAGCAGCTCGACCAGGTCGGCAGTCTGCTGGGCGCTCAGCGGGAGCGCGGGAATGCCCATGGCGGCGCGTTCGGCGGCTTGTTGGCGGTAGGTATCGAGCACGGAGAAAGCCCCTTTAATAGTATGGTTGCGGTGAATTCCCGCGATGCGGGGAAAATCTTTAGAAAATTATACCTTGAAAGGGTGGTATCAGGATAGAAGAGTCATTTGCGACAATCATTCTCAATTCTCCAGGGCTGGTTCCAGCAACTCCCAACAGAGCTTCAGCACTTTTTCCGGCTGGAGTCCATGAAAACAGCTTCGCTCGTGTTCGGGCATCCGCAGCGCGTTGCAGGAACACCTTTTTGCATCTTCACGGGCAATGCGAAACTGTGGGCCTGTATGACCATACTTTTCGTGATCCGTCGGGCCAAAAATCCCTACGGTTGAAATGCCTAGTTCAAAACCTAGATGCATGACGGCACTGTCATTAGCCAACGCCAGCGTAGCTCTTGACAACAAGGCAGCCGTTTCATTAATACTGGTTTCCCCGCACAGCACAGCGGCCATTCCCGATAGTTCCCGCGCGACCGCTTCCGCAATGGGCCGCTCGTTTGGCGCGCCGACCAGCACAATGGGTCGGGAGGCGCGCTTGCTCAGTTCACCCAGCACGGACTGAAAAGATTCGACCGGCCAACGCTTTTTCTCGCTGGCCGCGCCCGGTGCGGCAACGATCCAGCCGCCGGTTTCCAGAATGCCCTTGGCGCGTAACTTCTCCAGACCCGCGTAAACGTCGGCTTCATCAAAAAATTGAAAGACTAGCGGGCGGGGCGAATTGAAACCCATCATTTCCAGGATTTCCCAATGGCGATCCCGCTGATTGGTTTTACGGAAGCGGCGAAGCAGCGGACTGCGTTGATTACAGCGCAGCAGCCAGGGAATCGGGGTATGGCGCAAGTCGACTACACAATCGTAGTGGACTTGGCGCAACTCGCGCAGCAAGAGCCATTTTCCGCGCCAGTCGGTTTTCTTGTTGTAAACCACGACCTGGTGAATCTGCGGGCTTTTGTTCAGCAGATCGCAGGCTTTCGGGCCGACCAGCACGGTGAGTTTTGCGGACGGGAACCGGGCGGCCAGCGCCATAATCACCGGCGTGGTCATGATTACGTCGCCCAGATTGCTAAGCGTGATAACCAGAATGTGTTGCATAGGTTTTTCAGGGCCGTAAGCTGTGGCTCAGCCCCAACGGATAGTGTATGTGGCCCCTTGGCCAGGCGACTCGTCGATGCGCAGGCTGACGGCAATGATCCGCTCCCGCCAGCACACCGAGCGGTCACAGGTCAGTTCGGTCCAGAACCGCTCGAACAGTACTTCGGCCAGATTCTCAGCAGTCACGTTCTCTATCGCCAATACTGCGACCTCATCAGCAGGCAGCACATACCGCTTGCCACAAAGCCGGAAGGCATACTCGCCTGGTTCGGTAGGCAAAGTTTCCATCCAGGGATTGTCGCCCGCGATGAGCACTTTCTCATCCCATTCCGCGCAAACGGTCCGTAACGCCTTTTTAAAAGCTTCGTAGCTGAGCATGCGCGGCAGCGCCGGTTCGGTCAATTCCACCGTCAGTTCCGCCTGGTAATTATGACCATGCAAACCTTCCTTCGCGCCATCGGGAAAGACCGTCATGTGCGCCGCCGCGAACTTGAGAGTGTCCTTGCGGATATGAATGATCCAGCTCCGCATGTCATGCCCAGCCATACCGTTGCTCCCGGTTAATCCATTAGTTGCGTAGCGACTGCCCACAGCCAACCATCAAGCGCCTTTGCTTAACCGCCGCGTTCAGCGAAGGGTTCGACGAAGCCAGGTTGGTCAGTGTACTTAAAGGATATTGGAAATAGTGTGTCAAAAGCAGGGGCAGTCCATCATGGGAAAAGTTCAAGGTACAATTTTCGTTCGCCCCCTATTCCTTAGTCCACGTCTGGCCCAATGCATGGCGATCTCTATTTCAATGCGCAAGTGAACCGCCTAATCGAATAGGCAAATCTGTTTCCGGGCAGGTTTTTATGAGAAAATGAGTCATCAATTTGACAAATTAATGACTATGACCGGCGTCAATGATGCCTGCTGACAACACAGTCGCTGCTCACGTTCGATCTGTGCGCCGAGTTTAATCATTCTTATAAGGACATGAATAGCATGGAAAAGACACCTTTGGTGGGCTTGATCATGGGGTCTACTTCGGACTGGAGCACTTTGGAGCATACTGCGAACACCCTGGACGCGCTCGAAGTACCTTACGAGGTTCGCGTTGTATCAGCCCATCGCACTCCTGATTTACTCTTTGACTACGCCGCCAGCGCCGAGGCGCGCGGTTTGCAGATCATCATCGCCGGGGCCGGCGGCGCCGCGCATCTACCCGGCATGGCGGCATCCAAGACGATATTGCCTGTATTGGGCGTACCCGTGCAATCCCAGGCGCTCAATGGCCTTGATTCGTTGCTGTCCATCGTCCAGATGCCGGGTGGCGTTCCGGTCGGGACGCTGGCCATTGGAAAAGCCGGCGCGATCAACGCGGCATTGCTGGCTGCGGCGATGCTGGGTCATCAATATCCCGCCATTCGCGAAGCCGTGCGCGCTTTCCGCGATCAGCAGACCGCAAACGTGCTGAGTCAGCCCGACCCCCGGAGCAGCGCACTGTGAACGTCGGCATCGTCGGTGGCGGTCAGTTGGCGCGGATGCTGGCGCTGGCCGGTTATCCGCTGGGCTTGCGTTTCCAGATCCTCGATCCGGCGGTGGATGCGTGCGCCGGGCAGGTCGCGCCCCTGATTCAAGGTGACTATGACGACCCTGTGCAATTGGAGCGACTCGCCGACTGGGCAGACGTAGTGACGTTTGATTTCGAAAATGTGCCGGCAGCAGCGGCCCACGTTCTGGCGGGACGGGTCGAGTTTCACCCGCCCGCCGAGGCGCTGGCGAGGGCGCAAGATCGGTTGTCCGAAAAAACCTTGTTCTGGGAGATGGGCATTCCAACGCCGAATTTCACCACGATTGATAGCCTGGAGGAATTGCAGGATGCGGTGACGCGGATGAGTCTGCCCGCCGTATTGAAAACCCGGCGGCTGGGTTACGACGGCAAGGGGCAGCGCATTTTACGTATCCCCGAAGATATGGAAGCGGCTTGGCGAGCGCTTGGCGGCGTTCCTCTGATTCTGGAAAGCTTCGTTCCTTTTGAACGCGAGGTGTCGGTGCTGGCGATTCGCTGCCGTGATGGCGCAACCGCTTTCTATCCATTGGTGGAAAACCATCATCGCGAGGGGATTCTGCGTTTGTCGCGAGCGCCCTATCTCATGCCGAAGCTGGAGCAGGAAGGTTGGGATTACGCCCACCGGTTGCTGGATCGGCTGAATTATGTCGGACTGCTGGCCATCGAGTTTTTCGTCCAGGCGGGTCGCTTAATCGCTAATGAAATGGCGCCGCGCGTCCATAATTCCGGGCACTGGACTATCGAGGGCGCTGAAACCAGTCAATTCGAGAATCATCTGAGAGCGATTCTCGGTCTGCCGCTGGGATCGACGACGGCTATTGGCCATTCGGTGATGTTGAACGCCATTAGCGATTTACCCGAACGGTCAGCGGTGCTGGCGTTGCCAAATGCGCATTATCACGACTACGGCAAAGCTTTGCGCCCTGGACGCAAGGTTGGGCATATTACCTTGCGTGGGGATGATTCCGATGCAGTATGGAAAGAGTTGCAGCAGTTGTTGCCGCGAGTTGGATTCGGACCGGAAGAGTTTGGTTAAAGGAATAGAAGGATTTCATCATCAGTCGACGAGGCGATGGCTACGGTGTGTTGGTCCCGCTGTTCAAGAGGAATCAGGTAGGGTGAAGCGGGTATGGGGTGACATCAACAGGCTGGAATGCTTCAGAGGTCGAGGATCCCGGGAATAGATGGGGCAGCATGGGCAGAGAAATCTCATTCATCGTTTTTTCGAGGAGTGAAAAGGGACGATAGACTAATGTCTTGCGATCAAACATGTCCCGGATCGCTATTGATCGCCGACACAGCGCCGTCCTGCTGGCCTGGACATCGAGGAGATAGGGTGTGCGCCAACCTCGATGTTCAACAGAAACGCCGGCCTGATGCAACACTATGCCTAATCGGCGCGATAAACGTGCGAGGGCGGCGGTGACTAATATATAGTAATGCTTGATCTCTCGATGAAGGCCATAAAGGATAAAAGCGCGAATAAGGCCAAGAAAGACTTCGGATTCACCATCTTTACTGACATGGCCAAAGTCCCAACCGAGGTACGGATTGAGTGCATGGGCATTGCAGGACCGAATGATGCATACTCGGGAAATTTCACCCAGTTCACGGCGAGGTAAATGGCGATTCGGATGAGTCGAGGTCAAACATTGCAAGGCTTCAAGGGGAAAGCAGGGCGCATTCGGGAGGATGACCCGCATGGCGGCGACCCATTGATCTGATCGGCGATGTCGGACAATGAAATGAGTGGTGTAGTGTTCATCATCCCAGCGATCGTGCTCTTCGCCAAAGGGAAAATCGTCAGGATTTTCAAAGCGGCGCTCCACACAATAAACATGATAACGAATCTTTCGATGGATGGCGCGAGCGGCTTCTGTGTCGGCCAGGATTGCTTCATAGGTGTAATCAAACATCAGTTATCTCGTGATTTGATGGTGGTGGCTATAGCTTTACTCACTGACAGCCTACATTCCGCAATTCCCTCCTTTCAAGAAGGAGTGGCGCGAAGCGCCGGGATAGTTTGGAATATAGGCTAATCTGATTGCGAGACTATAACGACTTGGCCTGTCAGCCGACAAACAGGCTCCTGAATAACAACCTGGTTAGCAACTAGGATTGTTACATGATTCGTAAACTTACGCAAATTTCACTCCATGTAACTGAACCTGTTCCTGAATATTTTTCTATTAGACTTGTTCAAATTGCACGCTGGCAAAAGGGAGACTGAACGGTTACTCCAGGATCATTCACCGAGCGCACGGGGAAATAAACATGACACGCGATTTCGATTATGCCGAGGCGTTCAGCCGCAATATCGGTTGGGTAACGGAAACCGAGCAGGCTTTGTTGCGCAGCAAGCGGGTGGCGATCGCCGGCATGGGCGGGGTCGGCGGCGCGCATTTGCTGACCTTGGCTCGGTTGGGCATCGGAGCGTTTCACATCGCGGATCTGGATGCCTTTGAATTGGCTAACTTTAACCGGCAGGCCGGGGCGATGCTCAGTACGCTGGGCGAGCCGAAGGTAGAGGTACTGGCTCGTCAGGCGCGCGATATTAACCCCCAGTTGGATCTCCAGCTTTTTTCTCAAGGAGTCAGCATCGAAAATATGGATGAATTTCTCAGCGATGTCGATTTGTTCGTGGATGGACTGGATTTCTTCGTGCCGGAGGTGCGTGCTTTGGTGTTTGGGCGTTGCTACGAGCTAGGCATTCCAGCCATCACCGCCGGGCCGATCGGGATGGGCGCGCCGTATTTGATTTTCTTGCCGGGTGGGATGAGTTTCGAGGAGTATTTCCGCTTGGAGGGTTTGCCGGTCGAGCGGCAGTATGTGAATTTTCTGTTGGGGTTGACGCCGAAAGCCTGGCATCGTTTTTATTTGGTGGATCCGCATCGGTTGGATTTAGCGCATCGGCGAGGGCCATCGACGCCGATGGCCTGTCAGTTGTGCGCCGGGATTGTCGGAATTGAGGCGCTGAAGATTTTGCTGCATCGTCAGCCGGTTTACGCAGCGCCCTGGTATCACCTGTTTGAATGTTACCGGGGGGAGTATGTGCGCAGTCGGTTGCGCTGGGGGAATCGAGGGCCGCTGCAAACCCTGAAACGGCGTTTGGCGTATCGGGCGGTCGGGCAGCGTCTGGCGCAGGAAGCTGTACGGCCACAGCGCGAGCCGGAATTTGTTCCACAAACCGAGTTGGAGCAGATCCTGGATTTGGCGCGCTGGGCGCCGAGTGGGGACAATACGCAACCGTGGCGCTTCGAAATTCTGAATGAACGGCGCCTGGTGGTGCATGGGTTCGATACCCGCGATGAAGTCGTTTATGACTTGCAAGGTCACGCTAGCCAACTAGCGCTCGGTGGGGTGCTGGAAACGATCAACATTGCAGCGCAAGGACAGGGTTTGCGGTGTGAAGCACAGCGGCGGGAAGGGTTGCCGGAAACCCGGCCTACGTTCGATGTAAAATTTTCCGACATTTCCCCTGAACGACATTTCCTGGAACACGCGATTCGCGCCCGGGTGACTAACCGTCGTTCCTTTAGCCGGCAACCTCTCGACGCGCAGCGACGGAGCATACTGGAAGCCTCGGTTGGGGCAGGTTATCGAGTGCTCTGGCTGGAAGGTCGCGGGACGCTGCGGCAGATGGCGCGTCTGTTATTCGACAACGCGGAAATTCGCCTGACGATGCCAGAAGCCTATTCAGTGCATAAAGCTATCATTGAGTGGAATGCGCAATTTAGCCGGGACCGTATTCCTGATCAGGCGGTGGGTTTGGATCCGGTGGCGCTGCGGCTGATGCGCTGGGCGTTGCAGAGTTGGGGACGGGTGCGTTTTCTGAATACCTATTTGGGGGGTACGCTGTTGCCACGCCTGCAACTGGATGTACTACCGGCTTTGAATTGCGCGGCGCATTTCGTGATTGTGGCGGAAACACCGTTGCAGACGGTGGATGATTACGTGGCCGGCGGGCGGGCGATGCAACGCTTTTGGCTGACGGCGACCGATCTTGGCTTGCAATTTCAGCCGGAGATGACGCCGCTGATTTTTGCTTCCTATATTTATAATGACGTTGCGTTCAGCGCGTCGCCGCGATCGTTGGAACGAGCGCGGCGGCTGGTGAAGCGAATGGAGAATCTGATGGGGCTGGAAGCCTGTCGGCAGGGCGTTTATATGGGACGGGTGGGTTTTGGGCCGGCACCAGTGGCGCGGTCGTTGCGGTTGCCGTTGGCGCAATTAATGGCGGCGAACTGATGAAATCCATGTCGCCCAAACGCATTCTCTTTGTCGGCGAGGCTGTGACCCTGGCGCATGTTGTGCGGCCGGTGGTGTTGGCGCGGGCGCTGGACCCGGCTTGTTGCGAAATCACCTTGGCTTGTGATGATCGTTATCTGAAGCTGTTTGGGGAATTGCCTTTCGCTTGGCGGCCAGTCGAGACCATCCCTACGGTAAAATTTCTCGACAATCTGGCCAAGGGGCGGCCAGTTTATGATCTCGATACGTTGCGGGGCTACGTCCAGGCTGATCTGGCGCTGCTGGATGCGGTGAAACCCGATATCGTGATCGGTGATTTCCGCATTTCGCTGGGGGTGAGCGCCCGAGTGGCGGGCGTACCCTACTTCACGATTACCAATGCCTATTGGGGACCTTATTCACAGCTGCCGTTCCCTTTGCCCGAGCATCCGATGACCCAGGCGTTCGGCGTGGGTTTGTCGCAGGCGCTGTTTAGTCTGGCGCGGCCCTTGGTGTTCGCGCTGCATACGCTGCCGTTGAACCGGGTGCGGCGGGAGTATGGGTTGCCCAAGCTGGGGTATGACTTGCGGGCGGTGTATACCGATGCCGATCAGACCTTGTATGCGGATATTCCAGAATTGATCCCCACCACGCCGCTGCCGTCGCACCACCATTGGTTGGGGCCGGTGCTGTGGTCGCCTACGGTCGAGCCGCCGGTGTGGTGGGATGCGTTGCCGAATGATCAGCCGATTATCTATGTCGCTCTGGGTAGTTCCGGGGAAAATGAACGGGCCTTGCCCGTGATTTTGCGCGGTTTGGCGGAATTACCGGTCACAGTGATGGCGGCGACCGCTGGGCAACCCTTGGGCAGCGCGCCGCCGCAGAATGCCTATGTGGCGGATTTCCTGCCAGGTGTCGAGGCAGCGGCCCGTGCGCAACTGGTGATCTGCAATGGTGGCAGTCTGGCGGCTCAGCAGGCGCTGGCGGCAGGAGCGCCGGTGTTGGGTGTGGTCAGCAACATGGATCAGCATTTGAACATGCTCTGTCTGGAGCAGGCGGGGGTCGGTGTGCGGCTGCGGGTGGGGCGATTGACCCCAGAAGTCGTTAAGACGGCAACCCGACGCTTGCTGGAGGATGCGCATTGTCGACAGGCAGCGAGCCGGTTCCGGCAGGTCATCGAGAAATGGGATACGGGGCGGGTTTTCGGGGAACAAATCGCTAAATAGCGTCGGTTGGGCAAAAGCGGAGCGTTGCCCAACATTCTGGACGGGAGCCAGCGATGAGCGAGGATGTAGCGGAAACTACAGGCGGAAGAAGAGGCAAGAAAGATGCAGTATGTCAGCAGTGTAGAGCGGATCGGGCGGCAAGAAGGTTTGCAACAGGACTTGCAGCAGGGCTTGGATTTTGAGCGGCAATTGCTGTTGCGGTTGGTGCAGCGCTGCTTTGGCGAAAGAGTGGCGGCGGACAGCGCGCCGTAGTTGGCGCAGATCAGTGAGCCGGCAGTGTTGAAGGATTTGGGCGAGGCGTTGCTGGATTGCGCCGATGGTGCGGCGTGGTTGGCGCGGTTAGAATCGGCGAGGTCACGAAACCATTGTGCTATGTTTTCGAAACCCATGCTATTTCTATTTGTAGATGGCATCGTCTTTCTGATTTGTGGAGTAAATTCACTTAATGAATCTCAGCCAGATGTATCTTTCAACAATGGAGCAATCGTGATGAGAGCAATTACCCCACCGCAGATTGCCTGCTTTTTCTCACTTCTGGCCATTATCCTGGTCCTGAGCATTGTAACTACCGCCTTGTTGCTTGGTTCCGCCCCACTTGGAGATTTCCGGGGTGTGACGTTGGTCATTGGCGCAGTGATATTTGGTTACCTCTGGGCTTTTGTGGTTTATCGGTTGTTTCTCCATTTTTTCCCCCTGGTGGAGGGTGAGATCCGCCCAGGCTCTCGAGAAGAATTTGCCGCCCAAGTCAATATTCTGTTTTATCTCATGTTATTTAATGCACTGATTCGCACCCATTTTCTTCCTGTTCCTATCATGCGTTTAGTGTATCTGGCGTTGGGCGCGCGACTGGGACAAAATACCTACAGCGCTGGCGCAATCCTCGACCCACCGCTCACCGAGGTGGGCGCCAACTGCATTATCGGTCATGATGCTGCTTTTTTCAGTCATGCCATTGAAGGTCAGCGCTTTGCGCTGTCCCGCATACGGATCGGCAATAATGTGACGATTGGCGCTACGGCAGTCATTATGTCTGGAGTGACCATTGGCGACGGCGCCATCGTGTCGGCTGGCGCTGTAGTGCGCAAAGATACACAGATTGGTCCGAATCAAATTTGGGGTGGGGTGCCGGCCAAGCGTTTACAATGAGACCGAGAGTCCGTTGATTGCACTCACCCTCAAATAGCCTCCTTATAAACTTTTGTTCAATCTTCTACAGATACCATAATTTAAGGAACTTGATGCTATGTATGATCTTCGCCGTTTTGCGCTTTTAGCAGTTTTGGTTCTTGCAGGCTTGTTTCAATTGGGCGGTTGTAGACAAAGTCTGACCCCCGCTGAGTATGTGAGCAAAGCTCAAGAGCATTTGCACAAGGGTGAATTACGCTCGGCCTTTATTGAATTATCCAATGCGCTCCAAAAAGATCCGAATACATTGGAAGCTCGGTGGTTGATAGCTAAGGTTGCTCTCAAACTGGGCGATGCGGCTAGGGCGGAAAAGGAAGTCCGACGGGCGATGGAACTGGGGTTGGCGCAAGCTGAGGCGCAGCCGGTTTTAGTCAAGAGTATCTTACTCCAGGGTGACTTTGATCGAGTGCTGGCGGAAACCGAGTCGCTGCCCCCTGACACGTCCCAGGCGAACCAGGCGCTACTTTTCAGTTTACGCGGCCAGGCGTATGTCTTGAAAGGACAATTCGAGCAAGCGCGCCTGGTTTTGGAACGGGCGTTGGAACTGGAGCCAAAGACCACGGAAGCGCTGGTTGGTATGGCGATCATGCAGGCCATGCAGCGGGAATACGACGCCGCGCGGCAATCGGCGGCGCTTGCCCTGGAGGCGGACCCAGACTCCCCCGAAGCGTGGAGTATCCTGGGAGAACTGGAATGGAGCCAGGGCAAAGCGGCGGAAGCGGAAACCGCGTTTGGCAACGCAATCCAGAATCGAGCTTATCCCACCCTGGATCGGGCGAAGCGCGCTTTGGCGCGCATCCAGCTTCACAAGTTTCCGGATGCCGAAGCTGACATTCAGGAGTTAAAGAAGAATGGCTGGAAGGACCATTCTTATGTGAACTATGTGGCGGGACTGATTCGCTTCCGGCAGAAGCAATACGCCGAGGCGGCTGATGCTTTTGAAGCCAGTTACAATGCAGACCCGAGTTTTATGCCCAACCAGATGTATCTAGCCATCAGTCGCTTCCTGCTCGGGCAGACGCAACAGGCGCGGCAACACGCGCAAGCGGTGTATGCTAAAGCTCCCCACGCGCAAGCGGTGGGACGATTGCTTGGGGCAGTGAACATCAGCCTTCAGGAATATGCCGCGGCCCAGGACGTGTTGCAAGCTACGTTGCGGAATGCGCCTGAGGATAAAGCGACCTTGCGCATGTTGACCACGATATCTCTGCTCGAAGGCGATGCCGCGCAAGGCATGGAGTATTCCAAACAGCTTGCCGCTCTTGAGCCAGAGTCCAAACAGGCGCAGGAAATGTTCATGGTGGCGAAGTTGATGGCCAATCAACCCATCGATGCGCCAGACGCCAAAAAGCCAGTGGACGAAGCGGGGGACTATTCGCGCGAATTTCTGCTGGCGCTCGAAGCGTTCCGCAACAATCAATTCGAAGCAGCCCTGGAGCAGGCGAAAAAACTACATGCGCTCTATCCGGATCGGATCGATCCGTTGAATCTGATAGCGGCCTGTTATCTGGCAACCGGCCAGTGGGATCAAGCGAAGGTTGAGTTGGACAAGGTCCTTGCGCTGCAGCCCAATGAACCTTCGGCGACCCGCAACTTGGCCAAGGTCGAAGCGCAACGGGGTCATCTTGATCAGAGTAAAACGCTTTTGCGGTCCCTGCTGAAAGAACAGCCTGGCGACGAGGAAGCAGCGTTGTTGCTCGCCGAGATTGAGACCCGCCTCGGAAATCCGGAGGCCAGTCTCGTGGCGCTGGAGCAGGCGCTGGAAAATAATCCGAGCGCGCTGGTGGTGCGCGCCAAGCTTGCGCAAGAGTATTTTCGCGCCGGTCGCCCAGCGGAGGTGCTGAGGTTAACAAAGGATTTGACCCACGCGCAGTTCCAGGCTCAGCCGGTGCTGCTGGAGCTTCAGGGCAAGTCACAAATGCAGTCCGGTGATTCGGTTTCCGCTAAGCACTCTTTTGAGCGCTGGGCCGCAGCGGCGCCGGACTCAGTAGAGGCGCACTTTCTGTATGGCGACAGTCTGGCGCGCAGTGGCCAAACTGAAAAAGCGGGTGAGGAGCTCAGGCGCGCGCTGCAGATCAATCGGAGCTATCTACCCGCGCGAGTCGGCGAAATCAAGCTGTTGGTCCATGAAAATCAACTGGAGCAGGCGAAAACAGCGCTTGGCGCGTTGCGCAAGGAATTCGGGGAGCGACCCGAGGTGTTGGGTATTGCGGGGTGGTTTGCTCTAGGTACGCGAGATTATGCAGGCGCGGTCACGAGTCTGTCGGCTGCCCGCGCCCAGAAGCCGGATACGGAGCTCACCCTTCTGCTGGTCCGGGCGCTGTGGGCGCAAGAAAAGCACGATGAGGCGATTGAGGTTATGCAACGTTGGTTGCAGACGCATCCACAGGATTTGGCGGTGCTGATGCACTTGGCCGGGGGGTATCTGACCCTCAAGCGCAACGAAGAGGCCCTGGCTACCTATGCCCAGGTGGTGGAACACTACCCCAACCATGTGCCGGCGCTGAACAACCTTGCTTGGCTGAGCCAGGATCGGGAGCTGAAGCAGGCTATTGAATACGCTAAGCGCGCCCGGCAAGCATCGCCGAACGATCCTTACGTGCAAGATACGCTGGGCATCTTGTTGGTGAAGAACGGCGACACCCTCTACGGAGCCGAATTGATCCGCAGCGCGGCGGAGCAGCTTCCGGAGGATCCGCAGATCCAATTGCACTTCGGGCGCGTCCTGGTTCAGCAGCAGCAAAATGTCAAGGCGCGGGAAGTCTTGGAGCGGTTGATTGAGAAAGCGCCTGACTCGGAGCCGGCTAAAGAGGCCAAGATGCTGCTTGAGTCGCTGCCGCCGATGGAGGATTAGGATACAATATAATCAACTTTTTATATCAGGTTATAATGGGGCAGTGGATTTCCATCCGCTGCCCATTATCATGCCCGCGCAGCGCCTGACTGCGACAACACAACCATCAGATTATAAATAAATTATACCTGCTACTGAGTATCCTGCCTTGCTCAACAACCGCCAGCTGAAGGCTGGTATGTTGAAGCTCAGCGGGCTAATGCCAAATGAAGGGAAGTAACAGAATAAAAGACATCAGTCGTACACCTCTTTGGAGCTACCGGTATTCGCCTGTTATGTTATGCTAAAGTGGTTCTGGAAAACAATAAGTTCGGGTGGAACGAATGGGAACTAGCTCATCTTTGTTAGTGTGTGTTTTAATCTCTTACGGGTCTAATTCCCCGCAGCTTGCTATGTACCATCTCGCTTTTGATACCCCGCAGCTTGCTGCGGGGTCTTTCATTAAAATGAAAGGTATTCGTTTTGGCTCAATATGGATTCCAGGCTGTTGAAGATGGCTCGCCCTGCCAAGGGACAGGAGCTACACTGAAGAGGTTTTGAACCGCCGCGCTCCAGGTTTCCCGTCGATGATCAACCTTCAGAATCTACTGGACGATGTCCGGTGTTACGAAACGGTCCGCCAACTGCGCTGGCCCGATGGGGTTCACTGCCCCCATTGTGGGGCGGCGAACATGACGAAGCAGGGTCACGACACGACCCAACCGGCGCGACAGAAATATCGGTGTGCCGGGTGCCATCGCTCTTTTGACGATCTAACCGGGACGGTGTTGGCCGGCCACCACCCGCCGTTACGAATTTGGATATTATGTTTATATTTTATGGGTTTGAACTTATCTAATGCCCAGATTGCCCAAGAGTTGGCGTTGAATCCGGACGACGTGCAGCGGATGACCGAGCAACTGCGCCAAGGTATCGTCGCCCGCCAACCCGAACCCACCTTGGCGGGGGAAGTGGAATGCGACGAGGTCTATATGGTGGCCGGGCATAAAGGGCATCCGGACGCGGTGAAAAAAAAGGCCGCCGCGGGCGGCGTCGCCGGCTGAAGGGGGCACGGGGTCGAGGCACCCTGGAGCAGGAAAAGCCGCCGATTCTCGGCATGATTGAGCGCGGCGGCGCGGTGGTCGTCCGGATGCTGGATAATGTCCAGCAAGCGACCATCCAACCGCTCCTTCAGACTTTCATCGCCCCGGGAACCCGGGTGTATACCGATGAATATGCAATCTATAACCCATTGAAGGATTGGGGCTTTGATCATCATACGGTGTGTCACAGCCGGGGTGAATACGCCCGCGACGACGATGGCGATGGCTTCCATGAGATTCATGTTAATACCGCTGAGGGTTTCTGGTCCCTGTTGCGTTCCTGGTTGCGACCCCATCGAGGAATTTCGCAAGAAAAGCTGCCGCTCTACCTGGGCTTCTTTCAGTTCGTGCATAACCGTCCGCATTCGGGGCAAAGGCTTGCTCAGACCTCTCTTGGAACTGCTGGTCGCCTAACAACGCCAACTGACTGGAATCCATATTGAGCCTTCGTTTATGCACGGATACCCTCTACTCATGGATTAAAGCATCTATGACGCCATATCAATGTTCCTGGGTGAGAATATGGAATAGTCTGGCGAATTTATTGCCTAGGCACATGAGTTCTCAGCTATTTTCCAGCGATGCGCTAATGCAGTCAGCACAAAAAGCTGCTGGATATTCTGATTTTGGCTGCACTACTTTCCTAGAACCGCTTCAAAAATTTTTAGAAGCATTGGAAGAAACTGGTGACTTACATCCTTTTGGAAGATTTTATGTAAAAAAAGTGATCACTGGGCTTCTGGTTCATCGGTTAAGGCTTACAGCCCTTTGGCAAGGTCATCCCCAGATATTTGATGAAACCATACGCAAGCCGATTATCATTCTCGGGTTACCGCGCACTGGCACATCGTTTCTATTTAATCTGCTTGCTCAAGACCCAGATCATCGGTTTCTATCGAATTGGGAGGCTACTATATCTCAAGTTCCCCCAGAAGGGAGCTATGTCTTTCAAAGCGACCCGCGACGGAAACAAGCCATGACGCTCATGAAATTACAAGACCGTCTGGCCCCAAACTTGAAGCATATACACACGTTTTATCTCGACGGTCCTGAAGAGTGTACTCCCCTTCTCCTGCAAGGGTTCACAACGCTGGCGCTCGTTGGTATGTTTAATGTCCCTCGCTATTCACTGTGGCTTGATACAGCATCACATCTTTCCACATACCATCACTACAAACGTATACTGCAAACTCTACAGTGGAAATACCCTGGAGAGAGATGGTTAGTGAAATCACCTGCTCATATCGAGGCTATAACAGCGATCCTGGACGTTCTCCCGGATGCATGCATTGTTCAGATGCATCGAGATCCAGTGAAGTCCATACCATCTTATGCAAGCCTTTGTGCGACATTTCGCGGCATTTACATGCAGCATATCGATGTTGAGGCATTGGGTTCTCAAGTCTTGACTCGCCTCGCTGCTGATTACGATAACTATTTAATACAGCGCCAGCAGTGTGACTCATCAAGATTCATGGATGTGCAGTACCATGAACTTATAGATGATCCATTTGGAACGGCATGTCGTATATATGAGCGGTTTGATTTGCAACTTTCGGCGGAAGCCGAGAAAAACATGGGTGCCTTTCTAGCCAAACAGCCCAAGGAGGGGAGTGCTCACAGGTACCGCCCCGAGGATTTTGGGCTCTCGCATCAACAGATTCGTGATCATCTGCGCGACTATATCCTTGCTTTTAATGTACCTGATGAGATTTAGTTGAAAACGGTTCAATAGTTAGGCAGCTAGCTTGGTCTTTTTTTTACTCAATAAAGATAAGGTAAATGGTTGTGAAGCATGATATAGCACGCATGGTTCATAGTTGCAGGGTTAACCGGTGTTGATGACCCATGGGGCTTGTCACGTCTACTTATAATAGATTGATTACACAATATAATTCATAGGTATATTGCTTAAAACAGCGCGAGGCTATCAGATGGCGGCGAGATGGATGATGCTTGTTTCTATGTTTTCTATTGCTGGTTTCGTACTGACTCGCGTCCTTGCTAGTCCAACCAGTTTAAGTATCTTGTTTTTTGGATGCGCCGTAACTGCGCTCGCGGTTCTGCTGGGTTGGACTTATGCATTAGTCGCCAGGACCAAGGATCAGGAAAATTGCGGAATCGTATTTTCAATGCGCGCTCATATTCTTTTGCACTTAGTGCCATTTAGTTATGTGGTCATGCAGTTTTTTATTGAGATGTCGCCGTTGACGAATGGACTCTTTCTCGGACCTCTCATGTTGTTTTTCCTGACTGGAAGAAACACTTGGAGAATAATGTCTGAGCAGTTTGACTGGAAAATGTACCGACTTTTCTATAGAGGCAACACGGGGCTATTAACCGTATTACCAATACTAGCAATATTGGGCGCTTTAATGCATGAAGGCTCTGTAGGCGGCGAAGCGTTCAAACGGGTAGTGCTTGTATATTCCTATGGTCATGCGCTGCTGATTGGCATTGCTGTCATCAGAATTGAGCAAGACATACGTAACCGATTTCAAGTTAGCACTCCTTAGCTTGTGGGTTAGTAAGGAGCAACCAAAGAAGGGAAGGCTAAACTGCCTTTCCCCCATCTTTGGCTCACTTGCTAAAAAGGGTTTAGAGTCACACGCGCTTGTTGCGGCGCTTGGCGGCTCCAATGCCGAGTAAACCTATCCCCAGAAGAGCCAGCGTAGCGGGTTCTGGTACTGATTCTATTTGCACTACACTCACGGACGAAGTGCCCGCCAAAGTAAGCGAGTAGGTTCCTGCACCAAGGCTACCGAGCGTTATGCTGAAGTTTGATAAACCATTGTCGTTACCACTCCGGATATCGCTGATGCCATCGCTTCCCGGAACAGAGGGAAGACCGACTGTGTTATTGAGGCTCTCATCGTCATCGTTCTCAGTACATGTGGCGCCAACACAACTGCTGAACCCACCCGCTAACCCATCAGGGTTCCATCTTACGTTAACGCCTGCGTTGGTGCTGCTAAGTCCGAAACTAAGACCTGTATTTGCTTGGGCAAGCGCAATGAGCGGGGTGGGTACGGTGTCATCCGACACGTAAAGAGATGGATTAGCCTGAAATGACAGTGTTAACGAAGCAGGTCCTACCGTCGTGAATACGAAATTCAAAGTAGTGTTTGATTGGACATTCGTGGAAGACTGTGCGGTACCTGTCCCCGCAATTTCAGCTTCGCTGATCTGAACCGTGCTGGTTGGAACACCGTTCACCAACTGAGCAGTTTGAATCTCGGAATCCGAGTTTGCATAGGTTTGAGCTACGCCCGGTCCGAAAAAATCCCAATTGTTTGCTGCACCATCAACACGTGACGGCGCACCACCTGGAGCATTGGCCGCATGAGCCGCTAGGGGAGGGGTGCCAGGAGTTGTGCTGCATGTAGTAACGGAAGTCGTGACGGAACCAAAGCAACTTGTACTGATTCCAGCGGTAGTATCGGACACGCCATTTAGAGTGGCCGTGTTGTCAAGATTAAAGCTGTAAGACGAAACTGCCGGCGCGTTAACACCCGTTATAACGATCGTAAGATCGCTGATCTCAAGTTTCGACCCTGCGTATACGCTAGCAGCTGCTTGCCCTGCTGCTCCCATCGCAAACACGCCTGCTATTGCTGCCGCTAAGGCGGTTTTTTTCAGGTTCATGAGGTTAATCTCCTAAGTTAGGACTGATAGGCTGTAAGTTAGTCCATCCGTTTTCTAAAGCTGGATGAGTCGCGATTTATATAAGCAAAGGTTAGGCCAAAAAAAAAATTATATTAAAATATATAGTTATGTTTCAATCAAATCAGCTAACCCAAAAAAATGTAAAATTTTCCGACATTGAGCTGATGCAGACATCGTCAGATTTTAGGGGGGATTTTTGCTATGCCGCTTAATATTATTATAAAATATTAAAAATATTCAGTCAGTTAACTTGTTGCTATGCTGATCAAAAAACCATAGAACCAGCTTCCCCCAAGCGAAAACGATCTATTAATGGTGTAAAGTTTTCTGACGCGGCTAATCTGGTCAGCCACGAACGCATAAGAAGATATCTTGAAACCCTCGTAGGATGGGTTGTTGTAGCCATATCTTCCAAAGAGACTTTTTTCTATATTTTCAAAGAGAAATATATCGTGGTTGGCTGTTTGCCGATTTCGCGACGGGTTAGCCATGTCATTCTGGGTAAAAAAATGCCTTCTAACTGTGTAAAATTTTCCGACAGCAATGCCATTTTGCTACGAGCATTACTCGGGGTCGAACGTCATTCTACCCTTCGACTAACTGTAGAATGTCGTCGAACGCTGTTATCGCCGGATATTGGCATAACGCACTTAACCCTCTTCCAATTCACAACTGATTGACCGGGGCAAAGTTCGTTGCACGCCTTCCAATACGGCGGTGATGCCGGTTAGGATGATGGTGGACGGATCCCAAACCAAATGACATACAACGCTGGCAGCGCTAAACGATCAAGAACGGTCGCAATCAGCAACCCACCTATGATAGCCGCCGCCATAGGCGCCCAGAAGGTACTCTGGGTTAAGGGAATCAAAGCCAGAATCGCCGTCAACGCGGTCAACATAATGGGCCGGAATCGACGCACCGTCGAACTGATCACTGCCTGCCAAGGCGGCAGCCCTGCCGCCTGATCCTGGTCAATCTGATCCAGCAGAATCACCGCGTTGCGCATGATGATCCCCGACAGCGCAATCATCCCTAGCATAGCTACAAAGCCAAACGGCAATTGCGTAATCAACAAAAATAGCGTAACGCCAATGATGCCTAGCGGCGCCGTAAGCATCACAATCAGTGTCCGCTGGAAGCTCCGCAGTTGGAGCATCAGCAGGGTCAGGATGACCGCCATCATCAGTGGCGCGACTGCAAAGATCGACCCTTGCGATTTGACGCTAGCTTCCTGGGCGCCGCCAATCTCGATGCGATAGCCATCGGGCAACCGGGCGCGCAATGGGCCTAGCATATGGTCAATCTGCAAGGTCACATCCGGCGCCTGTACTCCATCAACAATCCCGGCTAGTACGGTGATCGTCGGAAAACGGTCGCGTCGCCAAACAATCCCTTCTTCAAAGGCACGTTCAATATAAGCAATCTGCCCTAAGGGAACGAAGCGATGATTTTCAGTATAAATATAAAGATCCTTCAGATCACTCAAGTTGCTACGCTCCTCCCTGAGCGCGCGCAACACGATATCAATGACCTTGTCGCCTTCCCGGTACTGTGTGACCGATAAACCACTGACGAGGGCGCTGAGATTGCGCGAGAGATTCTGAATATTGAGACCCAGCGCGCGCGCCTTGTCCGGATCGATGCGCAATCGCACAACCTGAATCCGCTCTTTCCAGTCCGTGTTGATATCCCGTGTGTAGGGGTTGGCTCGCATGATCTCAATCAGTTCGTTGGCAATGGTTCGCAGCCGACGCGAATCGCGTCCCACAACTCGAAACTGCACCGGATAGCCGAGGGGTGGGCCATTTTCCAGCCGCGATACGCGAGCGTGCACCGTTGGAAAGCCCTGCTCAAACTCATGATTCAAGCGCTGCAGAACTGCCTCACGAGCATCCTCATCGCGACTCATGATGACAACCTGGGCATAATTGACGCTATCTTGCTGAATGCGCATCGAAAGATAGAAACGGGGAGAACCGCCGCCCACATAACTGACAAGATTTATAACATTTTCATCCCCTATGACCCGTGCTTCGAGTTGCCTGACTTGCTCTTCGGTTGCAGCGAACGAAGAGCCCTCTGGTAACCACATGTCTACTAACAACTCAGGGCGAGATGAGGAAGGAAAGAATTGCTTTGGCACGAAATGAAAGCCCAAGATGGCAGCGATAAAAGCCAAAAAAGTAAACACAAGTACCCTTCGATGGTGGAGCAAACACCATTCCACCAAACGCAATAACCCATCGTTGATCACCTCTTCCCAACGGATTACCCCGTCGCGGTAGCGTTGTACCCACTTTCCGAACCCGCCGCTACCTGAGAAAAAGGATTGAGGAAGTATCATCCCGTTGCCAGCAGGCTTTTCCTGCCTATTTAAAAATGTGTAAGCCAAATAGGGCGTGAAGACTACAGCAACGATCCATGACGATATCAAGGCGATGCTAACCACCGCGAAAATGGAAAAGGTGTATTCGCCCGCATTAGACTGGGCCAACCCAATGGGCAGGAAACCGGCTACCGTTACCAGTGTGCCGGTCAGCATCGGAAAAGCGGTGCTGGTATATGCAAAGGTGGTGGCCTTGGTCCGATCCCAACCTTGCTCCATTTTGCGATCGATCATTTCCAGGACAATGATGGCGTCGTCCACCAGCAAACCCAGGGCGATAATCAACGCGCCTAGCGAAATGCGATGCAGGTCAATGCCGAACAACTTCATACCCAGGAAAGTCATGGCTAGCACCAGTGGAATGCATAAAGTTACGACCACGCCAGCGCGCCAACCCAGGCTGAAGAATGTCACTCCTAGCACAATTACCAGTGCTTCAAGAAAAGTCTTCATGAATTCATTAATCGCCGCTTTCACGACGCGCGGCTGATCAGCCACTTGGTGAATGTCGATACCAATCGGTAGTTCAGCTTGTAGCTGATGTATGGCCTGGCGCAAGTCCGCACCCAATTTCAAGATGTTGCCGCCCTTGGTCATGGAAACCGCCAAACCAATGGCTTCCTGACCCATGTAGCGCATCTTGAAGATTGGGGGGTCTTGATAACCTCGCCGGATTTCTGCAATATCGCTCAGACGGAAAATCCGATCATTGACGCGAATACCGGTAGCGCGGATGCTGTCCAGGGAGGCAAAGTTACCGTCCACTCGCAGCGGTATCTGGATCTGCGAAGTCGCTATTGTACCGGCGGATTCCACCGAATTTTGCGTTGTCAATGTGGAAAAAATCAGCAGGGGATCGATTCCGATTGCGGCCAACTTCTTATCAGAGCCTTCAATATAGATTTTTTCCTGTTGAGCGCCGATCACGTCCACTTTACTAATGTCATTCAGCCCTAATAGTTTCTGACGTGCATAATCTACATATTCTTTGAGTTCCGCGTAGCTGAAACCATCTGCAGTAAAAGCGTAGATCGAGCCGAAAGTGTCACCAAATTCATCATTGAAAAACGGTCCTTGCACTCCGACAGGAAGTTTGTGCCGTATGTCGGCGACTTTTTTGCGAACTTCGTACCAGATGTCTGGCACTTCATCGGGAGGTACAGATTCCTTGAGTAAGATAATTAGGACCGCTTCTCCAGGTTTGGCATAGCTGCTGATAAAGTCCAGCCAAGGAGTTTCTTGCAGTTTTTTTTCAAGTGGATCAATAATCTGCTGCTCAGTCTCCAGACTTGTAGCACCTGGCCAGTAGGCTTGGATTACCATCCCTTTCATAGTAAATTCAGGATCCTCCATTTGCCCGAGGGTGAAATAGGCATAGAAACCGCTCAACAGCAACAAACCGATCAGATAACGAATGAACGGTTGATGGTCGAGCGCCCACGCTGAAAGATTTGGGCCAGTCATAAAGGGTTATCCAGGAAAACAGGCAATACCAGGATGGCAAGAGCGACAATTATCATTAGCAAATTTATGGCTTGATGCAGATATATAGAAGCTGATGGATCAATGGGCAATTGTAAAACCCTATTTCGAAGTATAGTGTAGTTAAAGGGATTCTCGACCGCCGGTTTCCTGCTCGCTTGGGCGATGTTCGCCGCCGCCGTACTCGACATGATGGAAAATTACGCGCTGTGGCGGCTCCTGCTCGGTTCAACGAACGCTCACTAGCCCGCGCTGGCAAACCTTTGCGCAACCCTGAAGTTCGGCATCGTCCTAGCTGGAGTCGGGTACATCATCATTAGCCTGCTGACCCTGATTGGGCGTGTGCATTGATAGAAATTATTTTAAAAACATCATCTTTTAGAGAAGAAGGCAGTACGCTGTTGTTCGTCAAAACCGATCTTAATTCTCAGAGGAGTACAACAAAGTGACCGTAGCCGAACGAGTTGATCATCTGGATGAAGCGCTGAGCGCATTCATCACCAGTGTTGGTATCGAATTTAACAAACTGTACAACTCGCAAATGCGCACCGAAGCCGAGTTGCGGGCATTCAAAGAAGATACCCAGGCTTTTAAAGATGAAATGCGCGAATTCAAAGATGAAATGCAGGCTTTTAAAGATGAAATGCAGGCTTTTAAAGATGAGATGCGCGCTTTCAAAGAAGAGGGCCGTCAGCAAAACCGTGAGATGAACCGGCGCTGGGGCGAACTCGCCAACAAGCTTGGCACACTGGTTGAGGATCTGGTCGCTCCCAGTCTGCCGCGTATTGTACAAGAAATGCTTGGACAGGAGGTCATGGATCTGTCCGTGCGGCGCAAGCGCAAGCGGGCCGATGGCCGGCAACAGGAATACGACGCCCTCGCTGTTACCCTGGAAACCGTTTGTCTGGCCAGCGTTAAGAGCACCCTGCGCAGCGCCGACATCGACCATCTCCTGAATGAAGAACTGCCCGCGTTTCGCACCTTCTTCCCTGAATACCAAGCCCTGCCCCTGGTGGGCCTGATCGCCAGCCTGGCCGTGGACGACAGCGTCCTGCGCCATGCCGAGCGCCAGGGCTTGATCGTACTGGCCATTGGCGATCAGATCATGGAAGTGAAAAACACCCCCGGCTTCGTCCCGCGCCGCTATTAAACGCTTTTGTTTACTGGGCGCGGCCATCATTCTCAGATTAACAAAACATAGCCATGAGCACCCTCGTTACCCTTGACGACATCTGGGCCTTGTTTCGTGAAACTGACCGCAAGTTCCAGGACACTCGCGAAGAAACCCCTCATAGCGCGATAGCGCGATTGCCTTGGCGGTTCATCCGTTTTTCGGGCTAAACCTAACGGGAATTGGTATAATATCTGCTTGACAGAAATCGCAACAGAACTATCCCAAAAATCCCTATCAGCTACGCACAGGTGCAAGCTGTACCCTTACAAACCTGAAACCCAAGCGCAGCTCGCGAGGTTTTTGGAAGAATATAGGTAAAGACCAAAAACTAACGTAGCAGTCGACAACCGCGGAGGGTTTAAAGTGGCTGAAGACGACTCACAGAAAATAGCAACATCTTTCCTAACAGGATCAAACCAAGCGAGTATCATTTTTATTCTCTTACTATTCGGTTTAAGCCTAGCTACAATCATTAGCTTGCTGGTATTAGTATCTTTTAAAATGGATAATTTGGCACAGAAAGATTTATACAATCGTGTCGAAATAGCTCTGAGTGTTGAGACCCGTCATCTACAGGATCTCATCCAGGAATATTCCTACTGGGATGAAGGTCACCAGAACTTAATTGTGCAACCAGACTACAAATGGGCTGACGAAAACATTGGTAGCTACTTAACTGACAACTATGGTGTGGATTTTTCAGGGGCAATCCTGAAGAATGGATCTCCTACCATTGGGTTTATTAATGGAGTCAAGGCGCCTCTACCAATTTCATTATGGATGGAGAATGGCTTAGGTCAAATCATTACAGAAGCTCGCAACAACTTATCTGGGCGATGGATTAGCAGCCATTACCTTGATATTGAAGGCGCCATTTATTTAGTCAGTGTCGGTCTGTTCCGTGACGAAAGCAGTGAAATGCCCAAGGGCGATGATTCTTTTTTATTAATTGCCCAGCTTTTGGACGACGCCTTCATACAGCAGTTATCTGATACTTATCAACTCAATAGTTTGCATAAACTAGAAGCAGGCGCCAAACGGGTAGATGCCGATATGTATCTACTCAATCCCATGGAAAAGCCGATTGTAGCACTCGCTTGGACCAAGCCAACGCCAGGCGAACATTACCTCAGACAGATTTTTTTACCGATAATCTCAGTTTTCATAGTGATGGCCACACTTACTTGGTCTATGCTGGTGCATGAGAGGAAAAGACAGGACAAATATATAAAACATCTCTACTTACTTGCTAGTAAGGATTATCTAACAGGTATCAGCAACCGAAGAGAATTTTTTTCTATCGCTAATCGGGAAATGGCGCGTGCAAAGCGCGCCGGCACTACATTATCGTTGATCATATTCGATATTGATTACTTTAAGCAGATTAACGACAAACTAGGTCACCACAACGGCGATGCAGTACTATCTGAGTTGGCTCGACGAATTAGCGAAAACCTACGCGATTTCGATGTTTTTGCCCGAATTGGTGGAGAGGAGTTTGTCGTATTGCTACCGGAAACGGGATGCCATACCGCGATGGAGATAGCTGAAAGATTACGACAGTTGATCCATGATAGCGATTTTTTCTCCTTCGACAATCATGAAACCATTAAATGTACAATCAGTTCTGGTGTTGCTGTCTGGAAGAACCAAGAGAGTATCGATGCTCTACTAAACCGTGCTGATGATGCGCTTTATGCCGCCAAGCGCTTAGGTCGCAACCGTACTCAGAGCGCCGAGATTTACTGCCCTACAGAGTATGCAGTTACGCCCGCATGTGGCGGATAAACTCCTACTTAGCTCTGGCAGTGAGTACGAAAGGCGGGTGAGTTACGCATTCCAGCAAACCCCGTTCGGAGAGGACGCCGCTTCACGGGTTACGATAATCGATCGTCACACCTTTGAATTCCATCCGCAAGATCGGATCGACGAGTTCCTGAAATGAGCGTGCGCCAAACTTCTGTCAAGTCGCTAGGCCGCTATTCAGAGCGCCCTGCGTTGCCGCATAAATCTCATGAATCGGTACGCCATGTTCCAGTGCCAGCCGCTTGCAGTCCTCATATTCCGGTTTACGGCGCAGCGTCCGGCCTTGATGGCAGGCCATCTTAACCCTGACTTCGCCATAAGGGGTCGTTACCTGCACGATCTCTCGAACCAACTCAGCGCGCTTGACTGGATAATGACGCACGCCCAGCGTTGTGGTTTCGATCAGCAGCAATTCTGCAAGATGCGGCGTCTTTTCCATCGCGCAAAGGACACTCAACAACGCACCGGGCCGGTTTTTCTTCATTTGCACCGGCGTCAGCCAGGCATCCAGAGCGCCTATCGTGAACAGCCGCTCCAGCAGATAGTCATACCACTCCGGGTTCATGTCGTCGATATTGCACTCCAGAACATGCAATTCCTCCTCCGCGCGCTCCGGCGCCGCTTGTTCGCCCAGGCAAGCCCGCAGCACATTAGGAATGGGGCCATCGCGATGACCGATGCCATAACCGATGCGCTGCACGGAAAACGCCGGTCGCTCCACAAACGCATCAACAAACGTGGTTAGCAATGCAGCGCCGGTCGGCGTGGTCGCCTCAAACGGAACGGCTCCCAGCCGCACGGGGACATCTTTGAGCAACTCCAGCGTGGCCGGGGCTGGCACAGGCAATACGCCATGTTCGCAATGCGCCACGCCACTGCCCAGTTCAACCGGCGAACACAGCACCCGATCCACTTTCAGCCAGTCCAGCGCGATAGCCCCACCCACAATATCCACGATCGCATCCAGCGCCCCCACTTCGTGAAAATGAATGCGATCCAGAGTGGTGTCATGAATACGTGCCTCGGCCTCCGCCAAGCGCCCGAATACGCCCATTGCCTGCGCCTGAATCGCGTCGGGCAAGGCGCTGCGACCGATCAGCGCCTCGATCTGACGCAAGTTGCGAGGTTCTGGCTGATGAGAATCAGCGATGACATGCACCTGAGTACCGCTAATCCCTTTGCGGTTGGCGCGGCGAATTTGCACCTGGTAACCCTCCAGGTTCAGCTTGGCCAGTTCCTGTCGCCAGGCATGGTGATCCACACCCAAATCCAGCAAGGCCGCCAAGTGCATGTCGCCGCTGATGCCGGCGAAACAGTCATAATAAAGGATCTTCATGGAGCAGGCATTAACTCTTCAGGGGAAGCCGGTCTACCGTTTACACTCTGATCAACTCGGTGCTGTAAACCATCGCTCAGTTGATACCAGTCCACTTTGCGGGTCAACACCATCGCCAGCGCCAGGAAGCCAAATAGGGTCAGCGACCCGGCCAGCAAGGCATAATCTTCGAGACTGATCAATACATACAGAATGCCGAATACGCCGCCGAGCAACGCGCCAAAACTCAGCCCCCAGCCGATGCCGCCCAGGACGTAAACCAGATAATAACTGACCAGGGCGACGCAGGCGGCGGTCGCAACCCCATACGCCAGCGCAAAACCCAGGTGTTCGGACAAGGACAGCAACAGCAGATAGAACAACACCAGCGCCGCGCCGGTCAACCCGTATTGCAAGGGATGGATCGCCAGTCGCTTGAGCACCTCGAACAGGAAGAAGGCGGTAAAGCTGAGACCGATAAACAGCAGACTGTACTTGAGTGCGCGGTCGCTTTGCACATAGCTGTCGGCGGGTTCGATGAAGCGCACCCCGATCAGCCCCTGCAGCAGACCCTGGTTACCGCGCAGATAAGTATTAATCTGGTGATCCATGTTGGCGGCCAGCCGGGTCGTGGCCCAGGTAGCGGTGAAGCCTTCCGGCGTAACCTGGCGGGTTTCCGGCAGAAATTGACCGAAAAAGCTGGGATGCGGCCAGCCGCCCTGCATAGCGATATGGGTCGCATCGCCGACCGGCGCGACACTGAAGGACTGGGTGCCGCGCAAATCGAGCGAAAAGGCGAACTCCGTCGTCCAGGGCTGTTGCGGGTCAACGCTCGGCAGGCGCGCCTGAATGCCGTTGGCCATGCGCTCTTCGCCCGTACCCGGCAAAAACTCCAGGCGCTGTTCCGCCCAGTGCAACGCTGGCGCGCGGAGGATGCCGCGTGGATCGCTGACGCCCACGATCAGGCGCGGTTCGCCATAGGTAATGCGCTCGTTTTCCCCAGGCTGGAGGGGCGCGCCCTCGGCGATAAAGCGGCCCTTGAAGGCGAGAGTGGCGCTGAACACCACCGCCTGGTAAAGCCCACGGCGAACTGTTTCCGTATTCAGTCGGGTCTGAATATCCAATTCGGCAGGCAGCAACAGTAATCGATCCGAACTACGCTTTTCCACTTCGATCATTTTCCCTTCCTCCTTATCAGCCGGTTTCAGGGTCTTGATGATGCGGGTATAGGGAACCACCAACACCGGTCCCACCAACACCTGACCGCGGGCGGTGGACGCGGCGATCTCAGCGACAACCCCGTCTCGCCGCGCCATGCGTTCGCTGACCAGGAAACTGATTTGCGCCAAGCCAATGGCTAGAACCAGCGTCACCAGAAAAATCAGAGCAATTTTGACAAACAGGCCATATTTCATGGCAAGACTCCTCATTATGTGGAATGGATAGCGAGAAGCCTATTCCTGTTGTTTGGGGCGATGATGTGCGGAAGATGGGGATTCGGTGGAAATTGCGTGAGGAACTGAACAGGACTCCCAGAATCCTCCGAAGGCTGTCGGAACCGTTAATCCTTAAGCGTCGCCAGAAATTCGATGATCGCCGTCCGTTCCTCAGCGTTCGGTAGACCCGTGATGGTTTTACTGGTTCCTGGCAGGAATCGGTCCGGTTTGGCCAAATACTGATCCAGCTCTTGTTTCGTCCAGACCCCGCCCGCTTTGGCCAGCGCCTGGGAATAACCATAACCGTTGGCTCGGGCTTTTGGCGCACCGACAATATTCCAAAGATTGGGGCCGACGCGCGGGAAACCGTCCTTCTCCAGGCTGTGGCAAACGACGCATTGTCTGGCAGGGCCGTTCCAGCCCGTGGGTTGCGCGGCATAACGCTCCTGCGTCTTCGCCGAGGCGCTCCAGAATGTCCCAGCTTCGGGAACAATCGTCCAGAACAAACTCCCTGTGCCCAGCAGGCTTATCGCGAGGGTCAGGCTCAGTGGTCGTAAATGTTTTGACATGATGTATTCCTCTTTACATTGTTCATGAACTATAGTTTATAAATCTTAAAACTTGGGTTTAATCCAGCTATCGTTGCTGAGAGTTTCTTTGCCAACGAGGTCAGAGAACTCAATAACGCGCATGATAAAAAAATAGAGCGGAAGGAGGAGTGGAGGATGGTCGAGCGACGTCAAGCAATGCCGGGCGCTAACTGTCTTGAGTGCCCAATGCGTCAACGCAATGAATGGCGCGTCCTGGCCAAAGAGGACGTCAAACTCCTTGCCCAGGCTCGCAAAAGTCGTCGGTACCGTGCGGGGGAAGCGATTTTTACAGCAGGAGAACCCAGTTACGGCATCTACTGCATTGTCTCCGGCGCGACAGCCATGCGTCGGATCGATGCCGAAGGCAACACCGTACTTATTCAAATCAGCTATCCCGGCGACACTTTGGGCTACCGGGGATTGCTGCTGGGAGAAAGACGCCGCTTCAACGCTGAGGCGCTCGGCCCGAGTCGGGTTTGCTTTATCGATCAGCAGGTTGTCAAAACTTTAATGGACCGCAATCCCGCGCTGGGGCTGCAATTCCTGCGACGCATCAACACGGATCTGGACGATGCGCACAACAAACTGGTGCAAAACGCTACCCTGTCTAATCGAGACAAATTCGTCCATCTCCTGGCTAACCTGATGGACCGTCACGGCCATGCGGCGCCGGATGGCAGTCGTGTTATTAATTTGCCGATCTCAAGGCGCGACATGGCGTCGATGATTGGCGCCCGGCACGAAACGCTGTCACGGATCATTAGCCGGTTGGAGGAAGATGGCGTAGCGCGGTTTTCCGGACGTACGGTCTGCGTCAGCCGACCGCATTCGCTGATGCAAGAGATTCGTCCATCGTAAGAAGCGGTCTCGACGACTATCGTTGAAGCGATGAACGGTTACAATAGCACTGAAAAACGGTCAATCGGATTTAATCCCCGGTGGAAACCGTCTTGGCGCGACGATTCGCCAACGCTTGTCTCGCCCGGTTTCGCCAGCGAGCAGCGTTATCCGACTCTTTGCCACGCCGAACAAGTCCGCAAGGAACGCGCGTAGATGCGCATTCGCCTGGCCATCCACAGGTGGAGCCGTGATGCGGACATGAAAACGATCCTCGCGCAAGCCCAGCCACTCATCGCGATGGGCGCGTGGTTGCGCCCGCACACGCAGGATCAGGTCCGCACCCTTCCAGACATAACCCGTTTCGGTCATGACGTCAGCGCGTCACTCCCCACAAACTGACGAAATCCTGCAGCAGCAAGCTCACGAAAATCAACGCAATGACCACCAGCATTGGCGCCAAATCCACTCCGGAAATTGGCGGCAGCAGGCGCTGAGCCGGACGCAACAACGGCGCGGTCAACTGGGTCAACACGCGCGCTGCCGGATGGTAGGGATCGGGATTGAACCAGCTCAGCACCGCCTGGATAATGACGCCCCAAAGATAAATGTTGATCAATAGCTTGAACAGTTCCAGAACGGTTAGCAGCAACAGACCGCCGATCCCGACCGGCTGAATGGACAAGGCGTTGAGCAGCACGATCTCGATGAGTTGCAACAGGGACGCCAACACTATCGCCGCAAGATCCAATCCCCGGTAACCGGGCACGATTCGGCGCAGCGGCAACAAAGGGGGGTTCGTGATGCGCACCAGGAATTGCACCAGGGGATTGTAGAAATCGGCGCGCACGCATTGCAGCAGAAAGCGCAGCATCACCGCCAGGATGTAGAAACCGAACAAGGTCTGAATCAGAAAAGCGACGGCAGTCACGGCTGCCCTCCCAATAGGTTTCCCAGTTCCTGAGAGCGGTGATGGGCGGCGTCCAGCGCTTTGCTCACCAGTTCATCCAATTGTTCGGTGAGCAGCGATGGCGTTTCCATGATGGCCAGCGATGCGGCCAGTGATCGGGCGATCAATTGGTCAAGTTGTTCATCCTGAAATACGCTGATCGCTCGTTCGGTAGTGCCGCCGGGCGAAGTGACTCGCTCGCGCAGAATGGCGGCGTTCTCCGGGCTTTCCAACGCCATTTTGGCGGCGCCGAACGCGGTTTGCACGGTCAGCAGGCGTGCGGTTTCCGGCGCCAGCCCGAGGCGGGTCCCGGTTTTTTCCAGCGCTTCCATGAGCAGGAAAAAGTAAGCGGGGCCACTACCGGACAAGGCGGTGACTGCGTCCAGCATCCGCTCGCTGTCCACCCAGACCGTCAGCCCGACCGAGCGCATAATTGATTCGGCGATTTGTCGCTGCTCGTCATTCACCCAGGCGTTGGCAAACAATGCGGTCGCGCCGCTGCCCACCAGTGCTGGCGTATTCGGCATGGTGCGAACGATGGCGGCGTCATAGCCCAGCCAGCGCCGCAAATCCGGTTCGCGCACACCGGCAGCGATGGAAATCACCAGGGGTTGGCGCTGCTGTACGCTCTCGGCCAGCTCCTCGGCGACCAGTCGCAAAATCTGAGGTTTGACCGCCAGGATGATCACCTGGCCTTTGGCCGCGATCTGACAGTTGTCAGCGCTGGTATGAACGCCAAAACGTCCGCGCAGCAGTTCGCGCTGGCCCGCGTCCGGTTCAGCGACCCAGATATGATCGGCATCGCCGCTGTTGATCAGCAGACCGCTAATCAGGCAGCGCGCCATATTGCCGCCGCCGATGAATGCCAAGGGGATGTTTTTCATCGCCACCTCTGTACTAAGCAATCCTGAATCAGTCATGGATATGAATTGGGTTTGCATACAACGCATAACCCAACGAGATTAAATTGTGCGTTATAACCTGTAGCCTCACCCAGCGGATCAAGCTATTCTGATTTGTTTCAAGGTTTGGCGCTCAGCAGTTGAATCACTTGTTCGCTGATACTCGCAAGCCGATTATCTTTCTGGTAGAACACATACACGGCTTGTCTGCGCGTTGCATCGAACTGCTGGTAAAGCGCATAAGTGCCCGGCAAGGTTTCGCGCAGCGCTTGTTCAAACTCTGTTTGATCCAGGCTGGGCGCCAATCGGTCTGCATAGATCTCCCCTGGCTTGGTCACAGGCGTTGCGGGTAGACTGGATGAGGTCTGATCAATGGTTAATGTGGCGGCCTGGCGTTTCGCTTCTTCTTCGATTTCACGCAGGTAGCCATCATTTGCGCCAAGCAGGAGAGGGATAGCCAACAACAACAGACTGGCCCACCCAGGATGAGCAATATCTTCTGAAAGAGGATTGAGTAACGACATGTTGGTGGGTTTCTCAGAATGCACAACGGCCTTGGGTGGTTGCCCGGCTGAATTGAAAAGCAAACCTTAGTAGCATACTGCAAAGCGACATTATCAGGCGCGTGGTCCGAATAGGGCGGCGCCAACTCGCACCAGAGTCGCGCCTTCGGCAATCGCAGCTTCCAAATCATCGGACATGCCCATGGACAGGGTATCCAGCGCCAGTCCGTCGTCGGCATTCAAACGGTCCCGCAGTTCTCGCAACCGGGCGAACGGTTGGCGCTGGCGGTCAAAATCGCTAGCGGGGGCGGGAATCGCCATCAAACCGCGTAATCGTAATCGCGGCAGCGCGGCGATCGTCCGGGCAGCCTCGGCAACCGCGCTCGGGTCCAGACCGTGTTTGCTGGGTTCCTGATCAAGATTGACTTCCAGGCAAATGTTCAGCGGCGGCAGCTCGTCTGGCCGCTGTGCATTCAAGCGCTCGGCGATTTTCAGCCGGTCTACGCTGTGGACCCAGGCGAAGTGCTCGGCGATGCCCCGGGTTTTGTTGGTCTGAATCGGCCCGATAAAATGCCATTCCAAATCCAGCGCCTTCAGTCCGGCCATTTTATCCAGCGCTTCCTGAAGGTAGTTTTCCCCAAAACGACGTTGACCGATAGCGGCCAGGGCGGCGATCGCGGTAGCCGGCTGGGTCTTGCTGGCCGCTAACAACTGTACCGAATCCACCGGCCGCTGGAAGCGCCGTTCGGCGTCGCGGATCCGGGTCAGCACGGTTTGCTGGCGCGTGGCGAAATCAATACTCATGGTCAATGCTCCTGATCGATGGCGGTGCAGCGATCATGGTTTTGCACGATATACTATTGGAAAGCCAGCTTAGCAGAACTGCCCGCTATCGGGTGCTTTCTCTTTCTTCCCTTGCTAGAGCAACCGCTATGAATCTCGACGAACTATTGACTTTTTCCGTACAGAATAATGCTTCGGATCTGCATTTGTCGGCGGGTTTACCGCCAATGATCCGGGTGGATGGCGATGTGCGCCGCATCAATGTTCCTCCGCTGGATCACAAACAGGTGCATGGACTGATCTATGACATCATGAACGACAAGCAGCGTAAGGACTACGACGAATTTCTCGAATGCGACTTCTCGTTTGAAATCCCTAAATTGGCCCGGTTCCGCGTCAACGCCTTCAATCAGGATCGCGGCGCGGCGGGCGTGTTTCGCACCATTCCCACGGTCATCAAAAGCCTCGAAGAACTGGGTTGCCCACCGGTATTTCGGGATCTCATCGCCGTCCCGCGCGGTTTGATTCTAGTCACCGGTCCCACCGGTTCGGGCAAGTCGACCACTTTGGCGGCGATGATTAATCACATTAATCAAAATGAATACGGCCATATATTGACTATTGAAGATCCCATTGAATTCGTCCATCAAAGCCAGCGTTGCCTGGTGAACCAACGCGAAGTTCATCGTGACACCCTGGGCTTTAGCGAGGCGTTACGCTCGGCGTTGCGTGAAGACCCGGACATCATTCTGGTTGGCGAAATGCGCGACCGGGAAACCATCAGTCTGGCGCTGACTGCTTCCGAGACCGGACACCTGGTGTTTGGCACCTTGCACACCAGTTCCGCGCCCAAGACCATCGATCGTATTATCGACGTGTTCCCCGCCGGTGAAAAGCCGATGGTGCGCTCGATGCTGTCGGAATCACTACGGGCGGTAATTTCCCAGGCGCTGCTTAAGAAAAAAGGCGGTGGACGGATGGCCGTGCATGAAATCATGGTCGGCGTTCCCGCTATCCGCAACCTAATTCGCGAGGATAAGGTGGCGCAAATGTACTCATCGATTCAAACCGGCGCTGCTTTTGGCATGCAGACGCTTGATCAGGGGTTGCTGGAATTGGTTAAGAAAGGCACGGTGACCCGTGAAGAAGCGATAACCTATGCCCAGAACAAGGCGTCGTTCAAGCAGCAGATGTGACGAATTCAGGGGATAGGGAGATAGAGTTATTAACCATGTTTCCCTGTCCCGCTCTTCACGAGGAGGCTAATGATGGCTGAAGTTCTGGCGCCGATCCATCGATGGACCCGGCAACAATACGACGACATGGTGCTACACGACATTCTTCGACCGGAAGAGCGGGTGGAATTGATTGAGGGAGTGATCTTTGATATGTCGCCGCAAAAAAGTTTTCATGCAACCGCCATCTCTTTGATAGAAGAAATACTAAGAAGCGTTTTCAGGAGCGGCTATATCGTTCGCACTCAGATGCCCTTAGCGCTTGATGAACACTCCGAACCAGAGCCGGATGTCGCGGTGGTTCCTGGCCAGGCGCGGGATTACACTCATGCCCATCCGACAAAGGCGGCGCTGGTCGTCGAAGTGGCCGACACGACATTACGGTTGGATCGTAAAATCAAGCAGGCCGTCTATGCTCGCAACGACATTGCCGAATACTGGATCGTTAATCTTCAGGACCACTGCCTGGAGGTCTACCGGAATCCTCAGGGAGAACAGTACCAATCCCAAACGGTTCTGCAACGAGGAGAAACCCTAGCGCCGCTGACCCGACCTGATTATCGGATTGCCGTGACTGATTTGTTGCCGTAGCGTATTCAGCTCTCGTCATAAACCACGCGCCCCTCCAGCAAGGTATGGGTGACTCGACCTTGCAATTCCCAACCGAGGAATGGCGTGTTCCGGCCTCGGCTGTGGAGAACGTCCAATTCCACCGTCCTGTCGATCTCGGGATCAAACACGCAGACATCGGCCAGCGCCCCTACGCCCAGATGACCGCAGTCCAGCCCCAGAATCCGCGCCGGTCCCCAGGTCAACCGTTCAATGAGCGCCGGCAGGGATAACACCCCATCCCGGACCAGCCGCAGGCTCAGCCCTAACAAAGTATCCAGCCCGGAAATACCCGGTTCGGTGTCACCAAATGGTGCTTGTTTCGCATCCGGTTCATGCGGCTGGTGGTCCGAGCAGATCGCGGTCAATACCCCACTGACTAGACCTGCACGCAATGCTTCAAGGTCACGCCGCCCGCGCAACGGCGGGCGAACATGGCAACGGCTGTCGAAGCGCGCCAGGTCCATTTCGGTCAAATGCAGGTGGTGAACCGCGACATCGGCGGTGACCGGCAGACCTTCCGCCTGGGCGCGAGCGATCAGCTCAACCGACCGACCGCTGGACAGTCGGCCAAAGTGCGCCCGCACCCCCGAATCATGAATCAGCTCCAAATCACGGGCGATCATCCCGGTTTCCGCCGCAACCGGGATGCCGGGCAGACCCATCCGGGTTGCGACCGGCCCCTCATGCGCCAGTCCGTTCCCCAATTCAACGTCGAGCGGGGTCAAAAATACCGTCAGATCGAATGTCGCCGCATACTCCAGCGCCCGGCGCAACACCCGGCTGTTAGCGACTGGACGTCCGCCATCGCTGACGCCGACGCAACCGGCTTCCCGCAACGCCGCCATTTCCGCCAGACGCTCGCCGAGCAGACGGTAGGTTAAAGCGCCCATCGCTAATACACGAGCGTGACCAGCGAATTTGGCGCGGCGGCGAATCCATTCCACCACTGCTGGTTCGTCGACCACTGGTTCGGTGTCGGGTGGACAGACCAGGGTCGTAATGCCGCCTGCCGCCGCCGCCCAGGTTTCACTGGCAATGGTGGCTTTCTGTTCCTGGCCGGGTTCCCGCAGGCGGGCGCACAGATCGATCAGTCCGGGACAAACGATGCAGTTGCGAGCATCGATAACCCGTTCCGGGATGAAGCTCGCGGGCGGCTCGCCAAGGCTGGCAATCCGGCCATCGGCGATGTACAGGTCAGTCACTTTGTCGATCTGGTGCGCCGGGTCAATCACCCGGCCGCCTTGAATCACCGTGCGCATCAGGCGTCCTCTCCGCTCGCTTGGGCGTGATGACCGAGTGTGATGGACATGATCGCCATGCGCACTGCAATACCATTGGTCACCTGCTCCAGAATCACTGAATGCGGTCCGTCGGCCACGCGGGAGTCGATTTCCACACCGCGATTGATCGGGCCAGGATGCATGACAATGGCGTCCGGTTTGGCCAGCGCCAGCCGCTCCTCGGTCAGCCCGTATTGCTGGAAAAATTCTTGTTCGCTGGGCAGCAGCGCGCCTTCCATACGCTCCCGTTGCAGGCGCAGCATCACGACAACATCCACATCGCGCAGACCTTCCGGCAAGCGGTAAAAGACCTGTACGCCCAGATCCTCCACGCGGGTCGGCAGCAGAGTCCGGGGCGCAATGACGCGGATTTCGCCCGCGCCCAGAATGCTCAGGGCATGAATCAACGAGCGCGCCACCCGCGAGTGCAGAATGTCGCCGACAATGGCGATGCGCAGGTTGGGAAAATCCGGTTTGTGGCGGCGAATGGTGAACACATCGAGCATGGCCTGCGTCGGGTGGGCGTGGCGACCGTCGCCGGCGTTGAGAACCGCGATATGCGGCTTGACATGGCGGGCCATGAATTCCGCCGCGCCGCTCTGGGAATGGCGCATGACGAACATGTCGCATTGCATAGCTTCAATATTGCGCAAGGTATCCAGCAGGCTTTCGCCTTTGACCGCCGATGAGGTAGCGATGTTGAGATTGAGTACATCGGCGGACAACCGCTTGGCGGCCAGTTCAAAGGTGGTGCGGGTGCGAGTGCTGGCCTCGAAGAACAGATTGACCACGGTTTTGCCGTGCAGCGTGGGCAATTTCTTGACCCGACGCTCGGCGACGCCGCGCAATGACTCCGCGGTATCGAGAATGTCGGTGAGATGGCGGTGGGTCAGTCCCTCGATGGTCAGAAAATGCAGGAGGCGACCCTGGGCGTCCAGTTGAATCGGCGTGGCGCTCATGGCTTGGCGGTTTGAATGATCAGTTGCAGGGGATCGGGACCGGTCAATTGAATGTGCTGGTCTGATGAAAGGGTCAGATGGGCGCCGACCACGTTGGCTTCGATGGGCAATTCCCTCCCGCCCCGATCCACCAGCACCGCCAGCAACACCGAAGCGGGGCGGCCATAATCGAATAATTCATTCAACGCGGCGCGCACCGTGCGCCCGGTGTACAGCACGTCGTCGATCAGAATGAGATGACGGCCATCGACGTCGAAAGGCAGTTCCGAGGGCCGAACCTGCGGGTTGACGCCGATCCGGCTGAAGTCGTCACGGTAGAAGGAGATGTCCAGCCGGCCCAGGGGGGCGGCGACGCCCAACCGTTCATGCAGCCGCTCCGCCACCCAGACACCGCCGGTATGGATGCCCACCAGGGCCGGTTCGGCCACCCCGCGCCGAGCGAGCAATTCCCGCAACTGGCCGGTCATCGCTTCAATCAGGAACTCGGCATCACGCATGGGGCAAGGCTCCGTCGGTGGTTGAACCAGCTTTCCAGAATCACTGCCGCTGCCTGGGCGTCCAGGGCGCTTGCATTTGCCCGGCGGCGGCCTGGCTTGGAAGAACGCTGCCCAGCTTCCCAGGAGGAAAGCCGTTCGTCGATCGTAGCGACCGGCAAATGAAACCGCCCTTGTAACTGGCGGCTGAAACGCAAGGCGGCTTCGGTGATGACATTCGCTGTTTCATCGGCATGGCGCGGCGCCCCGACCACCAGCAGATCCGGGCGCCATTCGGCGATCAATCGGGCGATGGCGTCCCAGTCGGGACGTTGCTGGCGGGTGGGCAGGATACACAGGGGGCGGGCTGAACCGGTAATGGCGTCGCCTACAGCGACCCCGATCCGTAACCGGCCAAAATCGAAACCCAGCGCCAGCGGTCCAGGCGTCGAAACGGCGGAGTTTTCAGGCATGACCCGCATCAGAGGATAGTAGCGTCAGGTCGATGCCCAGTAGCGCGGCGGCGGACAGCCAGCGCTGTTCACTGGGAGTTTGGAAGATAATATCGGGGTTGGCGGCCACCGACAACCAGGCGTTTTCCACGATTTCCCGCTCCAATTGACCCGGCCCCCAGCCAGCATAGCCCAGGGCGACCAGGAGTTGTTGCGGACCCTCGCCGCAGGCCACTGCTTGTAAAATATCGCGGGAAGTGGTGATGCCAATGTCGTCGGTAACCCGCAGCGTCGCCCCCCACTGACCGACCGGGCAGTGCAGAACAAAGCCCTGTTCCGGTTGCACTGGCCCGCCGTGATAGACCGGGATCGTCGCCAGTTCGGGGCTATCGGCAGCGAGTTGCAGATGTTCCAACAACTGGGCGAGCGTCAGGTTCAATGGCCGGTTGATCACCAGACCCAATGCTCCGTTCGCATTATGTTCACTGATATAAGTCACGGTCTGAAAGAAATTGGGATCGGCCAAGGTCGGCATGGCGATCAGGAACTGATGGGTCAGATAGGTCGGCTCGATCATGGACATGGTATCGACATTCGGTGGCCGCTCAATCGATCCTTACCAGGGTATCTCATGATCGGATTCACGGGCCAAGGCGCACATGGCGGCGTGGTCAGTTAACGGACGCGCATAATGGGCGTACGCAAAGGGGATATCGTCGTCGAACCCGTCGTTGTCCGGCCCCCCTTGCGGTGGAGATGAAGGCCGGGTCGCTGGTGCGGGTGTGGGTGATCGTGGTGCAGACGCATAATTATCTCCCGGACCTTCGGAGGCAAATGGGGCGCTGCCACCGGCATGATCGCCTTTTCTATCCAGCATCTTCATATCATTAACAACAATTTCCGTTGTGTAGCGATCCTGTCCGGTGTTCTTGTCCTGCCATTTGCGGGTTTGCAGACGACCTTCCACGAAAATCAAAGAACCTTTGCGTAGGTATTGGCCAGCGATTTCGGCCAGAGGACTAAAGAACACCAGATTATGCCATTCCGTGCGCTCCTGTTTTTCGCCGGTGTTCCGGTCTTTCCAGGTCTCGCTGGTCGCCATGCTCACATTGGTGACCGCCTTGCCGCTAGGCATATAACGCACTTCGGGGTCCTTACCCAAGTGACCAATCAGAATGGCTTTATTGATGCTGGCCATATTGTCTTACTCCTTAGAATAACTCTTGGATCGATTTTGGAATGAGCGGGAAATGGGTTTGAGTATGTCACGACTCACGGGTTACAAGCCAGGTTGGGCATTGGCCATCGTTAATTCCCGCAGCGCCGCCTCGTCCAGGATGCGCCGGTCTACTTTGAGGTAAGCCACACCCTCGGCGGCGATAACGACTGCTTCGGCTACGCCTGGCACCTGGCTTAAACGCGCCGCCAAATGCCGGGCTTCCACCTCGTCGCAAGCGCCGATATTGAGCAGGCGGTTGCTTAAATGACGCGGGTTGTCCATCGTCCAAGCTACCAACAACCAACTCAGCGCGCCGAGCGCAGCAAAGGCGAACACTCCTTGAAGTCCGAATCGTCCATGTAAAATACCGCCCAGCGCGCCGCCCGTAAAAGCGCCCAGAAACTGACTGCTGGAATAAATCCCCATCGCTGTACCCTTGGCGTCAGAAGGCGCCATTCTGGCGATTAATGAAGGAAGCGTCGCTTCCAGCAGGTTGAATGAGGTGAAAAACGCTATCAGCAGCAAGCCGATGTCCAGTACCGTGTCGCGCCAGGCCAACAACCCGAATTCGGTGAGCGCCAAGGTCAGGATCGCGCCTAGAAACACCGGTTTCAACCCGCGCTGCTTACCGGCGATGATGACAAACGGCGCCATCGCCACGATTGACAGAATCAACGCCGGCAGATAGACGCGCCAGTGCTGTTCGCTGGCCAGACCGGCATCGCGCAAGGCCAACGGGGTTGCCACAAAAGTGGCGGTCAGCAACAGGTGCAGGGTAAAGATGCCAAAGTCAAGTCGCAAGAGTTGCCCATCGCTGAGCACGCGCCCGAACTGGGAGGCGACCGGTTCGGCATCGCGGTGAATGCGGCTGACCACGGGATCAGGCACCCGAAACCGCACGATAGTGATGCCCAGCAACGCCAGCACACCGGTCAGCCAGAAAATGCCGGGTACGCCGATCCAGCCGTTTAGCGCCGGACCGAGCACCATCGAAACCGCAAAGGACAGGCCAATGGTGATGCCGATAAGCGCCATGACCTTGATCCGATGTTCCTCACGGGTCAGGTCCGCGACGAGCGCCATCGCCGCCGCCGATACGGCGCCGCCACCTTGCAAGGCGCGGCCCAGAATCACGCCCCAGATGGAGCCGGCCAGCGCCGCGACGACACTACCCAGGGCGAAGATCAGCAAACCAAGGTAAATGATACGCTTACGGCCATAGCGGTCGGACAGGAAACCGAAGGGAATTTGGAAAATCGCCTGGCTAAAGCCATAAACGCCAATGGCTAGACCCGCCAGCGCCGGCGTATTGCCTTGCAAATGTTCGGCATACAACGCAAACACCGGCAGGATCATGAACAGACCCAGCATCCGCAAGGAAAAGACTCCCGCCAGCCAAAACGCCGCGCGGCGTTCGCTGACGGTCATACGCTCGCCGGTTAAATCAGCCGCCTTCATTCTGCTTGAAGCCTCCACTCACTGTTCTGTTAAACCGTTCCAAGTTTCTACCAGTATGCCACTCTCCTCAAGCAGTTTAATCGGGTGGGATCAGTTTCTACCTCTTGTCGACGCCGGTTATAGCCCACCAGATTGCCGGATCATCCAGCTCGTCTGGTTGTCCTTGCTCAGCTTCGTCTGCCATGAAGGCATCCTGTGGCGGGTGGTGTTTCAGTGCCTCAACCTTCGCTGTCTTACCCGCTAAGGTGCAGACATGAATTAGGCTTTGGCGCCAGTGGCGATTCCAGGGGCAAACTTCCAGTCCTTTCTCCATCAGCGCAATGCCCTCCTGAAGGTGACCCTTGCGGGCATAGATCAGCCCTACCATGAAGTTGGCCGCCGCATGTTCGGGAAGATGGTGGAGGAGTTTTTTGAACTCATACTCCGCCTCGTCCAGTTTCCCCTCTTTGTAAAATGCAACCCCATCGGTGAACATGCCGGGTGTGGGCAGGGTCACCATGTCGTCAATCGGTTCCCAGGTGATTTTGGCGTTGGTTCCTTGAATAAGTGGAGCCAGATGGTTTCGGTAGCAACGCCATTTTTCTTTACTGGTTTGGTAGATAGGTTGTCGCACCTGCCAGACCGAAGCCGTTTTTACTGGACGGTCGAGGGTGTTAAAGGAGAGAACCTGTTCCTCCCATTCGACGCCGATATAGGCCAGCATCTTGCGCGCCGCCGCTTCGGTATTCTCAATCACGTCCTCGTAGCGAATCTCCAGGATTTCACCCGGAAAAAGTTGATGCCAGTGGTGCATGAAAAGGTTGTGATCGGCCAGTTGTTCACCAATCCAGGTAAGATGATAAGCAAAGCCCATTCCGCCGTGTTTGGCCTGGTAATCAGTGAAGTAATTAGAGAAGGCAATGTCGCGTGGATCCCGGCGCACCGAGATAATTTTAGCCTGGGGAAATAAATACTTGATCAGGCCAATATTCTCGAAGTTGTGCGGCAATTTGTCGACGATATGCCGGGCGGCGGGTTTATCGTTGGCGGCTAGTTCTTTGAGTTCAGTTAATATTCCTCTGGCGATTTTTTCGGTGACATAAGCGTTCAAGTCGTCCACGCAATCGGGGTAGCTACGACCGGAACCGACATGGCGTTCCCAGCGATTCAGCCCCTGAATAAGCGAGGGGATAATCCCTAACTCCCCGGCCCCAAAAATTTGACTATGGCCGGCGATGATCTGTTCGACGAGGGTGGTGCCGGATCGTGGCATACCGAGCACGAAGACCGGTAAGGATTCATCTTTGCCACGATACCCGCACGTTTTACGATGCTCGAATAAGGCTTTAGGGAAAGCATGGCGGATACGGGCGCAGCGTTGGCGGTGGATTTTAGGATCGTAGCGAGGAAACTGACGACTGGCTTCGTTCGCTTCGTGGGCCAAACTGATCGCCTTGTCATAGACTTTTTTCTTCTCCCAGGCACTGGCCAACTGAAACAGAAGACCGGAATGCACCCGGCCTTCAAGGCTCGGCTGACGCGCCAGTTTCTCCATTCGCTCAAGAATCGCTTCATCTTCCGGTATCTTGCGGGCATTGATGAGAAAGGTTGCTCCTTTGACTGGATCGATCACTTTGATGCGCTCAAAGAGCGTGATCGCCTCGTCGATCTTCCCTCGTTGCATCTGCTGTTGCCCCAATCCTTGCAGTGCGTTGAGAAGATAGGGGTTTTCCGCCAGGACATCGTGAAGGAGGGTCTCTGCCTCGTCATGGCGCCGGGATTCACTCTCGGCCAGAGCCAAAGCCGTTTTGGCATGCAGAGTGAGATGGCGTATCAGGGGTGCGGGGGTCAGTTCATTCTCCACCAACTCACCTACGAGTTGGTTGGCCTTTTCAGCGGCCTTATGCGCCTGTTCCGCGAGGGTGTGCAAGCAGGCTGTGGAGAGGCGTACCCAAAGTTCAATTTGTAGTGGGAGTGGCTCATTCCTTTGTTCTGCAAGTCGTATCGCACGGCGAAGCAGTTGGATGGCCTGCATCGGACGGCCCTGAATCTTGGCAAGCTCCACCCACTGGATGATGAGGTCGAAATTTTTCGGATAATGTTTCAACCCTTCGCGCAGGATGCTCTCCGCTTCAGTATGGCGATCCTTACCGGCAAGGAGAGTAGTATAGCCAATGAAATAGCTGACCCACTCTTCTTCCGGTATCTGTTTGCGCGTCTCTTCAAACCACGCCTCGATTTGGCTGGTTTGTTCACTGGCCAGCCAAATCTCCAACTGGAGTCCACGAAATTGGCGGGTACAGCGTTCTACGACCGGAGCCGGTAGCTGAGATGCCTGCTCCCGCAGGTGGGCTTGGGCGCTGTCAAGGATTTGCTGAGCTGCGTCAATCGCTCCGGTTTCAAGATGTGATCGAACCTGTTTACACCAATCCAGCAAGCGATGGGGTGCTATTGGGTTGGTGTGTTGGCATAGTTGCTCCTTTGCGCTATCCGATTCTCCGGTCCGAAACTTGTAAAAAACCATTCTCGCCAATGCCTCAGCCCAATCCTAATTGCGAGGTGATTAGTCCGTATGGCATTTTTGCCGTGTCGTTACCTTGAGAAGTATTAATGTCGAGTAAGTAATGATCGCCAGGGTGCGTCATGTTGCCCATGGTTCCGTTCCATAAATCCGGAGGGGATTGGAAAATATATGTTGTGCCAGTGTACTTACTATTATATGTAAGTTTACCGTTATTATGCAGGGTTATCCATGCGGACGTCATGGCACTGGAAATATACCCCTTTTCATGTGTGGTTTGGCGTATAGTAATCATGGACTTCGTCGCGGAGCCTAGCTGGTCTATGAACCGATAACTGTACCCTGATGCGCCCAGCGGATAGGTTGATGAACCCACCAGAATCACCATATCGTCCGACCCCAAATTTTCTGCGCCAGACCATTTGTTGTCTTCGGCTAAAGTGCCAATCCCACCTTCCCCGTCTTCATTGGGGAAAATGATGTAAATGGTGTAATTCGTGTCCGCGTCGAATATCCTGTCACTGTGGCATGAGGATCGTCCAGAACCAATATCAAAAATCACCACTGATTGGTCTGGGGTGATGGTATTGTTGGTGAAAGTGACAGTGACACTATTGTCCGACTGTGCGCTGAGATTGCCTGCGGCATCATCGGTGTAGACATGATAGGTTCCCGCAGCCAGTCCCATCGCAGTTAGATCGGTATCGGTATTGGCGCTGGTAATGGCCACCGAATTCCAGGTGTTGTCGGCTGCGCCGGTGATGTCGCTCACGTTGTTGACAGAAACGGAATCGCTGACCAGATAGGCCGTCCCCGTCTCACTGCTTTGCACTACCGCATGGCAATAGTCAGGAATGATTGCATGGGTTACCGTGGCGGTCGGGGGCGTGGTGTCGCTAGGCGCACTGCTAATGGTTACGCTATGAGCTGAGGCGGCGCTGAGATTGCCGGCGGCATCGACGGCATAGACGCGGTAGGTTCCATCGGCTAGGCCGGTGGCTGCTAAGTGGGTGTCGGTGTTGGGGCTGCTGATGGTTACCGAATTCCAGGCATCGTCGGCTGCGCCGGTGATGTCGCTCACGCTGTTGACCGTGACCGTGTCTTTGACCAAATAGGCCGTGCCGGTCTCACTGCTCTGCACCGCCGCGTGGCCGGTGTTTTGAATGGTGGCCGCGGCCACCGTGGCGGTCGGGGATGTGGTGTCGATTAGGAGGCTGTTCGTGGAGGCGGCGCTGAGATTGCCTGCGGCATCGACGGCATAGACGTGGTAGGTGCCGTCGGCCAGGCCGGTGGCCGCTAAATTGGTGTCGGTGTTGGGGCTGCTGATAGTTACCGAATTCCAGGCATCGTCGGCTGCGCCGGTGATGTCGCTCACGCCGGTGACCGTGACCGAATCCTTGACCAAATAGGCCGTGCCGGTTTCGCTGCTCTGCACCGCCGCGTGGCCAGTGTTTGGAATCGTGGCCGTGGTTACTGTGGCCATTGGGGCCGTGCTGTCGAGGGTCACACTATTCGTCGACGCCACACTCAGATTACCCGCCGCATCGACGGCATAGACGTGGTAGGTGCCGTCGGCCAGGCCGGTGGCCGCTAAATTGGTGTCGGTGTTGGCGTTGCTGATGGTGACTTGGTTCCAAGTATCGTCCGCCGCGCCGGTGATGTCGCTCACGCCGGTGACCGTGACCGTGTCTTTGACCAAATAGGCTGTGCCGGTTTCGCTGCTCTGCACCGCCGCGTGGCCGGTGTTTTGAATGGTGGCCGCGGCCACCGTGGCAGTCGGGGGCATCGTATCGATATAGACGCCCCGCGACGCTTGGGCTGTCGTGCTGTTGAGTGTGGCGCTGGCTACAATGGTCTCGCTGCCTTGCCCCATGGCGCTGATGTCGGTATCCGTCAGGGTGTAGCTCCAACTGGCGCCATTGACCGTTGCTGTTCGATTGTTGCTCCCGATACTGAGGGTCACCGTGGCGCCATCGGCGTTGGCGCCGGTAATCGTCGTGTGTTGCTCACTGCTGTTGATGATGTTGTCACCCGCCACGGCGTCAATGGCTATGGAGCTGGAGGACTGTTCTGTCGCATTTGATATGGCGCTAACCAACCCTTCGGTTTGGTCTGGATCGACTGTGTTAGCGCCATCGATTAGAACCTGCAGGGTGGTGGTGTCTAACGTGGCTGTTAAACCCGCTACTATGATGCTGGAAGTGAGGACATTGATAGTAGCCTGGGTGTTTCCGCTGAATTGTTGATCCACTCCAGACAGTGCCGCTAGAATTTGACCATAGGTATTGGCGCTCTGCGCATTGCCGCTTGAGTCGACAATGGTCTGAATGGAGTCGCCCGTCAGGTCTGTCAATCCGAAGGCTTGGGCGACCGCAGCGTTAGTATGACTAACAAGAGCCGCATCCAGCGGGTTGGTTCCGGCAGCCTCAACCGCTTTTTTGTAGGCTATCGTCGTCAATACATTGATATTTAAGGTCAGGGTAATGCCCTGAGCAGTGACAGTCCCGGTGCTGGAAAGCACCGCACTGTCCAGATCCTTGGGTTGGCCGGTGGCTTCGTCGAAGTAATCGGCTTGGCTCCCCGTACTCGCTACATGGATAACGACGACCCCAGTATAGGCGCCGACCTGCACCGTAACGCTACCATCCGCATTGATGACGCCTTCGCCCAGCAAAGTCGTGCCGTCCGCCGCATAGACCATCGCCTTGAGGTCGTTGCCGGCGACCACTGGTCCACCGATGACATGGCCCACGATGGCGTGACTCGGAGGTTCACCGCCGCCACCACCATCACCGCCGCCACTGTTAATGGTACTGACGATCACACGGTCGGTCGATGGTGAGCTGAGATTACCGGCCACATCGACGCTGTAGACCCGGTAGGCGCCATCGATCAGCCCTGTGGCCGACAGATTAGTGTCGGTGTTAGCGCTGCTGACGGTCACTGAATTCCAGGCGTTGTTGGCCGCATGGGTAATATCACTTACGCTGGAGACCGTGACCGCATCGTTGACCAGGTAGACCGTCCCGGTCTCGCTGCTCTGCACCACTGCATAACCACTGTTCTGGATCGTGGCCGCGGTCACCGTGGCAATTGGGGGTGTAGTGTCGATCGTGACACTATGGGCTGATGCCGCACTGAGATTGCCTGCTGCATCTATGGCATAGACGTGGTAGGCGCCATCCATCAGCCCGGCTGCCGACAGACTGATGTTGGTATTGGGGCTACTGAGGGTCACTGAGTTCCAGGCGTTGTCGGCTGCGCGGGTAATGTCCGTTATGTTGGAGACAGTGACCGCATCGTTGACCAGGTAGACCGTTCCGGTCTCGCTGCTTTGCACCACTGCATAGCCACTATTCTGGATCGTGGCCGGGGTCACTGTGGCGGTCGGCGCAGTGGTGTCGATCGTGACATCGGGCTGCAATACCCGATCATGAAATTCTTGGCTATTTAAGAACGTATCGATCACTTGGTCTCTGGTCTGAGCGCCGCTCTCCAGAGCACTCACCCAGTCGTTGTAAACTTGGGCGTCTCCCTCTCGATCAAGCAGGCCCAGATACAGCATATCCACCGCAACCTTTGAGGCCAGGGCGGCCCGGTTTTCCAGCGACTCGGTAAAGCTCAGCAGAACCGAAGCGCGGCTAACGCCATGCGCCAACTGTCCTTCCCAAAAGGCTTGACTTGCTGCATCAGGATCACGGCGCAACACCGTATGATAAAGGTGATCTACAAAGGCTGCATCGCTAGCAACAGCCAGCTTGGCCCATTCTAGCGATCCTAGAAAACTCGCGCTGATGGTCTCCAGGCTCGCGCCTTGCTGGATCTGTTGGACCCAGTAAGCAAAACCGGTGGCGTCCGGCATGCGGTCAAAGGCAGCATGGTAGAGGCGAGCAATGGCGCCTTCCTGACTCTGGAACTCCGGTGAGTCGAGATAAGCGGCTATCAAATCAGTACGGCTGATCACGCCACTCGTAAGCTGGCTTCTCCAGAAATCAAATCCACCCGTGTCTGCCTCCCGGCCCAGTAGATCACGGTAAATCTGCTGAATAAAGCGGGTGTCCGAGGTAAAGACATCGTTGTCCTTGACCAGAGGATTACTGCCCTGAGTAACTTCAATGGCGTCGGGCACCCCATCGCGGTCGGTATCAGTGGGTTTAAAGGGATTGTCTTCATTGCCGGTCGGCGCCGTCTGGCGGGCGACCGATAGGGTTTGAGATAAGGCGCTGGATACGGTGGCCGCATTGGCATCAGTGTGAACGGTGGTAAGCCCGTTCTGGATCGTCAGGGTCATCTGCTGGTTATCCTCAATATAAGTCGTGGCGCCGCTAATGGTGACCGTAGCGAAGGTTCACTGATATTAATAATATATATTCGACTGTCAAAATTTTTTGCTTGACAAATTTTGCCACATAAGACGGTCTGCTTGACCTGGGAGTGAGCTGGAACCTGGAAGTCAGGAATATTAATGGATATTTTTTGCAAACGAGGTACTTACCGTGTAATTGCGGGAATTTCGGCCCGATAAAGCTACACTATTAGGGAGAACCTTAATTCGCTGGGAGATTATTCATGCACGCCGACCTGATCCAGCACGCCCAAGCCGTCGGCGGTCACGTGCTTGTCCGTGGCCGCTATGCGACTTTTCTCACCGCCGCCGGCACAGGCTATTCAGCATGGGGCGACCTGGCGCTGACTCGCTGGAGCGCGGACCCGGTTGAGAACAACGACGGCCTGTTCCTGTATTTGCGTGATCTTGATAGCGGCGTCTTCTGGTCATTAGGCCAGCAACCGGCGCTGATATCAGCGGAGCGCTATGAATCCTGCTTTACCGCAAGCACTGCCGAGCTGCGCCAGTTTAATGAGGGTATCGAAGCCCGACTGGATCTCTGCATTGCCCCGGACGCAGACCTGGAGCTTCGACGGGTGATCTTGCGCAATCCTGGAAAAAGTCCCCGGCGCATCGAAATCACCAGTTATGCAGGAGTAGTGATCAATACCTGGGCGGCGGATGCGGCTCATCCGGCCTTTTCCAAGTTGTTCGTGCAAACCGAGTGGGTGGCCAAGCAGGGCGCGCTCGTGGCCCGGCGGCGACCGCGAACTCCTGGAGAAAAGGGCTGCTGGCTGGTTCATGCGTTGGCTGGCGAGGATGGAAATGAGAAGGCGCAACCGCCGCAGCACGAAACTGACCGCGCCCGTTTTATCGGTCGCGGTTATTCGCTGGCTGCACCCCACGCGCTGGTCGAAAAGGAACCATTGTCAGGCACTGTAGGTAACGTACTTGATCCTATTGTCAGTTTGCGCTGCTCACTGGAACTGGCTGCCGGCAGCGAGGTGTCGCTGACCTTCCTGCTCGGCGCGGCTATGGATCGGGAAACCGCTTTGGATCTGGTGGTTCGCTATGCTTCCGCAACCCGCATTGAAGCATCGTTCATGGCCGCATCGAGCGCCGCGTCGCTACTCCGTCCAAGCGCGCTGAATATGAATAGGGGTCGGAAATCTACGCGATATTATGAACCTGCGACTGAGTGCGCCGCCCATTCTTCCAAGAATTTTCTGCCCCTTCAGGGAGCAGAGTTAAGAGCAGGAGATGAAGAGCGCGGGAAAGGCGGCAGGTTTGAGTCTGACGCGGAATCCCTGCAATTCTGGAACGGCTATGGAGGGTTCAACGCCAGCGGTGATGAATATGTTATTCGGCTGACGCCGGACGCCAACGGCCGCTTGCGTCTGCCCCCGCAGCCTTGGGTTAACGTCATCGCCAATCCACAGTTTGGTTTCCTGACCAGCGAAAGCGGCGCGGGCTATACCTGGAGCCAGAACAGCCGCGAAAACCGGCTGACTCCCTGGTGCAACGACCCCATCCTCGATCCGCATGGCGAGGCGCTGTATCTGCGTGATGAGGACAGTCACCGATTCTGGTCGCTCACCCCCGGGCCAGTTCCACAACCTGTGCCCTACGAGATTCGCCATGGTTTCGGTTACAGCCACTATCGCCATGTCAGTCAGGGTTTGACGCAGGAAGTCTGGTTGTTCGCCGCCCGTGAGGAACCGGTCAAGCTGATCCTGATTCGGCTGCACAACCCTGCCCGTCAACCCCGATGCTTGTCCCTGTTCGCTTACGCCCGACTGGTGCTGGGAGTTTTGCCGGGCGACCATGCCCGAGAGCTGGCGATTGAGCAGGATAGCGCCACGGGGGCGTTGCTGGCGGAGAATCACAACCGTGAATTCACTGGCCGGATCGCCTTCGCTGCGGTTTCCCCAACGGACAGCGTACCCATTCATATCAGCGGCGATCGCGCGGCTTTCATCGGCAGACATGGCAGCCCTGCTTGTCCCGCAGCACTGTCTCGCGACAAAATCCTCGATGGACGACTGGGCACCGGTCTTGATCCCTGTTTCGCCTTGCAAGTGACGTTGCGGCTGGAACCCGGTGCGACCTTGGAGCGCGCTTTTCTGCTGGGCGAGGCGGGCAGTCGAGATGAGGTCCGCCGGCTGATCGGTCACTATAGCGAGGATGGAGCGGTCGCAGCGGCGCTGACCGAGGTTCGCCACGCCTGGCGGGAGCGACTGGCGGCAGTACGGATTCAGACGCCAACCCCTGCGCTCGATCTGATGATCAACGGCTGGGCGGCTTATCAAACCCTGAGTTGCCGATTATGGGGGCGTTCGGCTTTCTATCAATCAGGTGGCGCATTTGGCTTCCGCGATCAATTGCAGGACGCCGCTGCACTGATTTATCACGATCCCGCCTTGACGCGCCAACAGCTACTCCTGCACGCCGCTCACCAGTTTATCGAAGGCGATGTGCTGCACTGGTGGCATCCACCAGCCGGTTACGGCATTCGCACCCGATTCAGCGACGACCGGTTGTGGTTGCCTTGGCTGGCGGCATTTTATGGTCGGGCGACCGGTGACTGGAGCGTGTTTGACGAACCGGTGCGCTTTCTCCAGGCGCGAGAGTTGGAATCGGGTGAGAATGAAGCGTTTTTAACGCCAGAGGATTCTGGCAAGGCCGCCAGTCTGTACGAACACTGCTGCCGCGCGCTGGATAGTTCGCTGACCCAAGGCGCGCATGGTCTGCCGCTGATGGGCAGTGGCGACTGGAACGACGGCATGAACCGGGTGGGTCGCGAGGGGCGTGGCGAGAGCGTCTGGCTGGGGTTTTTTCTGTACGCCATCCTGGGCGACTTCATTCCGGTCTGTGGCCGGAACAGTGACTATAACCGGGCGCGGCGCTATGCGGCGTTTCGCAGCCATCTGGCTGAGGCGCTGAACGAACAGGGATGGGACGGCGAATGGTACCGCCGCGCCTGGTATGACAATGGCGAAGCGCTGGGTTCAAAAGCCAGCGACGAATGTCGGATTGACGCGCTGGCACAGGCTTGGGCGGTGATGTCCAGGGCCGCGCCGTGGGCCAGGGCGGAAGCAGCGATGGATGCCGTCGAGCGCCATCTGATTTCGGAACCGGACGGCTTAATCCGATTGCTGGCCCCGCCCTTTGCGAATACCCCGCAGGACCCTGGCTACATCAAGGGTTATGTCGCCGGAGTGCGTGAGAATGGCGGTCAGTACACCCACGCGGCCCTGTGGGTGGTGCGCGCCCTGGCGGAGTTAGGCAGGCGGGACCAGGCGGCGCGCTTGCTGGAAATGCTCAGCCCGGTCAGTCGCACGCTGACGCCGGAAGCGGTCGCGGTTTACCGGTTGGAGCCTTTTTCGGTGGCTGCCGATATTTACGGCGTTGAACCGCATGTGGGGCGTGGCGGCTGGAGCGGTTACACGGGTTCGGCGGGCTGGCTGTTGCGGGTTATGCTGGAATCCATTCTGGGTCTGGAGCTGGTCGAGGGACACGCCTTGCATTTGCGTCCCTGTATTCCCGATGAATGGCCAGGCTTTGATTTACGTTATCAGTTGCCGGATGGCGAAACCGCTTATGAGATTCATGTGCGTAATCCTGATGGCCGGGCCAGGCGAGTGGTCGCCGTGGAAATCGATGACCGTCCTGGGAGAATCGAATATGGCTCGGCCTATGTGCCGCTGTTCCAGGATGGTCTGGTCCACCAGGTGTTGGTGACCTTGACCGAGGCGACTGAAGATACGGCGACAACGGGTATTTCCCTGTAAAAACATTCCGAATTTGCTACATTTTGCACGGGCGACGGTCCGATCGCCCTTCATTAACATTGGCCATTGGGTTGCTCCGTTATGACTCCCGAATCTCTGGTGCAAGGCACCCATACCCTGTTTTCCCTGCCCGATGTGGCTTTTCGGGTCAATGAGCTGATTGATCAGCCCAATACTCGACCGTCGGACTTGGCTGAAGTCATTCTGTGCGATCCCGGCTTATCCGCGCGCCTATTGCGCCTGATCAACAGCGCGTACTATGGATTATCCAAGCCGGTGGATACCGTTTCGCAAGCCATTTATTTGATTGGCCAACGGGAATTGCGGGACTTAGTAGTCGCGACATCGGCAGTCAACTTGTTCAAGGGCTTGCCGCCGGAACAGGTGAACATGGAAATATTCTGGTTTCACAGTATCGCCTGCGGGATCGCCGCACGGGAACTGGCCCGGCGTTGCCGCCTACCGGAGGGTGAGCGGTTATTCCTGGCGGGGCTGCTGCATAGCGTGGGCAAGCTGGTTTTTTACAGCCAATGCCCCGATCAATATCGCCAGGTCTTGCAAAGGTTCGAACAGGAAGGGGTGGATACGGTCGCCGCCGAGCGCCAGGTCTTCGGTTTTACCTATGCGGATCTGAGTGCTGAGCTGCTCAAAACCTGGCGGTTTCCCGAGCGCCTGTGGGTCGCGGTTGCTCATCATTTGGAACCGGCCAAAGCTCCAAATTATTGGCTGGAAGCAGTGATTGTCCATGCTGCTGTCTATGTTGCGGACAGCCTGCAACCCAGCGCCAATGTGACTCCATTGACCGTGGATTCGCCGGATATTCTGGCGTCGCTCGCCGATATGCTCTCCCTGCCGCCAGAGTCCCTAGCGGCGCTCCCTACTGAAATCAACCTTCAGGTCATCGAGATTTTTGAGATTGTTCAGCCGGGTGCGACGCTGATTTACTGAACCGCATCGCCATTTTCCGAAAACCCAGTTCCAGGTCCCAGGCTTCCAGCCAGGTGCGGCGGTTGAGATAAAGCGCAAAACCGGCGGCGACATAGAACGGCTCCACTAGACTCAATCCACAGAACCCCACGACATTCAGCCAAAATTGTCCCCAGGCGTCGCTGTCATCGAGCAGATCAGAAAATTCCAGCGCCACGAAATCGGGGACCAACATCCACACCAGAGCGATCAGCGCGAAATCCAGAGCAATTTCCAGGTGCAGACCCACCACAGTCAACCACACCGCCGCCCCTCGGCCTGGATAACTCAAATCGCGCAACCGTTGCCGGCGGGCTTTGCCCGTCAATCCTTCCAGTTGTCCGATCGGCAACGTGAAGGAACGGGCGGAATCCAGACGCCGCCAGGTCAGCGCCGTCAGTGCCTGCCGTCGGCATAATAATCCCGGCAAGGCCCGCCAGAACTGGCGCTGATTCGGCGGATCGGCAAACAGGGCGTGACTGAACATATACAGCAACGGACGATCCAGCAGGGGTTTCAGCCACCACATCAGCCACGGCGCCAACCACCAGTGTCCCCAGCACGCCAAGTGCAACAGCACAAATAATGGCAGCGCGACCGCAAACCAGGCGGCATAGACCGCACTGAACCACTGACGCACCATCGCCATGCCCAGGTCGGTGGCTTCCCAGGCGTTGCGCCGGCGCAGTTCAGCGTTGATGGTTTCAAGCGCCACGCCGGCCCGCCCGCGTCAGATAAAGAATCACCAGTAACCAGCCACACGCGCCGACCGCGTATTTAATGTCCGCCGGAATCGCTCGATTGGAAGACCAGAACGCTTCGATAAACGCCGCCAGCAGCAGGAGCGCGACCGCGCCCAGAATCAACCGGACGCCGCCGGACGCCGCTTGCCGCAAGGCTTCCACCCGATGCAACCGGCCCGGCGCGAGAATGGCCCAACCCATTTTCAACCCCGCCACTCCGGCCAGCATAATACCGGTTAATTCAAAAGCGCCATGACCTGCGATGAAGGTATAAAAAGTCTCGATAAACCCTTGCGCCGTCAAATAACCGGACACCGCGCCAATGAAGAGTCCATTGAATAACAACATGAAAGCGGAACCTACGCCGAACAACACGCCGCCGGCGAAAGTGCGGAAACCCAAGCCGATATTATTGTGGATGTAGTAGCCGAACATCGCCAGATCACTCGCGGGGTCGCGGTCGTCAGCCGTCGGATCAGGCGCGTACATCGTTTCGAGATCGGCGACTGCATCTGGCGGCAGCAGACTGTAAATCAATTCCGGGGCCTGATAGACCGCCCAGCCCATGCCCAGCAACGGCAGATAGAACAGCGCTGCGCAGAGCCAGAACAGTTTGGCGTCGGCGCGCACTCGTTGTGGAAAGTCGGTGGTCAAAAAATCCAGCGCCACCTGCCAGCGCCGTTGCGGAGCGCGGTAAATCTGCTGATAGGCGCGCAAGGACCACTGATTCAGCCGCGCCAGTAGCGAACCGCTGTAGCGTCGGCAGCGCGCGATAGCCAGTTGCTGACAAAGCTGGCGGTAGGCAGCGGGCATCTCGGCGACCGGTAAAGGGGGTGTCGTGGGCGTATTCTTCGGCGCCCGCTGTCCCTCCAGACGATCCAGTTGCGCAGCGAACGCCTGCCAGCCAGCGGCATGGCGATCCTCGAAGGGCCGTTGCTTCATGTTTCCTCCCCCGCCAGCCAGCGGGCATAGGCGCATAGGCGTTCAACGCCAACCACGCCATAAAGCCCGGTTTGACCGGCCAACAGGTTTGCAAGCTCCGCCTGCCGTTCCGGGTTGAGAGTGGCGCTGCGTTCGGCGAAGTCGATGAGCAATTGTTGTTCGGCGGAACTTAACGGGAAAGGCGGCGGCAACGCGGGACCGGGTGGTAGTTGTGGCGCGGCGGTGGGCGGGTCACGGTAAATGACCAACGTACCCGCCGCCAGATCGCCTAACCGCTGAAAATCACGATTGCACAGCATGGCCGCCAGTCCAAAGCCATACAGAAAGGGCAGGAAATCCACTGCCCGCAGTAGGTTGCGAATCAACGCCCCCGGCCAATCGATGGGCGTACCGTTCGCATGAATAACCTTAAGTCCCAGGACCTTTTTGCCAGGCGTCGCGCCGCCGGTATAGACCTCGAACACTGCCGGATAGAGCCATTCCGCCAGGAACAGGATAATCAGCCACAGCCCCAGTCCGCCTTTTCCCAGCACCGCCAGCGCCATCAACATTACCCACAATGCGCCGTAACGAATCAGACTGTCCACGTTCCATGCCAATATTCGCGCGACCGGCCCCGCCACCCGCAGGCTCAATTCAATACCTTCCGGAGTTTCGATATGGCGGAGCGTGTCGATTGGCGCGGCGATGGACTGGGATATCATATTGATTTATCAAGTGTATTATCGAAGATGCATTGCTTGTCGTGGAACTATAGTTGTATTGCGACTCGGTTCGGTGGCTTCTACAATTCTTGCAAATCAATCATGGAGTATGCAATGAACAATCCCAGCCCCTATGAACCTCCTCGTAGCGCTATCAAGCCCCCGACATCTGAGGAATTTAGCGAAATCAAGATCTTCTCGGCACAAGGCCGAATCGGTCGAGTGCGCTACATAGGCTATTTGGTGGGATTGGGGTTATTGACTTACTTGATCACGGTATTACTGGGCCTGGCAGCCGGATTGCTTAAAGATTACCCCATCATGAGGTTGATCATGAGTGGTTTGATTCTCTTCGCAACGCTGTTGAGCATTGCCGTAACCATCCTGTTGGCGATCCAGCGTCTTCATGATTTTAACGCCAGTAGTTGGTGGTCGATATTGACGCTAATTCCGCTGGTTAATCTAGTATTGATGATCATTCCCGGCTCCCAGGGACCGAATCGTTTCGGCAATCCACCCCCGCCTAATACACTGGGCGTTATCCTGCTGGCGTTGATTATGCCGTTAATTATGGTGATTGGCGTCATTGCCGCCATCGCCATTCCCGCGTATATGGATTACACGAAACGCGCCCAGGAGGCGACGTCCAGCAGCGTGCCTTTGCCACAATAGTCATTCATCCATTCGATAATGAAATCCAGGTTATCTCTTTTTTCAATCCGTCGGAACGCCCTGTTATTCGGTGTAGTCATCAGCATTATTAGCCCGCTGGACGATGCATCTGCGGGTTCCGCCGCTGATGAAGCAGAAGTCTTCCTGGAACTGAGTCTTGAAGAACTCTCTCAAGTCATTGTGACTTCAGCCTCCCGTAAGGCGCAACCGCTTGCAGATACGCCAGCAGCGGTGTTTGTGATTAGCGCCGATGACATTCGCCGCAGCGGGGCGACTAATCTCCCGGAAGCGCTACGTCTCGCGCCTGGCGTACAGGTCGCTGCCCTGGGCAACAACAAGTGGGCGATCTCCATCCGAGGGTTTGCCGACCGCTATTCCAATAAGCTCCTGGTGCTGATGGACGGACGCAGTCTTTATTCACCAATATTTTCTGGAGTTTTTTGGGAAGCTCAGAATATCCCGTTGGAAATCATCGAACACATTGAGGTTATCCGTGGGCCGGCGCCATTGTGGGGTGCTAACGCCGTTAACGGCGTCATCAATATCATCACCGAATCGGCTAAAGAAACGCGGGGAGGGCAAGTGGTTGTCGCTGGAGGTACGGAGTTACACGCGGATGGCTTCGTGCAGCAAGGCTGGAAGATCAACGACGAAACGGCTGTGCGCGTCTATGCTAAAGCGCAGGACTATGGCCCTTCCCGACTAGTGGGCTGACACAGAAGTTTTGACAGGTTCAGAGGTTTCTAGGTCCACCGGGGTTTCAGAAGATTTCAAGGGAGGATAGAGGCGCTTGAGTTTGACCCGGGCCAAGTCGGTGCCGAACTGCCAGTGGATTTTGGTCTGACGTAGGTTGCGTGGGCCTTGCCAAGCGGCGATTTCCTTCCGCAAAGTTTCGAGGTTCGCAATGCGGCGATTCAAACACTGGCCGGCGAGAACAGCGAACTCACATTCCGCCATATTGAGCCAACTGCCATGCTTGGGGGTGTAATGAAATTCGAGCTTGCGGGTGATCCGGCGGGCTTCCTCTGGAGAAAAGACACTATACAAGGCCGCAGGAGTGTGGGTATTGAGGTTATCCACGACCAACCGGATTCGCTCCGCCTTCGGAAAGTACACATCAACGAGTTGCTGCATTTGCTGGGCAAAATCGCGTTTGGTGCGCTGTTTCGTGACATTAACATGACGCCACCCGCGCAAGGGTTGTACGAATAGAAATAAATTGGCGGTGCCTTCGCGTTTGTATTCACAGTCATAGCGCGCCGGTTGACCCGGGCGGGCGGGTTGAGGACAGCGGGTTTCGCTGGTCAATTGCACCGGACTTTCATCGAAGCACACTTGGGGGTATTGAGGATCATCGGGTTCGGCGTACAGGTCCAACACATCCTCCATATGCCAAACATAATCGGGACTGACACTGGGAATACACCATTCTTGACGTTGCCAGGGTTTGAGGTCGTTTTTTTAAGGATGCGCCGCACACTCTCACGGGAAATGGCTTCGATGGGCCGGAGTTCCATGAAGCGGTCCGCTAACAATTGGAGAGTCCACTGACAACGGCCAGCGGGCGGGGTACTACAGGCCAAGGCGACCAGAAAGGCGGCCTGTTTGCCGGTCAAGGCCGGGGGCAAACCGACTCGTGGCCGCTCGCTTAACGCCGCCAGCAACCCTTCGTCGACAAACCGTTGACGGGTACGATGAACGGTCGAAATCCCCAAGTGAAGGCTTTGGGCAATGGCCTCATCCGTCGCCCCTTCCGCAGCCTGCAGCAACACATGGGCACGGGCAACCTTGCGCGCCGCTGCCTTGCCTTTATGAATGACCTTCAGCAGGTCTTCCCGCTCCTCTTCAGTTAGATCAACCAGATACTTGTGGGCCATGGTGATTCCTCCTGTTGATCTCAACCATAGGGCACCCACCGCTACCTGTCAAAACTTCTGTGTCAGCCCACTAGCCACCGGCGGTGAAGGCGCAGATGACTGGCGAAATGAACGCATCGGCGTTCGTCTGGATCGTCACGCTGGAACCGATCGCCTGCTGGTCGAAGGCGAAATCTACAATAGCCAAACTGGCGATCGCGTCCTTCTGCCATCCGTCACGGGCGCTAATCTGCTAACTGACTTCGATCAGACCCTTCGCGGCGGCTATCTGCTGTCGCGCTGGGAACGGCAAACGAGTCAGGATACCGGTTATAGCTTGCAAGCCTATCTTGAACAGCAGCGTTTAGAGCATATCTGGTTCGACCAGGATAGCACCATCTTTGACCTGGAGTTCCAGCAGCGTTTCGCTATCAGCTCGCAGCAGGATGTCATCTGGGGGCTGGGCTATCGGCGCATCAGCGATGACACCACTCGAACTATCTATGTGACCGTCGATCCCGCCAAACGCACCGATGATCTGTTCAGCGCCTATCTCCAGGACGACATTACTCTAGTTCCCGGTCGCTGGCGTCTGACGCTGGGCAGTCGCTTTGATCATAATGATTACACCGGTTTCGAGATTCAACCCAATGTGCGGTTACTCTGGACGCCTGACCCGCGCACCAGCATCTGGGCGGCGGTTTCCCGAGTGGTGCGCACACCGTCGCGCGCGGAATCCGATGGGAACGTCTGGCTGATCAACGCCCCCATCGGCGAGTTTGTACAATCCCTGCCGCCCTTTGTCGATCCCGATTTGCCGATAGCGATCATTTTGCAAGGCAGTTCCGATTTCACTGCTGAGAGAATGACAGGGTTTGACATCGGATGGCGTCATCAGCACTCATCCACTCTGAGTTGGGATGTGGCCGGCTTTTACTACGACTACGAACGATTACGAAATCTTTCATCGGGTTCGCTTGATCTTCTTAACCCACCGCTGATCACTTTGAAACGAGCCGTAGAGAATGAGAGTGACGCACGGATCTACGGCCTGGAACTATCCGCCGATTGGCGCCCCCACGCCGATTGGCGCTTGCAAGCGAACTATGGCTGGATTAATAGCTTGGGACGCGGCGACAGCACCGCCCGTCCTCCGACTCACCAGTTTTCGCTGCTTTCATCGTGGGCGTTCCACCCCGCATGGCAATGGGATGCCTGGCTACGCTATGTCAGTGAGGTTAAAGGATCCGACTATACCATTCCAGCCTATGCGAATCTGGATATGCGGCTAGCCTGGAAAATCCAGCGCGATCTGGAAATCTCTCTGGTCGGACAAAATCTCTTCGACCAGACCCATCCTGAACTCGTTTCTCGATACATTCGATCGGCGCCCGCGGAAATCGAACGAGGCGTTTACCTGAAACTGGACGTCAAATTTTAGGCGCTCCGCTCATGAAGGCTCTTCATCATGCGATGAGAAGACAGGTTATTGTTCCCACGCTGGAGCATGGGAGCGATCTATCAGAATTCGCTGTTTTCCGTTTTCCCACGCCTTGAGATTTTGTCATGACAACCGGGGCAAAGGACAGGAATAAGACTATGTTGAGATTCCGTAAAAGATCATTAAAAATAGCTCAGCAAATTAAAAATATGGAAGATCACATGAATCATCCCAGCCCCTGGGGCCTCCCGCGCAGCGCCATCACGCCCGCCAAACCCAGTGAATTTAGCGAAACCAAGATTGTAAGCGTTCACTTCCCCCCTTTGAAAAAGGAAGGCCGGGGGGGATTGCGCATGGGCGACGGGGCCAAAATCCCCCCTAACCCCCCTTTGCCAAAGGGGGGGACTGAATGGTTACCCAAGATTTTCTCGACACAGGGCCGAATCGGTCGAGTGAGCTACATAGGTTATTTGGTGGGATTGGGATTATTGACTTACTTGATCACGGTATTGCTGGGCCTGGCAGCCGTGTTGCTTGAAGATTACCCCATCATAGGGTTGATCATGGGCGGTTTGGTTGTCTTTGCAACGCTGTTGAGCATTGCCGTAACCAGCCTGGTGCCATTGGCGCCATTCCCGCGTATATGGATTACACGAAACGCGCCCAGGAGGCGACGTCCAGCAGCGTGCCTTTGCCACAATAGTCATTCATCCATTCGATAATGAAATCCAGGTTATCTCTTTTTTCAATCCGTCGGAACGCCCTGTTATTCGGTGTAGTCATCAGCATTATTAGCCCGCTGGACGATGCATCTGCGGGTTCCGCCGCTGATGAAGCAGAAGTCTTCCTGGAACTGAGTCTTGAAGAACTCTCTCAAGTCATTGTGACTTCAGCCTCCCGTAAGGCGCAACCGCTTGCAGATACGCCAGCAGCGGTGTTTGTGATTAGCGCCGATGACATTCGCCGCAGCGGGGCGACTAATCTCCCGGAAGCGCTACGTCTCGCGCCTGGCGTACAGGTCGCTGCCCTGGGCAACAACAAGTGGGCGATCTCCATCCGAGGGTTTGCCGACCGCTTTTCCAATAAGCTCCTGGTGCTGATGGACGGACGCAGTCTTTATTCACCGCTATTTTCCGGAGTTTTCTGGGAGGCCCAGAATATTCCGCTGGAAATCATCGAGCGGATCGAGGTGATCCGTGGGCCGGCGCCATTGTGGGGTGCTAACGCCGTTAACGGCGTCATCAATATCATCACCGAATCGGCTAAAGAAACGCGGGGAGGGCAAGTGGTTGTCGCTGGAGGTACGGAGTTACACGCGGATGGCTTCGTGCAGCAAGGCTGGAAGATCAACGACGAAACGGCTGTGCGCGTCTATGCTAAAGCGCAGGACTATGGCCCTTCCCGATTGGCCACCGGCGGTGAAGGCGCAGACGACTGGCGAAATGAACGCATCGGCGTTCGTCTGGATCGTCACGCTGGAACCGATCGCCTGCTGGTCGAAGGCGAAATCTACAATAGCCAAACTGGCGATCGCGTCCTTCTGCCATCCGTCACGGGCGCTAATCTGCTAACTGACTTCGATCAGACCCTTCGCGGCGGCTATCTGCTGTCGCGCTGGGAACGGCAAACGAGTCAGGATACCGGTTATAGCTTGCAAGCCTATCTTGAGCAGGAACATTTCGAGCATGTCTGGCTCAGCCAGGATACCCATACTTTTGATCTGGAGTTCCAGCAGCGTTTTGCCATCGGCCAGCAGCAGGATGTCATCTGGGGGCTGGGCTATCGGCGCATCGACAACAACATCGCCAACTCGGCCTATTCAACCGCTGATCCCGCCAAGCGCACCGACCAGTTGTTTAGCGTCTATCTCCAGGATGACATCACCCTGGTTCCCGATCGTTGGCGTCTGACGCTGGGCAGCCGCTTTGATCATAACGATTACACCGGTTTTGAGGCGCAACCGAATATACGGTTACTCTGGACGCCGGATTGGCGCAACAGCGTCTGGGCAGCCGTCTCTCGCGTCGTGCGCACGCCGTCACGTGCGGAATCTGATCTGAGGGTCTGGCTGATCAACGCGCCTATCGGTGAACTTGTGCAACCACTGCCGTCCTTTCTCGATCCCGATTTGCCGGTAGCGATCATTTTCCAACATAATCCCGATTTCGCTGCTGAAAATATGACCGGGCTTGACATCGGGTGGCGTCATCAGCACTCATCCACTCTGAGTTGGGATGTGGCCGGCTTTTACTACGACTACGATGAATTACGCAATATTTTCTGGACGCCCGACTTGGGTAACCCATCGGCGCCTGCCGTAAAGCAATTTTTGACAAACGAAAGTGATGCCCGGCTTTACGGCCTGGAATTGACCGCAGACTGGCGTCCTCATACTGATTGGCGCTTGCAGGCCAGCTACAGTTGGATTAACTACTTGGGAGATGGGATTGGCGCTGCGGCTCCCCCGGCTCGCCAGTTTTCGCTGCTTTCATCGTGGGTGTTTCACCCTGCATGGCAATGGGATGCCTGGCTGCGCTATGTCAGCAAGATTGAAGGATCCGGCTTTGCCATTCCAGCCTATGCGAATCTGGATATGCGGCTGGCCTGGAAAATTCAGCGCGATCTGGAAATCTCTCTGGTCGGGCAAAATCTCCTCGACCAGACCCATCCAGAATTCGTTTCTCAATACATTCAATCAGCGTCCACGGAAATCGAACGAGGCGTTTACCTGAAACTGGACGTCAAATTTTAGGCGCTCCGCCCATGAAGGCTCTTCATCATGCAATGAGAAAAGCCCTGCTGGTTAGTTTAATCACCTTGCTGTTTCAGATAGTGAGCATTCGAGCCGATTCATCGGCAGAATATGGAGTTAAAGCCGGTTTTGTTTACAATTTCGCCAAGTTCGTTGAGTGGCCGGACAGCGTTTTCGCCTTTGCCGCCGCGCCACTGCGGCTCTGTGTTCTAGGTAAATCTCCACTGGACGGCAAACTGCAATTGCTCGCCCAGCGTCAAGCCCAGGGGCGTCCCATTGAAATTACAGACAATCCTTTAATCCAGGATTGGCCAAGTTGCCAGATGCTGTATCTCGGCGCTGACCAGGCGTCGCAACTGAAAGCATTGCGAGCTACACTGGCGCAAGTTCCAGTCCTCACTATCAGCGATATACCCAATTTTGCGGAAAAGGGCGGCATGATCGAATTGTACCTTGAGGAGGGTCGAGTGCGGTTCGCCATTAACCTCATGATTGCACAACAGACGGGCCTGAAATTGAGCGCCCAAATGTTGCGCATGGCAAAAATTGTGGAGTAGCCGAAAGATGATAGTGAACCTGCACGATTGGCCGCTGCACCGGAAATTCATTCTGATTCTGATGCTGACCGCTGGGATCGCCCTCATCGTAGCCTGGAGCATTTTCGCCGTCGGCGCCGCTTTCAAGCTTCAGAGAGATATGTTGACGCAACTGGCGACCCTGGCGCGGATGACCGCCATCAACAGTCAGGCCGCCGTAGCTTTCAACGATGAGCATGGCGCAAAAGTCAATCTGGAAGCCCTGCGGGTCGCGCCCAATGTCGTATTCGCCTGTATCATCCATGCTGATGGCGCACCCTTCGCCCATTACGCGACCACCTCGTCAGTTGGCGCTCATGAATCCTGCGACTGGGCGCTGCACGAGTATACCGGCTGGTTCAACGAGGTCCGCTTCCTCCATCTAGAGGAATCCATCATCGTCGATGGCGAGCAACTCGGCAAACTGTATTTGCTGGCGGATATCAGCGATTCCTGGCGAATTCTCGGCCTGTATCTGCTAGGCACCGGAGGATTGATCTTGGTTGCTCTGATTACGGCAGCCTGGGTTGGTTTGCGCTTTCGCCGTTATCTGACTGGTCCCATTTTGGCGCTGGGGCAAACCGCTGCGCAAATTACCGAAAATAAGGATTACTCGCTGCGTGCGCGAAAATTCAGTCACGATGAAGTCGGTCAACTCATCGACAACTTCAACGAGATGCTGACGCAGATTCAGGCCCGCGATCAACAACTGGCGCGCCACCGTGAACATCTGGAAGACGAGGTGGAAATGCGCACGGCGGAACTCAGACAGGCGAAGGAAGCGGCGGAAGCGGCCAGCTTGGCCAAATCCCAGTTCCTGGCGACCATGAGTCATGAGATCCGCACTCCGATGAATGGGGTGCTGGGTATGAACGAACTATTGCTGGATACGCCGCTTACCGCCACTCAGCGGCGCTATGTGGATAGGGTGCAACAATCCGGAGAAGCGTTGCTGGCGATTATCAATGACATCCTGGATTTCTCCAAGATTGAAGCAGGGCATCTGGAGTTGGAGCAGATCGACTTTGATCCTCGTCAAGTCATCGAAACGGTGGGAGAGATGCTGGCCGAACGAGCGCACATAAAGGGCCTGGAGTTCATTTGCCGGATCGCGCCTGAAGTGCCGGCTGCGGTGCAAGGCGATCCCACCCGGCTCCAGCAGGTGTTCATCAACCTGGTGGGCAACGCCATCAAGTTTACCGAGCAAGGCGAGGTGATAATGAACCTGGAGCGCGCGCCGGGCGGCATGGTCAACGAAATCGTGTTGCGCGGCACGGTGCGCGATACGGGAATTGGCATCAATCCAGTGGTGCAGTCCCGTTTGTTTAAGGTCTTTTCTCAGGCTGACAGTTCGCACACCCGCCGGTTTGGCGGAACGGGCCTAGGGTTAGCGATCGCCAAGCAGCTCGTGGAAATCATGGGCGGGACTATTGGCGTCAACAGCGAAGTTGGGCGCGGCTCCACCTTCTGGTTTACTGTGAAGCTGGCGCCGTCGGACCAGACGCCTGCTCCATCAAAAAGGGTTTGCCTGCCAGCGGGTTTTCGGGTGCTGGCGGTGGATGATCATCCTGTTAACCGGGAAATTTTGCAGCAGCACCTGGCGAGCTGGAATCTGCACACCGATAGTGCGTGCGATGGAACGGAAGCGTTAGCCAAGTTGCGCGCTGCGCGGCAAGCCGGCGCTCCCTACGACCTGGCTCTGCTGGATATGAATATGCCCGATATGACTGGACTCGATCTGGCGCAGGCCATCAAGGCCGACCCGGCCATTGCAGCGACGCGGTTGATTCTGCTGTCGTCCATGACGCTGAGTGGTGTTAGCGATCTGCGTCAGGCCGGCTTTATTTGCGCACTGAACAAGCCCATCTATCGCCGATTGTTGCATCAGAGCCTCACAGTCGCAACAGGCGCGGTGCCCGAACCCGTATCGAAGCCGTTAGTGAACGCCACTACAGTTCGCTGCCCAGCGCATGTTCTGCTGGCCGAGGATAACCTGATCAATCAGGAGTTGGCGCTGATGATGCTGTATAAGTTGGGTTGCCGGACCGAGGTCGCAGAGAACGGCCAGTTGGCGTTACTGGCTCTGGAGCGCGCGCATTATGATCTGGTGCTTATGGACTGCCAAATGCCCGAGATGGATGGTTTTGAGGCGACTCGCCGATGGCGGGCGCGCGAACAAGCGATGAACTACAGCCGGCTGCCGATTATCGCTATCACTGCCAATGCTCTGGAAGGCGATCGGGAAGCCTGTCTGGCCTGCGGTATGGATGATTTTTTGGCCAAGCCGTTCAGGCAAAAGGCGTTAGAGCAGGTATTGCAACGCTGGGCGCCAGCAACTTTTGACGAAAAGCCTGGTAGCCCATAGTAAAGGCATATCGGTTTTTTGGCCAGACACTCATGACGCTATGTTCATCGGTAATGCCGTCAATTGCAGTGCACCGGCAGCCCGCACTGGATTGGTCCCATACGGCGTTACTCCCAGCAACGGCGCTTCCAGGCGCGTACTGAGCGTTTCAACATTGGCCTCAAACCGCTCCATAGCTGGATCAATCCGGTTAGCGACCCAGCCTGCCAGGCGTAAATTCCGAGCCGCAATCGCCTCGGCGGTCAACAGCGCATGATTCAAACAACCCAGGCGCATGCCAACCACCAGAATGATGGGCAAATCCAGCGCCACGGCCAGATCAGCCGTGTCTGAACATTCGTCAAGCGGAACCCGGAATCCGCCAACCCCTTCCACCCAGATCACTTCGGCTAACTCACACAATTGTGTGAAAGCCGCCGTGATCACCGCGATATCGACGGGCTTGCCCGCCTCGTGCGCTGCGATGTGCGGCGCAATTGGTGGTATATACAGATAGGGATTAACCAACGCCGGAGGGGGTTGAATGGAACTGGCCGCCAGCAATTGCGTTACATCGCCGTTGCGTCCGTCATCCTCGACCCCCGCCGCGATGGGCTTCATTCCCACTGTCGTGGAACCTTGTTGACGAGTTGCATGCAGCAGGGCGCAGGTCACCAGGGTTTTACCGACGCCGGTGTCCGTGCCCGTTACAAAAAATGCCTGTTTCATCTGTATCTCCCCTCTCCCCTAACCCCTCACTGCCATTATCAAAAGGTACGCAATGCGTACCCTACATCGATCTGCATCTCCCCTCTCCTCCAACCCCTCACTGCCATTATCAAGGTACGCAATGCGTACCCTCCATCGATCATTCAATTGTAGGGTACGCATTGCGTACCTTTTGCAGCCGATGCGCAATCAGCCAGACCACATCGTAAGTCAGCGGCAATCCCTCGGGTTCGCGTAACTGCTCGTAACGCGCGGTGACCGCCTGCCAGGCGGTCCGCCCGAACGGGGCGGGTCGGCGCTGTTCCACCTCGCGGGCGCCCACCGCCTTAACCCGGCGCAGCAGGGTGCGCAGGTCGGGATAATGCCGGCGCACCGCTTGCTGCCGCCAGATATTCACGGTCCAGCCATCCGCCTGGCAATGCGCTAACAAGCGTTCGGGCGTTGGAATCGTCAGCACATGGCTGTAATCATCGATGGCAGCAAAAGCATGGCGCAACTCGGGAAAATTATCGGTCCCCAGCGTTGCGACCGCCAGCATCCCGCCGGGTCGCAGCACTCGTCCCGCTTCGGTTAAACACTGTTGCGGATCGTTCCACTGCCAAGCCAAGCTGGACCAGTAAAGATCAAACTGCTGGTCTGCAAAGGGCAATGTCTCAATGTCAGCGCAAACCTGCATCGTCCACGGACATTGCAAGCGTGAGGCAATCAGCATACCCGATGCGAAATCAACTAATGTTAGCTCAGCGCGAGGCCAACGTTGTCGCAACCACCGCACACCATAACCCGTGCCACAGCCGGCCTCCAAAACGGTTCCCGGTTGAAAGTCGCTGCCGGTCTGCTCGAAACATCGAGCTAGCCGGTCACAGACCTCGCGCTGCACATCAGCGGCTTCATCATAGGTGGCCGCCGCCTGATCGAAAGCCTGGCGAATGCGCCGTTTGGCGGGTAATTCTGGAGAGAGGCTGCTATCGTTTCTCAGTTGGTTACGAGTCATAGGTTCCCCCCTTTAGCAAAGGCGGGAGGGTTGGTAAGGGAGACCTGCGTATCCAGCTCAACACAGCCCCTTAGCGCCGTGAGTAAGGCGTCCACGTGCTCGGTGGTATGGGCCGCTGACAGGGAAATTCGCAGCCGCGCCGTACCTGCCGGCACGGTGGGCGGACGAATCGCGGGAATCCACAGACCCTTGGCAAGTAATTGTTCCGCGAGCGCCAGGGTTGTCAGATTATCGCCGATCACCAAGGGTTGAATCGCTGTCAATGACGGTAATAACTGCCAAGGCAACCCGTCCAGTCCTGCGCGTAACCGCGTGATCAGGTCGTGCAGGTGCGCGCGACGGTCATCGCCGGCGGCGATCAACTCCAGACTGGCCAGCAATGCAGCAGCAATTATTGGACTGGAGGCAGTAGTAAAAATATAGGGGCGTCCCCGCTGCATCAGCCATTCAATAACGCGCCGGTCGCCGGCAATGAAAGCTCCAGAAACGCCGGCGGCTTTACCCAGCGTACCCATCAGAATCAGGCGAGGTGACGCGGGAAGTTGAAAATGAGCCAGACTGCCCCGCCCATTGGGACCAAGAACGCCGAATCCATGCGCGTCATCGACCACCAGCCAGGCATCGAACCGTTCAGCCAGTGCAAACAGTTCCGGCAGCGGCGCCAGATCGCCATCCATGCTGAACACCGCATCGGTCAGGATCAATTTGCGCCGCGCGCGACTGCGTTGCAGCCGGTCGGCCAACGCATCCAGATCGCCATGCGGATAGCGGATATGTTCAGCGCGCGCCAACTGGGCGGCATCGATCAGCGAGGCGTGATTGAGCCGGTCGGCGAAAATGGCGTCATGGCGCTCCAGAAGCGCCGGCGCGATGGCTAGATTCGCCATGTAGCCGGTGGTGAAATACAGGGCCTGCTCCCGACCGACGAAGGCGGCCAGTCGTTCTTCCAGTTCGGCATGGGGACGCAGATGGCCACTGACGACATGCGACGCGCCGCTGCCAACGCCCCAGCGCGCCGCAGCTTCCTGCACCGCTGCGATCAGCGCAGGATGGCTGGCCAAGCCAAGGTAATCGTTGCTGCAAAAGGCGATGAAACGATGGCCACCGACCACGGCCTCAGGACCACAGGGCGCATCCAGCATCCGACGTCGGCGCAGTAAACCCTCGGTCGCCAGTTGCGCAAGACCGGTTTCCAGTTCGTCCCAGATCATTCCAACGCCGCGTTTAGCGCCGCGACCGCCCGTTCTGCGAGCAGCGCGGCCTCGTCATTATCGAGAATGTAGGGCGGCATGAAATACACGGTCGTACCAAGCGGACGCAGGAAAATCTCCCGCGCCAGCGCCTCGCGATAGAAACGCAACCGAAAATCAGGTCGATCGGTATCGATGTCCAGCGCCCAGATCATGCCGCGCTGGCGGAAATGCCGAACGCGCGGATGATTTGCCAAAGGCGCGAGCAGTTCGGTGAATTGCTCGGCAAAGGCCCGGTTGCGGTCAAGGATGTGATCCTCGACGAAAATATCCAGAGTCGCCAGCGCCGCCCGGCAGGCCAGCGGATTACCGGTAAAGGAATGGGAATGCAGAAAGCCGCGCGTCACGGCATCGTCGTAGAAGGCGGCATACACGGCGTCGGTCGTCAGCGCCACGGACAGCGGCAGATAACCGCTGGTCAGTCCTTTGGACAGACAGAGGAAATCAGGGCGGATGCTGGCTTGCTCGTGAGCGAACAGCGTTCCGGTGCGACCAAAACCGACCATGATTTCATCGGCGATCAAATGCACCCGATATTGGTCGCATAAGGCGCGCGCGCGCTGCAAATACTCGGGATCGTACATGGCCATGCCGCCGGCGCCCTGCACCAGCGGTTCGACGATCAAGGCGGAGATTTGATCATGTTGAAGCTTCAGTACGGCTTCCAATTCCGCCGCTGCCCGGTGCGTGAAATCGGCGGCGCTTTCCCAAGGCTTGGCCTGGCGGATATCGGGCGATTGCACGGTGATGGCGTGGCGCATCAGAGGCCCGTAGGCTTCCTTGTACAACTCGACATCGCTGACGCCCAACGTTCCCAGGGTTTCGCCGTGATAGCTACCGGTGAGGCAGACAAACCGGTGTTTGTCCGGCTGGCCGTGGTTGCGCCAGTAGTGAGCCGACATTTTCAGCGCAATTTCCACCGCCGAAGAACCATCCGAGGCATAGAAACAGTGGCCAAGCGTCCCGCCCGTCAGGGCTGACAGCCGTTCCGACAACTCCACCACTGGCGCATGGGTAAAGCCGGCCAGAATCACATGCTCCAGCCGATCCAATTGATCGCGAATGGCGGCGCTAATCCGCGGATTGGCGTGGCCGAACAAATTGACCCACCAGGAACCGATGGCGTCCAGGTAACGCCGCCCGTCGAAATCATATAACCAGGCGCCCTGACCACGAGCGACCGGCACCAACGGCAACGCGCCATCGTCGTGCCATTTCATTTGAGTGCAGGGATGCCAGACCGCTTTCAGACTGCGGTTCAACCAATCCGCGTTGCTGGTCATCGTGAATGATTTACCCTTAGCCATCCTGGGTAATGCGCGCAATCAACTCGGTCAATACGGTATTGGCCTGATCGTGACTAATCTGGCAGGTGCCGGCGTTTTCATGACCGCCGCCGCCATAGCGCAACATTAATTCGCCGATATTGGTTTTAGACGTCCGGTTCAGAATTGACTTGCCGGTGGCGAACACCGTGTTCTGTTTTTGAAAACCCCACATGACATGGATCGAGATATTGGTTTGCGGGAACAGCGCATAGATCGTAAACCGGTTGGTCGCCCATATCGTTTCTTCATTGCGCAAATCAAGCACGACCAGATTGTTATGCACCGTACTACAACGTTGAATCTGTTCCTTGGCCTTGGGCGCGTGTTCGAGGTAGATATTCACCCGTTCCTGAACATCTGGCAATTGCAAGATGTCGTCAATGCCGTGGCTGCGGCAATAGTCGATGAGATTCATCATCAACTGGTAATTGGAAATCCGGAAATTGTGAAACCGTCCAAGTCCGGTGCGGGCGTCCATGAGAAAGGAGAGCAGTTCCCAGCCTTTCGGTTCAAGAATGTCCTCTTTAGAGAACTGCGCCGAATCCGCTTTGTCCACCGCAACCATCATTTCATCGCTGATGGCGGAGAAACGGGCCTTGCCGCCGTAATAATCGAACACCACCCGGGCCGCCGACGGCGCATTCGGGTCAATAATATGATTATCATGCTCTTCGTTGCGCAGGACTTCTGACGAGTGATGATCAAACGCCAGGTGTACGCCAGGCACATAAGGCAGATTCGTCGTGATGTCGTGGTCGCTGATTTTGATCTTGCCATCCTGCATGTCCTTGGGATGCACAAACTTGATGTCGTCAATCAATTTCAACTCGTTGAGCAAAACCGCGCACACCAGGCCATCCATGTCGCTGCGTGTGACCAAGCGAAATCTTTCAGTCATCGGGGACTCCTGATTGTTAGTTTGGTTTTAAAGAGGCGATAGGTGACCTGGCCTCTCAGACGCCGTGCAGGCCCAGTTTCTGAAATAACCCATTATCGAGGGATGTCTGGGAATTGCTGGTGGTTAACAGATGATCGCCATAAAAAATCGAATTGGCGCCCGCCAGAAAACACAGCGCCTGTTCGGCTTCGCTCATTTGCTCGCGCCCGGCGGACAGGCGCACATAGCTGCTCGGCATGGTGATGCGCGCGGCAGCGATAGTGCGGACAAATTCGAAAATATCGATGGGATTGCTATTGGCCAGCGGCGTTCCTGGAATCGGCACCAGATTGTTAATGGGCACCGATTCCGGCGGTGGATCGAGATTGGCCAGTTTCGCAATTAACCCAGCGCGATGCTGGCGTGTTTCCCCCATGCCAACGATGCCGCCGCTGCAAATCTTCAGGCCGGCCTCGCGCACTCGCTGCAAAGTGTCCAACCGGTCCTGATAGGTGTGCGTCGTGACGATGTCGCCGTAAAATTCCGGGGCGGTATCGAGATTATGGTTGTAGTAGTCCAGGCCGGCTTCCTTCAGTTGTTCAGCTTGACCATCCTTGAGGATGCCCAGGGTGACGCAGGTTTCCAGTCCTAGCGCTTTGACGGCCTGCACCATTTCCATGACCGCCGGCAGGTCCTTCTCCTTCGGACCGCGCCAGGCCGCGCCCATGCAGAATCGGCCAGCGCCCTTTTCTTTGGCGGCCCGGGCCGCCGCCAGGACTTCCTCGGTGGAGAGCAGACGTTGCGTTTCCAGGCCCGTCTGGTAGCGCTTGGACTGCGAGCAATAGCCGCAATCTTCGGAGCAGTTGCCGGTTTTGACCGAGAGTAGGCTTGAACGCTGGATCGCGTTGGGATTGAAGTGCTCGCGCAGAGCCTGTTGCGCTCGAAAGATCAGGTCAGCGAAAGGTAATTCAAAGAGATCGAGCACGGTATCCACTGTCCAGGCGGGAGCATGGAAAACGGGCTGTTGTACGGGAGAAAGCGGTTGGGAGAGAAGGACTGGGTTGTTCATAGACTCTGTTTCCGGAGGGGGTTCTGAAGAAATGCTGACCCGCGTTAAGATAGCATTCCCGGCATGAAAAACCACGCTGCATTGGCTCTAATCGCGGGCATTGTTAAATTCAATCTTGTCGTATACCTCGGCCAGCGCCAGTTCGTAGTTGATCGAATCCAGCCGGAAGATGCTGTCCAGCTTGGCGCTTTCGGTCAACATCTGCTGTTTTAAGCGAAAAACCCGGCAAAACCGGGCTTTTTCATTGATCAACGAAATTACATATTCGGGTAATTCGGCCCATCGCCGCCCTGTGGCGTCACCCAGTGAATATTCTGGGTGGGGTCCTTAATGTCGCACGTCTTGCAATGAACGCAGTTCTGCGCGTTGATTTGCAAGCGCGGATTTTTCCCCTCGCTGTCCCGGACGATCTCGTAAACCCCCGCCGGGCAATAGCGCTGCTCCGGCGCATCGTACAGCGCCAGGTTGACCTGGATCGGCACGGTTGAATCCTTCAGCGTCAGGTGACAGGGCTGGTCTTCCTCGTGATTGGTGTTGGAAATGAATACCGAGGACAGTCGGTCAAAACTGATCACGCCATCCGGTTTCGGATACTCGATTTTCGGACACTCGCTGGCTTTCTTGAGTTTGGCATGATCCGGCTTGTGATGGAAAGTCCACGGGGCTTTGCCTCGAAATAGATAAGTATCCAGCGCCGAATAGACAATAGCCGCCCACAGGCCCCAACTGAACGACGGTTTGATATTGCGCACCTGGTAGAGTTCTTCCCACAGCCAGCTTTGCCGCAACAATTCGGGATAGGCGGTGATTTCGACGGGAGGTTCCTCAGCAGCGACAGCGGCGAAGACTGCATCGGCAGCGACCATCCCGGATTTCATCGCGGCATGGATGCCCTTGATCTTGGGCATGTTCAGAAAACCGGCAGTGTCGCCGATCAGCACGCCGCCGGGGAACGTCAATTTGGGAATGGACTGGATGCCGCCGGCGGAGATGGCGCGCGCCCCGTAGGCAATGCGTCGTCCGCCTTCAAATGTTGGACGAATATCGGGATGCGTTTTAAAACGCTGGAACTCCTCGAACGGCGACAAGTGTGGATTTTCGTAGCCCAGGCCAATCACGAACCCGACTGCCACCTGATTGTTTTCCATGTGATAGAGGAAGGAACCCCCATAGGTGCTGGCGGCCAGCGGCCAGCCCACAGTATGGACGATCTTGCCCGGCTCATGTTTCGCAGGATCGACTTCCCACAATTCCTTGATGCCAATGCCATAGGTCTGCGGGTCCACGCCCTCGCGCAGGTTGAAGCGCTCGGACAGCAACTTGGTCAACGAGCCGCGACAACCCTCGGCGAACATCGTGTAGCGGGCGCGCAGTTCCATGCCAGGCGTGTATTGGTCGGTCTGATGACCTTCCCGGTCGATACCCATATCGCCGGTGGCGACCCCGACTACCGTACCCTCATCGTCATAAAGCACTTCGGCAGCGGCGAAACCGGGGTAGATTTCCACCCCCAGTTCTTCCGCTTGCTCAGCCAGCCAGCGGCACAGATTACCCAGGCTGATGAGGTAATTGCCGTGGTTGTTCATCTGCGGCGGGGTCGGTAACCGGTACGAGGTCTCTCGGGTCAGCAGCAGGAAGCGGTCCTCGGTCGCTGGCGTCAGCAACGGCGCGCCCTGTTCTTTCCAGTCCGGGATGAGTTCGTTCAGAGCACGGGGTTCCACGACCGCGCCGGACAGGATGTGGGCGCCGACTTCGGAGCCTTTTTCGAGGACGCAGACATTGATTTCCTGATCCTTCTCCGCAGCCAACTGCTTCAAACGAATGGCTGCCGACAAGCCGGACGGGCCAGCGCCCACGATGACCACATCATATTCCATACTTTCGCGTTCCACCGGTCACTCCTTAAATTTGTCTTCAGGTTTGGAGTTGGCGGGAAGCGGCCTCTAGGAGCGGCTTTCCCGTGTTCAAAGAGATTGTAAAGGCAGTTGCCAGGAGCGGGCTAGTCTATTTCAAGGAAGGTATCAGCGTAACTAATTTAATTAAAGACAATTTTCTGATAAAACATATTTAAATCCGGGAAATCGAGTTATGCGTCGAGCGCTCGGCACCGCGCGGCGTAGCGCCGCCACACTACTGGTTCGGGGGTGCGCGTCAGACTGAGCAAGGCATCACCAAGAATCACCGGTATCAATTCACGCGCATTCTTCCGCGCCCAGCGCAGAAAACTACGTAGTCGGCGGCGCAGGCAGGCTCGCCAGAGCGCTGGTGGAATCAAGTCGCCATGCTGTTCAGCGAACTTGCCCAAGGTATCCCAGTTCGCCTCGAACATCATGCGTTGGCGACGGCTGGCGTTGCCCTCGTGTCGGCGATAACCGGCCAACAGGCCAGGAATCCGGGCGATCGCGTGATTGACCGATAAGCGCAGCCAACCATCCAGGTCCTCCAGCGGCAGCTGTTCATCAAAGCCGCCGATCGCCAGAAACGCCTCCCGACGCAATGCGACTGTAGCGTTGGCGACATCGTTATAGCGAATCAGGCGCAGATAGGCTTGGTGATCAAGTCTCGGCGGCGGCCGCTTCCGAGTGGAAGAGGACAGCACTCGCCCCTCAGCATCAATGAAATCGACGTCGGAATAGACGAGCGCCAGGCGTGGCTCGTTCCAGTCGGCAATCGCTTGTTGCTGGACTTGAATCTTTTCGGGATAGAGAAGATCGTCGGAGCCGAGCAGGTGGACCCATTCGCCCCGGCAGGCGGCGATGGCGCGGTTGGATGCGGCGCTGACACCGCGATTGGGCTGACGCAAAACGGTTAAATGTTCGAAACGCCCAGCATGGTCGGCGGCGAACTGCTCGGCAATCGTCAGAGTATCGTCGGTGGAGCCATCGTCGACAATAACCAACTCCAGCCGGGGATAGGTCTGGTTCCGCACCGATTCCAGGCAGGCCTGCAAAAAAGGCGCGTGGTTGTAAGTTGGCACTGCTACGCTGACCAGCGGACTCCTCGAATTATGTGCAGTCATAATCCTGCTTGATCCAGCCAGACCTTCAAACATTGCTGGCCTCGCGTTTCCGCTCCCGGCGCATAACGCATAGTTTCCGCGCGCAATATGGGGACCTTCAAGCCCGGCGTACCAGCGATCTCACAGGCATGGCCAATAAACCAGCGTTCCAGACCTTTTGCTGTGGTTTCGATATGGAACTGTAGGGCCAATACCTGACTTCCACACGTAAAGGCTTGATGTGGGTAGAGGTCGGTAGACGCCAGCAAGGTTGCGCCTTCCGGCAGATCGAAAGTATCGCCGTGCCAATGCAGCGCCGGCGCGCCATCAGCGAACGCTGCCAGCGGACTGGCGCGGCCTGCATCGGTCAAGACCAGCGGTTTCCAGCCAATCTCCTTATGGCCACCTGGATAAACCTTTGCACCCAAAGCCCGCGCGATCATTTGACAGCCTAAGCAGATGCCTAGCGTCGGGCGTCTCGCACTCAGACGCGCTTGCAATAAGCGTAGCTCGTCCTGGATGAAGGGATAAGCCTCTTCCTCGTACACCCCGATCGGGCCGCCGAGGACAACCAGTAAATCGGCGGCCAGTGGATCGAGCGCGGTCAAATCATCCCAACCAGCTTCCAGATATTGGATCGCGTAGCCACGATCCACTAAAATGGGCGCAAAACTGCCTAAATCCTCAAAAGCAACATGGCGAATGGCGAGAACAGTTTTCATGGATTCAACCTGCTAAAGTTAGAAAGTTCATTGTAATAAAGCGGCGCGCCAAGGGCCACGTCGAGATGCTGAAATGGACAATTTTGGAATCCTGCGAATGAACGAGCGTATTGTGTGGTGCCTGATCTCGCTGTGGACGGCGATTGTCGCCGTCTCGCTAGCATGGAGCTGGCGCCAGGTCGATATCTCCGTCTTCGAACTCGCCCGTGTCGCGGCGCAATCCCATTTCGAGAAGGACTTGGTCTATCGCCGCTGGGTCGCCATGCACGGCGGCGTCTATGTGCCGCCAACGGCCGAAACCCCACCCAATCCATACCTCTCCTATTTCGAGGAGCGGGATGTGATCACCACTTCGGGCAAGCGCCTTACTCTTATCAACCCAGCTTACATGACCCGCCAAGTGCATGAGTTGGGCGCCGAGCGCTCCGGCGTACAGGGCCATATCACCAGCTTAAAGCCCATTCGCCCTGAAAACGCGCCCGACGCTTGGGAGCGGCAGGCCCTGCAAAGTTTTGAACGGGGCGTCGAAGAAAAGGTCTCGTTGGAGACATTCGGTGGCAGCACTTATTTGCGTTTCATGCGTCCCCTGATCATGGAATCGTCCTGCCTCAAATGTCACGAAGCGCAAGGGTATCGGCGCGGGGACATCCGTGGCGGGATCAGCGTCTCGGTGCCTTTCGCGCCCTTCCTGGAAATCGAGCGCCATCAACATCGCAGCCTGCTGCTCGGCCACGGGGTGATCGGTGTCCTCGGGGTATTCGGCCTGTGGATAGGCGGGCGACGCCTACAGCAGTCCCGAGGCCGGTTGCTGCGCTCGCTGCAGGAAGCTGGGCGGCTGGCGACCAGGGATCGGCTGTTGCTTTCCAGTCTGGGCGAAGGCGTCTATGGCACGGACCGCGACGGGGTTTGCATCTTCATCAACCCTGCGGCGCTCGCCCTGCTGGGCTACAGCGAAGAGGAGGTGATAGGCGCGAATCAGCACCGGTTGTTCCATGCCCGCCGGCCGGACGGCTCGGTCTATCCGAGCGAGGAATGCCCCGTGTTTCAAACCCTGCGGGACGGACAAAGGCGGGAGATCGAAGACGCCTTCATAAACAAGGATGGCCAATCTTTCCCCATAAGCCTCCTGGTCACACCGATTCTAGAGCAAGAGATCATCGACGGGGCTATTGTATCTTTCCGTGACATCAGCGAGCGCAGACGTGCGGAACAGGCGCTCACCAGGAGCAGCGAGGAATTGCGTCAGGCCCAGGCTATGGCCCATGTGGGCAGTTGGCGGCTGGATATCGTCGCGAACGAGCTGAGTGGGTCTGAGGAAGCCTATCGCATATTCGGCGTTCCTCCCTATACGCCTCTCACACTCGATATGTTTATCGATATTTTGCACCCCGATGATCGCGAAGCGGTGTTGGCGGCCTGGCAGGCCGCGCTGCACGGCGAACCCTACGACATCGAGCACCGGATCGTTGCGGATGGGCAGATCAAGTGGGTGCGGGAGCGGGCCGAGATTCGACTCGACGCACATGGCTGTCCGATCGAAGGCATCGGTACGGTTCAGGACATCACACAACAGCGGAACACTACGGACCGGTTGCAAACTCTGCTCGACACCGCCAGCGATGGCATTCATATCCTCGATGAAGACGGCAATGTGGTGGAGTTCAGCCAGTCTTTCTCCCGTATGCTGGGATATGCCGCCGAAGAGACCGCCCTGCTGAACGTAACCGACTGGGACGCGATGATTCCGCGTGAAAAACTCGTCGAGAGGCTATGCGAGTTCATCAGGGCGCCGGCTACTTTTGAGACCAAACACCGCCGAAAGGACGGTTCAATCTTTGATGCCGAGATCAATGCCAAGGGAATCGAGCTGGGTGGCCGCTCCTATCTGTATGCCTCGTCACGGGATATTTCGGAGCGCAAGAGAATAGAAGCGGACTTGCGCGAGATCAGAAACCGCCTTTCGGTCGTGGTGAACACCATACCAGATTTGATCTGGCTCAAGGATATAGAAGGAACGTATCTGGCTTGCAACCGGGAATTCGAGGCCTTCTTCGGCGCCCGAGAGAACAAAATCGTCGGCAAGACCGACTACGACTTTGTTCCCAAGCCTCTAGCGGACTTTTTCCGGGAAAACGATAGGGCAGCCCTTGAGTCAGGCGAGGTACATATCAATGAGGAAGAAGTGGTTTATCGGTCAGATGGGCGCCGCGCCTTTCTAGAGACCCGCAAAGTTCCGGTGGCGGATGCCGATGGCAGGATCCTCGGCGTTCTTGGAATTGGGCGAGACATCACCGAGCGCAAGCAAGCGGAACAAAGAGCAATCGAGGCCAACCAACAATTGCGCTCCGCATTAAACCGGTTGGAGTTGGCCACCAAGGCAGCGGACATCGGTATTTGGTATTGGGATCTCGCCGACAACACGCTGACATGGGACGAACGGCTCTATGGCATGTACGCCGTGCCCGACGAAATCCGCGCAAGCGGTCTTTCCTATGAGTTCTGGCAATCGCGCTGTCACCCCGATGATCTGCCTCGTGTGGAACAGGAGCTGGCCGCTGCCGTAGCGGGTGATCGGGCTTTCGATAGCGCGTTCCGCATTCTGCTGCCCGATCAGACCGTCCGGCATATCCAAGCAGCCGCGATCGTCGAAAGGGATGAGTCCGGGCGAGCCGTGCGCATGGTGGGAATCAATCGCGACATCACGGAACCCAAGCAAGCCGAGGAAAAGATCGCTGGCCTAGCCAGCATCGTCGAGAGCTCGAGCGACGCCATCATCAGCGAAGACCTGGACGGTACGATCCTGACCTGGAACCGGGCGGCGGAGCAGCTTTTCGGATACACATCCGATGAAGCGGTTGGCCGCTCGATCACCATGCTGATTCCGGAAGAGCGTGGCAGCGAGGAGCAGACCTTGTTGGCGCAGGTCCGCCGTGGCGAGGCGGTGCCCCAGTACGAGACCTTGCGCAGGCCACGTGGTGGCAGCGACATCCCCGTCGCAGTGACCCTCTCGCCGATTGTCGATGCGCAGGACAGGATCGTCGGCGCCTCGAAGATCGTGCGCGACATTACCGAGCGCAAGCAGGCCGAATCGGCTCTGCAGGCGGCCAAGGAGGCCGCCGACTCTGCCAGCCGGGCCAAGAGCGAGTTCATCGCCAACATGAGCCACGAGATCCGCACACCCATGAACGCGATCATCGGCCTGTCGGGCCTGGGGTTGGGGCTGCCGGGACTCTCCACCCGCTTGCGCGAGTATCTGAGCAAGATTCAGTCTTCTTCCAAGGCGCTGCTATTTATCATCAACGACATCCTGGATTTTTCCAAGATCGAAGCCGGCCGTCTGGAGCTGGATTCCGCGACTTTCAATCTGGAAGATGTGCTGCACAACGTAGCCGATCTGTTCAGCATCGGGGCCGAGCAGAAGGGCGTGGAGTTGGTGTTCGAGCTGGCGCCCGACGTGCCCCAGCACTTGCAGGGCGATCCGCTGCGGCTGGGACAGATAATGAACAACCTAGTGGGCAACGCGGTGAAGTTCACCGAGGCCGGCGAGGTCCACGTCAAGGTGAGCTGTCTTTCCTCAACGAGTAGCGGAGGGGAGGAGTCTGCGAAGCTGAGTTTTGCTGTACGCGACACCGGTATCGGCATTAGCCTGGAGCAGCAAGAACACCTGTTCAAGGCTTTCCAGCAGGCCGACGGCTCGGTCACTCGGCGTTTCGGCGGCACCGGCCTGGGCCTGACCATCTCCAAGCATTTGGTGCAACGAATGGGAGGCGAGCTGACTTTGGATAGTGAGCTGGGCCAGGGCAGCTGTTTCAGCTTCGTGTTGGACCTGCCCGTAGCCGGACCACCCCTTGCCAACCGCACCCACGCCGGATTGCACGGCACACATGTGCTGGTGGTCGACGACCTGGACACTTCGCGGGAGATGCTCAGGGAAATCCTGCTCTCCTGGCATTTCAAAGTGGCGGAAGCGGCTTCTGGCCGCGAAGCCCTGGAGCGTCTGATGCAAGCCAGCGAGAGCCCGGATCAGGCGTTCGATCTGGTTCTGCTGGACTGGATGATGCCGCAAATGGACGGTGTGACGGTGGCGCGGCGGGTGCGCGAACTGGTAGCAGCCGGGGTATTGCCGAAGGCGCCCGTGGTCATGATGATCACGGCCTACAGCCGGGACCAACTGCTGCGGGAAATACACGAGCTTCCATTGGCCACCATCTTGACCAAGCCGGTAACGCCGTCACGCCTGTTTGACGCCATCATGGACGCGCGGGGTGGTAGTACGCAGAGCGAACCTGCGGTGGAGACTGAGGTGGGTCTGTCCGAGCGCGCCGCGCCGATCCGTGGCGCCCATGTGCTGCTGGTAGAGGACAATGACATCAATCAGACCGTGGCGCGCGACATGTTGGAACGTATGGGACTAGTGGTCACCACGGCCTGGAACGGGAAACAGGCCCTGGACTGTCTGGATGAGGGCGCCTTCGATGCCGTGCTGATGGACTTGCACATGCCGGAGATGGACGGCTTGGAAGCCAGTAGGCGCATCCGAGTCCAGCATAGATTCGATCGCCTTCCCATCATCGCCATGACCGCGGCGGTTTTTGAAGAGGATCGCGCCACTTGCGAGGCAGTCGGCATGAACGCTCATGTGGCCAAGCCGATCGATCCGCAGGACCTGTTGGACACTTTGCTACAATGGATCGAGCCACGCACCGAGGCGGACCGGCTAGAGAGTCCCCGTCTCCCGGCGGCCCCGGACCTCTCTGTTCCCGACCTCGGGATGTCAGGTATCGACAGCCGGCAAGCCTTACAACGCCTGGGCGGAAACCTCAACCTGTTCCATTCCTTGCTGCGGCTGCTGGCCGAGGAACAGGGGGATGCCGTCGAGATGGCGCGCGCGGCCCTGGCGGCAGGCCGGCGGGACCAGGCGGCGAGCCGGCTGCACACCCTGCGGGGGGTATTGGGAAATATCGGCGCCCAGGAGGCTGCCGACCTCGCCTTGACCCTGGAGAGGGATCTCAAGAGCGGGACCGATACCGGTATCGCCGAAGAACTCCAGCGGCTGGACCGGATGCTCCAGGGCTTGTTCGCCGTCGTTGGCAACTACCTGAGCGGTGTGGACGAAGCCTGCCCTCGAGATGGCGATGGGGTGCCCTTTGACCTTGACACAGACGCTATCGCAACGCTGTTGCAGGCCCTGAAAGAGTGGGATCTGGCCGCTGTGGAGCAGTTTGATGCCTTGTACCCCGCCATTCGAGCGCGGCTCGGAGTGGATCAGGCGCAACATCTGCGCACCGCCATGGACTGTCTCGAATTTTCTAAAGTGGAAAAGATTTTGGCCGATATAGAAACGCAATCATGAAACAACAACAGACAATCGTCAGGGAGTCCCGCATCCTGTTGGTGGACGATGATCCAGGCACGATCCGGGTGCTGGCCGAGATCCTCAAGGGAACAGGCAAGGTGCATTTCACCACCCGGGGCGCCGACGCATTGCCGCTTGCCCAATCGGTCGCCCCGGACCTGATTCTGTTGGATCTGGAGATGCCGGATCGCCATGGATTCATCGTATGCGAAGAGATCAAAGCCGATTCGTTGCTGTCCGACGTGCCAGTGCTGTTCGTCACCGCTCACACCGACGTGGAGTTAGAGGCTCGAGCCTTGAAGGCGGGCGCGCTCGATTTTATCCACAAACCACCGCATCCTCAGGTGGTGAAGGCGCGGGTCAGTAACTACCTGGCGCTCAAGCATCAAACCGATCTGTTGCGAATGCTCAGCTTGATCGATAGCTTAACCGGCATCGCCAATCGCAGGGCCTTCGACGAGGCAATACATAACGAATGGTGGCGCGCCTGCCGGAATGAGTATCCCCTGTCACTGCTGATCTTCGATATCGACTACTTCAAGCGCTACAACGATACCCACGGCCACCAAGCAGGCGATGATTGTCTGTGTACCGTAGCCGATTGTCTTGCCGCTAGGCCCCGGAGGCCGGGCGACGTAGTCGCCCGCTATGGCGGTGAAGAATTCGTGATGCTACTGCCTGGCTGCTCGCTGGAGCATGCCGTGACGTTGGGTGAGACGGTTCGCGCCCAAGTGTCGGAGCTGGAGATCGCCCACGCAAACTCCGACATCGTGGGGCAGGTGACTGTCAGCGTTGGAGCGGCTGCAAGCCAGACCTTGTGCGGACATGCGAAAATCTGTTGGCGCAATCTTGGCCGACATCATGGCAATGTCGCCTGTGGCTTGGCGCCTGCGAATCTCATAAAACTGGCCGACAAGGCCTTGTACCAAGCTAAGGAGGGTGGCAGGAACAGGGTCGAGGTAATCGATATCGAAACGGATTCAAGTGTGGCAGGGCATAAGAGCTGAGGTATTGCAGCAATCTTATTGGGATGGGAATCAGCGCCGGTAGGAATCAGGCATCATTAAGCCCTTGTCCGATTTTCGGATTTCACTGTACACCGTGCGCAACCGGTGCAAAGCCTCTTCGAAACGATAATCCATCGTGGCTTTTTCAATGGCCAGGAACGGTTCGATAGGCAAGGCTTCCGCCAGGACGCCCCGATGGGTGGCGAGATAATCCACTGCTTCGGCATCGTCATCGCTGAGCAGTTTCTCCAGGCGCATCAAGAGGGGGTTGAGTTGATCCCAATTCACCGTCAGCGCCGCTGACGGGGTGGACGGAGCGCTATCCAGGGCAGCGCGTAAATCAGTCATCAAGGTTTTCAACGCCTCACTGGTTTGCATTAATAACGGTTCCAGCTTGGCGCTATCCTTTTGTTCACGTAGCGCCTGTTCCAAGTCGCCCGCCAATTGCTGGATGGCGGTCGCGCCAATATTACCCGACACCCCCTTCAGGATATGCGCCAATCGTTCTGCGGTCACCCAATCGGCGCAAGCCAGCGCGGCCCGGATTTGCGTCACTGCCTCGGCTTGACCGGTCATGTATTTACCGAGCAATTCTCGATACAAGCGACGATTACCTGCGACTCGGCGTAAACCAGTAGCCGTATCCAAACCGAGCAAAGCTGGTAGTTCCAGTGCATCGCTGGATTGCAGCAAGGTGACCACCCGGCGCCGACGCAACCCCGGCAACCCCGGTTTAGCTGGATGCCATTGCTGGAGCGTGCGAAACAAGACCTCGGGTTCAATCGGCTTGGCGATATGGTCATTCATGCCAGCGTCCAAACAGCGTTGCCGTTCCTCGACTAGAGCATGAGCCGTCATGGCAATAATAGGCAGACCTGCAAACCGGGCGTCGGCGCGAATCTGGCGGGTCGCCTCGAAGCCATCCATCTCGGGCATCTGCAAATCCATCAATACTCCATCGAATAGCTCACCCTCTTCCAAGCTGGCTTCCAACTGCGTCACCGCTTCCTGACCATTATTGGCCACCACGACCTGCGCGCCGGCCGATTCCAGCAGCTCAACGGCAATTTGCTGATTGACTTCATTGTCCTCGGCCAGCAGCAACTGTAGCCCATCCAACCGTAGCAAGGGAAGATCCTGTCGCGCATGATAATGTTCCCGCACTTCACCGTTCGCCGGTGGAAATAGATTGAGCAAGGTATCCAGTAGCAGTGAGTAACTGATAGGCTTGATCAGAAAGCCATCAACCCCGACCGCCGCCGCATGGGCGCACACCTCCTCGCGCCCGAAAGCCGTTACCATCACCACGCGCGGCGGCGCCGTCAGGGTCTCGTCCTGTTTGATCCGCTGGCTGGTTTCGATGCCATCCATCGCAGGCATCTTCCAGTCGACAAATGCAATCCGATAGGGATCGCTCTGGTCGGCGGCCTGGATCTCAGCGAGGGCCTCCGCTCCCGAAGCAACGGCATTGACGCGCAAGGTCAGGGACGTTAATGCCTCCGTGAGAATATCGCGGGCAGCAGCGTTATCGTCCACTACTAAGGCGCGCAAGCTATTCAGCAGGGCAGGCAAAACCGGTCGCCACGCTGCGGGTTCCTCACCCACGCCGAACCAGGCCGTGAACGAAAAGGTGCTTCCTCTGCCGGGCGTCGAGTCCACCCAGATGACGCCGTCCATCAGTTCCACCAACCGCTTGGAAATAGTCAATCCTAACCCGGTGCCGCCGTATTTGCGGGTCGTGGAGCCATCCGCCTGGGTAAAGGCCTGGAACATCCGCCCACGCTGTTCTTCGGTCATGCCGATGCCGGTATCGCGCACCGCAAATTGCAGTTTGACCCTACCGTCGACGCGCTCCCGCTCCCGCACATCAACGATGACTTGACCCTGTTCGGTGAATTTGATGGCGTTATTGATCAAATTGACCAGAATTTGTCCCAGCCGCAAGGGATCGCCGACCAGATGCTGCGGCAGGGTGATTGGCTCGTGAAACAGGAGTTCCAACCCTTTGTCGTAAGCTTTTTGACTGACCAGGGTCGCGGCATTGTTGAGGACATCATCGAAGCGGAAATCGATGTGCTCCATATCCAGTTTACCGGCCTCGATTTTCGAGAAATCGAGAATGTCGTTAATAATGCCTAATAGCGATAGTCCGGCACCGTGGATCTTTTGCACATAATCGCGCTGTTTAGCGGTCAATTCGGTTTTCAACGCCAGGTGCGCCATACCGATGATCGCGTTCATCGGCGTGCGAATTTCATGCGACATATTGGCCAGGAAGGCGCTTTTGGCCCGAGTCGCTTCCTCTGCGCGCTGTTTTTCCCCAGCCAGTTCCAGGGTGCGTTCCGTGACCACCTCGCCCACCGCGATGGATGAGATCATGACCCGGGCGGATGCGGCGCCGATGGCTCCGGCCAGCAATTGCTCGATGTGGCGAATCAGCCAAGCATCGGTTTGCAACGGATAACCGCCATGATCCTGAGCATAACGGTCGAAGGCTTCGGTCGCGCGCTGTGGGCCGAGAAACCGGGTCAGCAGATCATACAGCTCGGTCGTTTCCACCACGCCCCGCCACAGCAGCGAATCGCCGTCATGGCGTTCGCGCTTGAAAATATCGACAAACTGGCTGCCCTGCACTTGTTCCAGAGGATCCGGCTGGCTCAGCATCGAGCCAAATACCAGCCCACCAATGTTGGCCAGCATGCTCCAGAAGACCGAATGCATGTAAGGATCGAGATGCTCCAAACCTAGCAGGGCATACGGTTTGAGTAGCTCCAAGCCCCACGGACCGATTTCCACGAAATTGGTATCGATCCAGCCGGAGCGGGCCATGGCCGGCAACAGCAGGGTATAGGCCCAAACGATGAAGCCGCCGCTCAGGCCGATCAAGGCGCCCCGCCGATTGGCGCGCTTCCAGTACAGCCCGATCAGAATCGGCGGCGCGAACTGCGCAGCGGCGGCGAACGACACCAGTCCGCTGGCAACCAGCGCGTAGGATTCGCCGACAAAGCGGAAATACAGGTAACCCAGCAGGATCAGGATGATGATGCCGACCCGGCGGATACCCAACAGCAAGCCGGATAAATCAGTCTGGCTGGCCAGCCAGCGCGGATTGGCACGCAGCAGGATCGGCATGACCAGGTCATTGCAGACCATGGTCGACAGGGTGACGGTTTCAAACATGATCATGCTGGCGGCGGCAGATAAGCCGCCCAGAAACACAAAGAGCGCCAGCAGGGGCATGTGTTCGGCCATGGGCAACGCCAGCACGAAGGTATCGGCGTCCACGACACCCTGGTTGAACAGCAATCGCCCCCCCAGGGCAATCGGTAACACGAAGAGATTAATGGCGAACAGGTACAGCGGGAATAGCCAGATGGCTTTGCGGATGTGCGTTTCATTGACATTTTCCACCACCAGCACCTGGAATTGCCGGGGCAGGAACAGGAACGCCATCATCGACAGGAAGGTCAGCGACAACCAGCCGCCGTAACCGCCCGGCACCGCTTCAAAGCGCAGCAACGGCGCTAAATCCGGGTGCGCGGCCGCCCGCTGAAATAGATCGCCGGGACCCTCGAAGATCAGGAAGGTGACCATGACGCCGACCGATAGGAAGGCCAACAGTTTGAACATCGATTCGAAGGCAACCGCCGCCACCATCCCTTCATGGCGCTCGGTGTTGTCAATGTGCCGGGTGCCAAACAGAATGGTGAACACGCTCAGCACCAGGGCGACAAAGAAGGTGGTGTCCATCCACACCGGATGCTGCGTGGAGATCGCCAGACGATTGACGTCCGGATATTGGCGCAGCAGGCTGAAACTGGCGGCGACCGCTTTCAGTTGAATCGAGATATACGGCAGAATGCCCAGCATCACGATCAGCGTCACCATCCCGGCCAGCAGACCGCTTTTTCCATAACGGGACGCGATGAAGTCGGCAATGGAGGTAATGCGATGCACCTTGGTGATGCGCACAATCCGCCGCAGCACGAACCAGAACAGCACCGCCATCAGGGTGGGACCCAGATAGACCGGCAGGAAATCCACCCCGCTGACCGCCGCTAATCCAACGCTGCCGTAAAAGGTCCAGGCCGTGCAGTAGATCGCCAGCGACAGCGTGTAAATATAGGGATTGGCGATGATCGAGCGCCCGGCGTCGGCGCGTTGATCGCCGTAATAGGCAATACCAAACATTACGCCCATGTAGGCCAGGGCGCTGGCAATGATAACACCATCGCTCAACATTCGAGCACTACCCCATAACCCCGTGTCTGAGTGTGGGTTTTAATTTCGCCGAACATCAAGAACTGGGCTTGCATCGTCGATCCTCTTCGCGGCGCGGGTCGGTGAATTAGTTAGACAACGGCCAGAACGGAACCACAATCAACATTTTGTCGGGTTGCCCACGTCAAACCAATCTACATTTTAGATCATAGGAAAATTGAGAGAGGAAGTGTACGATTATGAAAAATGAAGGAGATTGCGCATTGTCCGCGACGCGCGCTTCAAGAGACCGGGAATTGCTGCTGGCGTGGCGGGCGTTCCCGGATTGCGAATTGGCTAGGCCGTTTGAGGACCTTAATCGTCCGAGCATTCTGAACTAAATGAGGGGGAATTTTGGTCTCTCATCTAGGCCACGACCGTCACGGTCCGATCATTGCGCAGCGATTCGGTCACGCAGAACACCAGCTTTCGAATGCGGAGCGAATCCGGTTGATCGTAGACAACCTCAATACCCTCACTCCTGTGGCCTTGTATAGTGTCTTTTCTCCGGAGGAAGCCCGTCGGATCACCCGCAAGCTTGAATTTCATTACACACCCAAGCATGGAAGTTGGCTCAACATGGCAGAATATTGAAGTCATGAAAACCCGCACTTGACAGGTTGGGAAATTCAGAATGGAACGCAATGGACGGGAATTTGGCGGAGAGGGTGGGATTCGAACCCACGGACCCTCGCGGGTCAACGGTTTTCAAGACCGTCGCAATCGACCACTCTGCCACCTCTCCGATAGCCATCTTAAAGACTTAGCATATTACCAGCGTTTGAAACAGAGGCTTAGCCTCTTCAAAACACGAAGCAGATCATAGCACAATTACCCCGAGCAATGCGACGGACTCCTTGAGGTTTGTCCTGAAGTAACCGTTCGCGTCGTTTGAATCCCAATACCCTTGATGAGGATGTCACCCCTCGGAGGGGGCGTCGGATTCGCATGTTATTCCAACACGCAGCTCACTTTGCTAAGATACTGACTAAGTTCTTCAACGATCCTTGCCTCTAAATGCTTGAGCATCCCGCCCGCAGCGTAACCAATATGACCACGCTCTAAAGCCATGAACTGGGCTGATTACCTGATCGTCTTTCTTATCGCCCTTTCCATGATCATTGGATTCTGGCGCGGTTTGTTGCGCGAGGTGATTTCACTGGCGACCTGGATTACCGCTTTCGCTATCGCTTTTCTATTCGCCGAGGATAGCGCTGTTCATCTGGCGCCTTATATCGAACTCCCATCGCTGCGGATCGCAGCGGCTTTCGGAGTTCTGTTTCTAGTTACGCTGCTGATCGGTGGGTTGATCGGTATCGTCTCTTCCTATCTGGTCGATTACACCGGCCTGACCGGCACCGACCGACTGCTGGGTACGGCTTTTGGGCTGGCGCGTGGCGCGGCCGTTATCGTCGTCCTGGTGCTGGCGGCAGGACTGACTCCCTTGCCTAACGATTCCTGGTGGCAACAATCGCTGCTGCTAGGCCGTTTCCAGGAAGGAGCGCTCTGGCTCCGGGGCGTGTTGCCACCGGATCTGGCGCAAAACATTCGCTTCCCATCATGAACGGGCTTGCGAAGGAGGATGACCCATGTGCGGAATCATCGGGATTGCCGGACGGAGTCCAGTCAATCAAAGTCTGTTCGACGGTCTGACCGTTTTACAGCATCGGGGCCAGGACGCAGCGGGCATCGTCACTTGTGACGATAGCCGCTTGTATCTGCGTAAGGATAATGGTCTGGTCCGCGATGTGGTGCGCACCCGCCACATGCGCAACCTGCATGGCAACATTGGCATCGGCCACGTCCGTTACCCGACGGCGGGCAGCGCTGATTCCGCCGAGGCACAACCGTTTTACGTCAACTCGCCGTTTGGCATCACCTTGGCGCACAATGGCAACCTCACCAACTCGGTGCAGCTCAAGAACGAGCTGTTTCGCTCTGACCGGCGTCATATCAACACCCATTCCGATTCGGAAATCCTGCTGAACGTCCTAGCGCATGAACTTCAGCAACGTAGCGCCTTATCGATTGATCCCGAAGATATTTTCGCAGCGGTAGCCACCGTTCACCAGCGGGTGCGGGGCGCTTACGCCGCCGTGGCGCTGATCGTCGGCTTCGGGCTGGTCGCATTCCGCGATCCCTATGGCATTCGGCCCCTGGTGTTCGGGCGCCGCGAAACCGAGGATGGCATGGAATACATGGTCGCATCGGAAAGCGTGGCGCTGGACGTTCTGGATTTCCAGCGCATCCGCGATGTCGTGCCCGGCGAAGCCGTATTGTTCGACCTGGAAGGCCGGATGCATGCGCGCCAGTGCGCTGAACATCCCTGCTATTCGCCCTGCATCTTCGAGTTCGTCTATCTGGCCCGACCGGACTCCATTCTTGATCAGGTGTCGGTGCACAAGGCCCGCTTGCGCATGGGCGAACATCTGGCGGAAAAAATCCTGCGGGTCTGGCCGGAACAGGACATTGACGTTGTCATTCCGATTCCCGACACCAGCCGCACCGCCGCCCTGCAAATGGCTTCGATCCTGGGTATCAAGTACCGGGAAGGCTTTATCAAGAATCGCTACATCGCCCGCACCTTTATCATGCCAGGCCAGAAGACCCGCAAGAAATCAGTGCGCCAGAAACTGAACGCTATTGATCTCGAATTTCGCGGCAAAAATGTCATGCTGGTGGACGACTCCATCGTGCGCGGCACCACCTCCGAGGAAATTATCCGCATGGCCCGCGATGCCGGCGCCCGGCGGGTCTACTTTGCCTCCGCCGCACCGCCAGTACGCTATCCCAACGTCTATGGCATTGATATGCCTGCCGCCAGCGAACTGATCGCCCATGGCCGCTCCGAAGAGGAAATCGCCCGGGCTATTGGTGCCGACCACCTGATTTTTCAAGATCTGCCGGATTTGGAAGAAGCGGTGCGGCGCGGCAATCGCATGCTAGAGCGGTTTGACGCTTCCTGCTTTACCGGCGAGTATGTCACTGGCGACATCGACCGGAATTATCTGGACTGTCTGGCCCGCGACCGTTCCGATGGCGCGCAACACGCCCGGAAAAGCGCCAACAGCGCCATCATTGACCTGCATAATAACGCCTGAGTGTACAGAATGGATATTGACGACTCACCAGGACTGGGCTTCGCCAGTCTCGCGGTGCGCGCTGGCCAAGTACGCACCGCCGAGGGCGAACATGCCGAGCCGATTTTCGCCACCTCCAGTTTCGTATTCGCCAATGCCGCTGAAGCCGCCGCCCGGTTCAGCGGTGCGCTGCCCGGCAACATCTACTCTCGGTTCACTAATCCCACCGTGCGCATCTTCCAGGAACGGCTGGCGGCGCTGGAGGGTGGCGAAACCTGCATCGCCACCTCATCCGGCATGGCGGCGATCCTGGCGACCTGCATGACCTTGTTGAAAAGCGGCGATCATATCGTTTCGGCCAGTGGCGTGTTTGGCACCACGCTTTCACTGTTCAATCAATATCTGAGCAAGTTCGGCGTCGCTACAACTTATGTGCGGCTGTCCGATTTATCCGCCTGGGAGGCGGCGATTCGTCCGGAAACCCGGTTGTTCTATCTGGAAACGCCGTCCAATCCGCTAATGGAGCTGGCTGACATTCGAGCGCTGGCCGATCTTGCCCATTCCCATAATATTCTGTTGGTGGTGGACAATTGCTTCTGCACCCCGGCCTTGCAACAGCCGTTCAAACACGGCGCGGACCTGGTGATTCACTCCGCGACTAAATACCTGGATGGGCAAGGCCGTTGCGTCGGCGGCGCAGTGGTTGGCGATCAACAGCGGGTCGGTGTGGATATCTACGGTTTCCTGCGCACCGCCGGTCCCACCATGAGTCCGTTCAATGCCTGGGTGTTTCTCAAGGGTCTGGAAACCTTGCGCTTGCGGATGCAGGCTTGCAGCGAGTCCGCTTTGCATCTGGCGCAATGGTTGGAGACGCAACCGGCAGTGGAGCGGGTCTATTACCCTGGTCTGCCCTCGCATCCGCAGCACGAACTGGCGAAGCAGCAGCAGAGCGCTTTCGGCGGCATCGTCTCCTTCGATCTGCGCGGCGGGTGGGAGGCCGCCTGGACTTTGATCGACTATACCCAACTGATCTCGATCACCGCTAATCTAGGCGATGCCAAGACCACGATTACCCATCCAGCCACGACAACACATGGCCGCTTGACCTCGGAGGAGCGTGAACGAGCAGGGATTGGCGAGGGACTGGTGCGAATTTCCGTGGGCCTGGAAGACTTAGGGGATTTGCAACACGATCTGGATTGCGGTTTTCAGCGACTGGTTTGAGATGATTAAAGCGATTACCTTCGACCTGGACGACACCCTGTGGGACATCTGGCCGGTGGTCGAGCGCGCCGAGGAGTTGCTCCACGACTGGTTAATGACCCGTTATCCGCGTATTCCAGAACGATTTACTTCACTGGAATTGCGGGAATTATCACAAGAGGTGATTGCGGCCCGCCCGGAGATTGCTTACGATCGCACCCGCTTACGCAAAGAGGCGCTATGGCTGGCGGCGCAGCGAGCGGATTATGTGGAATTCGATGTGGAAAGCGCGTTTGCGGTGTTTTTTATCGCCCGCAATGCTGTAGAGCCGTTCGCCGATGTGCGCCCGGCTCTAGAGCGATTGGGCCGACGCTATACCCTGGCCTCGCTGTCCAACGGCAACGCCGATCTGCGGCTGATTGGCCTGCATGACCTGTTTGCTTTCTCACTGAATGCGATTGACGTGGGCGCGGCCAAACCGGAACCGTTGATGTTCGACCTGGCCCGCCAGCGGTTGGCGGCGCAGCCTGAACAAATTGTCCATGTTGGCGACGATCCGGAACATGATGTCCTTGGCGCAGCCCGCGCTGGTTTCCGCACGATCTGGGTCAACCGCGCTGGACGGGATTGGCCCGGCGGGTCCCGAGCCGATGCGGAAATCGCCAGTTTGATTGAACTGGAACAAATATTGGCGGACTGGGAAGTTTAAATTGAGGAATCCGGCGTGGCTTACAGTGATTTCAAGAACATTGACGATATCAAGCAACGTTTCCATCTTAAAATTGCATCGAGCGATTCCCTGTTTGCGAATATCCCGGAGGTTGCAGTCAGCGCACTGCTTCAGGAGACCCTGCGTGAAAATATCCCCTTGGCTTTAAACATCAATACCGAAAAGGCCCGCTCGGAACTGATGATTGCTCCGGTTCTAGTGGAAACCCGCAAGATGCTGGACCGAAAAATCAGCCTGTTTTCCGGTATTGAATTCAATGTTGATGAATCGCTCAATCTCACTGGCTATTGCGACTTCATCCTGAGTCAATCGCCGGATCAGATTTATCTTGAAGCGCCCGTTGCCTGCATTGTCGAAGCCAAAAACGAGAATATTAAATCCGGTTATCCACAATGCATGGCCGAAATGATCGCCGCCAAACTGTTTAATAAACAGAATGCTACGGCGGTTTCCAGCATTCTTGGCGTGGTTACGACTGGGAGTAACTGGAAATTTCTCAAGTATCAGAATGATATACTGTTCATCGACTTTGATGAGTATCTGGTTAATCAGCCGGGCAAACTACTCGGAATTTTCGCCGCCATGCTTGGCGGCGAAAAATTTTAATGATTTACCACGGGATCGGCTGCCCATCACGGAAAAAACCGCCGTTCGGTCCATTGTCCGGCAGGGTGGCGGCCCAGACAATGCCCGAAGCGCCTTGCTCGACGGTTCGTTCGGCGTTAGGCCCCCCTATGTCGGTGCGCACCCAACCTGGGCAAACCGAATTGACGAGAATATTAAAGCCTTGCGTCTCCGCCGCCAGAATACGGGTCAGCGCATTCAAAGCCGTTTTGGAAATCCGATAAGCGGGCGATCGCCCCCCCATATCGCTTAATTGACCCATGCCGCTGGAGACGTTGACGATCCGGCCATAGTGCTGCTGTTTCATCAATGGCGTCAATTCCTGAGCCAGCAGCAGAGGACCATACACATTGGTTTTAAGGGTCGCAGTCAGGGTTTCCAAACTGGCGTTAAATACACTGGCGCTGCTGGTATCCTCCGAGCCGTGTATATCAAGAAAAACGCCCGCGTTGTTCACCAGGATATCCACCCGACCGCAACGGCTATGAATGAACGCGCCCAGTTCGGCGATGCTACTTTCCGAAGTAACATCCAGCGGCTGAAACACGACATCGAGTCCTTCGGCTAGTAGGGTCTCGATCGCCATTTCACCCTTGCCGGCGTTGCGGCTGGTGACGATCACCTGAATATCGCGCTTTGCCAACTGCCGTGCAGTTTCCAAGCCTAATCCACGATTTGCGCCCGTAACAACTGCGACCGGTTTGGTATTCTTGCCACTTAACATGGTTTTTCCCTCCAGTGACTCTAACGCAAAGCCAACCCCGACAGGTTGTCGATATTTCGCCCGATTATTTTTAGTGGAATGCCCTCCCCTGCACCGGGGAGGGGGAGCGAAGAATGACGCTTATTACCTTGAAATCAGGTATTAATTTTGTGCAAGGCGCGGCCATGCACGGACAGCGCCGCCTCATGCATCGCCTCGTACAAGGTCGGGTGACCGTGAATGGTGCGCGCCAGGTCTTCACTGCTTGCATGGAATTCCATCGCCAGCACCGCTTCTTGAACCAGCTCGGATGCAAACGGGCCAATGATATGGCAACCGAGCAGCGTATCGGTTTCCGCATGGGCCAGCAATTTGATCATGCCCGCAGCGGCTTCCATCGCTTTGGCGCGCCCGTTGGCGCTAAATGGGAAGGTTCCAATCTTGTAGGGAATACCCTCGGTCTTCAACGCCTGCTCGGTTTTGCCCACCCAGGCGATTTCCGGGTTGGTGTAAATCACCCAGGGAATAGCGTCATAGTTCAGATGCCCGTGCTGACCAGCGATATTCTCCGCGACCATGATCCCTTCCTCGGAGCCCTTGTGCGCTAGCATCGGTCCGCGCACTACGTCACCGATCGCGTAGACTCCCGGCAAATTGGTCTCGCACTTATCGTCAACATGGATGCAACCGCGCTCATCCAGCAGCAAATCCGCCTCGGGCGCCGCTACATTGTCAATATTCGGTCGGCGACCGACCGAGACCAGTAGCTTGTCGAACGTGATTTCCTGTTCGCCATCCTTATCCTTGAACGATACCACCACGCCATTTTCGGTCTTTTGCGTAGCGGTCACCCGTGCGCCCAAGCGAATATCCAGCCCCTGTTTTTTGAACTGACGCAAGGCATCGCGGGCGATTTGCTGATCGGCCAAGGCCAGGAAATCCTCAACCGCTTCCAACATGATGACCTTGGAACCTAGTCGATTCCAAACGCTGCCCAGCTCCAACCCGATCACCCCGGCGCCAATCACGCCCAGCGTCTTGGGCACCTCGCGGAAATCCAGAGCGCCGGTTGAATCAACGATGAAGCCCTCGGCGTTATCGACCGGGGCAGCGCCAATCTCAATCGGCTTGGAACCCGTGGCGATGATGACGTGATCCGCGTTAACGACCTCTACCGAACCGTCCTGGGCGGTGATCTCGACTTGCCGATCCACTAACAGCTTACCGTGGCCCTGCAACCATTCCACACCGTTGGCTTTGAAGAGCGCACCGATGCCGTTGGTCAATTGCAGGACAATATCCTCCTTGCGCGCCATCATCTTATTCAGGTCCAGCTTGACGCTATCGACATAAATACCGTGGCTTTCAATTCCTTCCCTAATGTGATGATATTGTTCGGATGATTCCAGCAGGGTCTTGGATGGAATGCATCCCACGTTCAGACAGGTGCCGCCCAGGGCGGGATCGCCCTTGAAATTGATCCATTGCTCCACACAAGCGGTTTCCAAACCCAGTTGCGCGCAACGGATCGCCGCTACATAGCCGGCGGGGCCGCCGCCGATGACGACGACATCGTAAGTTTTAGCCATGCTTGTACCTTGAATAGGTTTCAGATTTCAGGTTTTAGGCTCCAGGTTTCAGGTTTCAGGCTCCAGGTCGATGCCTGACGCCTGAACCTTGATCCCTTCTTCACCCTCAGACGTTCAGAATCAGCCGCGCTGGATCCTCGATGCATTCCTTGACGGTTACCAAGAAGGTGACTGCTTCGCGCCCGTCGATAATCCGATGATCGTAGGAATGCGCCACATACATCATCGGACGGATGACGACCTGACCATTCTCCGCAACGGGACGGTCCTTAGTGGCGTGCATTCCAAGGATACCGCTTTGTGGGGGATTAAGAATCGGCGTGGACATCAACGAACCGAATACGCCGCCATTGGTGATGGTAAACGTGCCGCCGGTCATGTCCTCAACCGTCAAAGTCCCATCCTTTGCCTTTTGACCAAAATCGCCGATGGCTTTTTCGATTTCAGCCAAGCTCATTTGATCGGCGTCGCGCAGGATCGGCACGACCAGACCGCGTGGCGAGGACACGGCAATGCCAATGTCATAGTAGCCATGATAAACCACGTCATTGCCATCAATCGAGCCGTTGACCGCTGGATAACGCTTGAGCGCTTCGATCACCGCTTTGACGAAGAAGCCCATGAAGCCCAGCCGGACGTTGTGAACCTTTTCAAACTGGTCCTTGTAGCGGCTGCGCAGATCCATGACCGGCTTCATGTTGATTTCGTTAAAAGTCGTCAACATGGCCGTGCTGTTCTTGGCCATCAGCAACCGTTCGGCGATGCGCGCGCGCAGCCGGGTCATGGGCACCCGCTGCTCCAGCCGGCCTTGCGCGTCGGGCGGCAGCGCCGCAACGGCCGCAACGGGCGCAGCGGGCGGCAATCCGCCCTGTGCCCCTTTGCCAAAAGGGGAGGGTGAAACCTGATGGGTTTCGACTGTTGAAGCCGGCGCTGGACGGCCCTGCTTCTGCGCCTCGATGTAGGCCAGCACATCGGCCTTGGTAACGCGGCCATTGCGGCCACTGCCAGGGATCTTGGTGACATCCAGTCCATGCTCAGCAGCCAGTCGTCGCACGGCGGGACTGAGTCCTTCCACATCGACCGCCTCGCCTGGTACTGGCGGTGTGACCGGAGTTGGGGCGGGCGCTGGCACCGCTGCAGGAGTCTCAGTAGCAGGTTGAGCCGCGCCTTCCTCCAGGATGGCGATCGTATCGCCCGTTGTGACAATTTCACCTTCCTGGCGCAGGATCTGCCCCAGGACGCCATCGGTAGGAGCGGGAATGTCGAGCACCACTTTATCGGTTTCCAGATCAACGAGGTTTTCACCCCGCGTCACCGCGTCTCCCGGTTTTTTCTTCCAGTTAACCAAGGTGCCGTCAGAGACGGACTCGGGCAGTGTGGGGACTTTTACTTCGACAGTCATTTTATTTGTTCCCTATACTTTTTCGGGTTTTCAGTCTGGATCATCGTGACTACTGACCCAGGGCCTCGTTGACGAGTTTCTGTTGCTGCTCAACATGGACGCTGTAATAACCCACAGCCGGCGCTGCGGAGGGTTCGCGACCGGCGTAGGACACTTTTTGATGCGATTTCAAACTGCGCTCCAGATGGTGCAGGCTTTGATACCAGGCGCCCTGATTCTTGGGTTCCTCCTGACACCAGACAAGCTCGCTCAGGTTCGGATACTGGTCGAGCGTCCGGTTGTAAAGCGCCTGCGGGAAGGGATAAAGCTGCTCGATCCGGATAATCGCGACGTGCTCCAGATTCCGTTCGCGGCGCGCTTCCAACAGGTCGTAATACACCTTGCCGCTGCACGCCACCACGCGGGTGATCTTTTCCACATCGTGCGGATCGGTCTCGGGGATCACCTCCTGGAAACAGCCTTCGGTCAGATCTTCCAAAGCGTTAACCGCCATGCGATGCCGCAACAAGCTCTTGGGACTCATCGCAATCAAGGGCTTGCGGAATGGGCGCAGCATCTGCCGACGCAGCATGTGGAAACATTGGGCCGGCGTTGACGGTACGACCACTTGGATGTTGTTCTCGGCGCACAATTGCAGATAACGCTCCAGCCGGGCCGAGGAGTGTTCGGGACCCTGACCCTCGAAACCATGCGGCAGCAGCATCACCACGCCGCATAACCGGCCCCACTTGGTCTGACCGGAGGAGATGAACTGGTCAATCACCACTTGGGCGCCGTTGGCGAAGTCGCCAAACTGGCCTTCCCAGATGACCAGACCATTTGGTTCCGCCGTGCTGTAGCCATACTCAAAGCCCAGCACTGCTTCTTCAGACAGAATGGAATCAATGACGAAAAAGGTCGGCTGACCGGGATACAGATTCATCAACGGCGTATAACTGCTGCCATCTTTCTGATTATGCAATACCGAATGCCGATGGAAGAAGGTGCCGCGCCCGCAGTCCTGACCGGAGATGCGCACTTGGTAGCCTTCATGAAGCAGGGTCGCGTAGGCCAGGTTCTCGGCGAAACCCCAGTCCAAGGCCAACGCGCCCGCCGCCATTTTGCGGCGATCATCCATGATTTTGGCCACCCGAGGATGCATTTCCAATCCCTCAGGCACCTTCAGCAACTGATCGGATAGTTCGCGCACCGTCTCTGCCGAGACAGCGGTATGAACCTGGGCGTCCCAGTCTTCATGCTTGTAAGCGGACCAGTCAATAAAATACGAGCTTTTAACAAAGGGTAACGTGGGCCGCGATACTTGCTGGCCGGCATCGAGATCGGCGCGGTATTTCGCCTGCATTTCCTGGAAATCGGCCTCGGCGATCACGCCTTCCGCGATCAGTTTTTCCGCGTACAAGGCGGCGGCGGTCTTCCGCGCGCGGATTTTCTTGTACATCATCGGCTGGGTGGCTGCTGGTTCATCGGCCTCGTTGTGCCCCAGACGGCGATAGCAGATCATGTCGATGACGACATCCTTGTTAAAGGTCATCCGGTATTCAACCGCCAGCCGGGTGACGAACAGCACGGCTTCAGGATCATCGCCGTTCACATGGAAAATCGGCGCCTGTACCATCTTGGCTACATCGGTGCAATACAGCGCCGAGCGGGTATCCAGCGGGTTGCTGGTGGTGAAGCCGATTTGATTATTGATGACGATATGGATGGTTCCGCCGGTGCGATAACCGCGCACCTGGGAGAATTGCAGGGTTTCCATCACCACGCCCTGGCCGGCGAACGCGGCGTCGCCGTGGATCAACAGCGGCATAACCCGGTTGAACGGCGGGAAGGGCGCGCCCGGCTCGCGGCGGCGCTCCAGGCGGGCGCGCACCGAACCCTCAACCACCGGATTGGCGATTTCCAGATGGGAAGGATTGAACGCCAGGGCCAAATGCACCGGGCCTCCGGGAGTTTCCACATCGGAGGAGAAACCCATGTGGTATTTCACATCGCCGGTGCTGCTTTCCGCGACCCGGCGTTTGCCTTCGAATTCTTCAAACAATTCGCTGGGAGCCTTGCCAATGATGTTGACCAGCACGTTCAACCGGCCACGATGGGCCATGCCAATGATGATTTCCTGAACGCCCTGGGCGCCGGATTGCTGGATAATCTCATCCATCATCGGAATCAGGCTGTCGCCGCCTTCCAGCGAAAAACGCTTCTGACCCACGTAGCGGGTGTGCAGATAGCGCTCCAGTCCCTCGGCGGCCACCAGCCAACGCAACAATGCCCGCCGTTCCCCGGCGCTCAGATCAAGCTGGGCGCGTTGCCCCTCCAGGCGTTTTTGAATCCAGCGCTTCTCTTCCGTCTCGTTGATATGCATGTACTCGGAACCGATAGTGCCGACGTACACATCGCGGATCAGATCGAGGATTTCGCGCAGGGTCCATTGCGAGGGTGCGACCAGCGATCCGGTATTGAACAGGGTCTCCATGTCTGCTTCGCTCAGGCCGTGGTAGCCTGGCTCCAGATCGGGCACCGGTGGCCGGTCGCGAAGCCGCAACGGATCAAGGTCAGCCGCTTTATGGCCCCGGTGGCGATAGGCATTAATAATGCGCAAGACGGCGGCCTGTTTCTCCGCTGCGGCGGGACTCAGGACCTGCACTCGGCCCACGCCGGCTCCGGGTTGCAACGCCAGTTGCGCGAAGGAATCGCGGATCGGGCCGTGGGCGACATCCCGGGCGCCGGCAGTCTGGGCTTGCAGATCGCGGAAATACTGCCGCCAGTTGTCGCTGACCGATTCCGGGTCGGTCAGGAAACTCTCGTAGAGTTCTTCGATAAACGCCGCATTACCGCCGAACAGCGGCGAACTTTGGCGAAATTGCTCGATGAGGGTGCTCATTAGATAATGGTTGACTCCCGGGTATTGTAGGGATCGCCGGGAAACGCCCGTCACCGGCGGATTTCCTGGCGCGTGATTGAATATGCGCGGCTTGTGGCGCTCTCGCTGAATATTGATGAGGATGCGAAGTTATGGCGCTATGAAATTAAAGTTTAATTATAGCGACAGCAGGGATAGGGATAAACCCATGTTTCATTAGATTCAATTATCGTCCGGCTGTTGGATTTTTTGCCATGAGAAAAAGGGTGTTGTACATTTCGATCAATGACATCATGGGTTGTTGATGTCAGCGTTGCGGCGGATGCTCGATAAGAAACTTCGCTGCGCTGGTTTAGCTCCATTCAAGAGGGAATCGCGATGGCTTCCGCCCACCCACTCCCCCAGGAAACGCCTGCTTCCCAGCCGCCCGCTGAGGGTGAGGATTACATGAGCGACATTCAGTTGGCGCACTTCCGCCAGATGCTGCTCGATTGGAAGCAAAGTCTGCTGAACGAGGTGGATCGCACGGTCAATCACATGCGGGATGATTCCACGGCTTTCCCTGATCCTAACGACCGCGCTACTCAGGAAGAGGAATTCAGCCTGGAATTGCGCACCCGCGACCGGGAACGCAAATTGCTTAAGAAAATCAACGAATCCCTGGCGCAAATCGACAATGGCGAGTATGGCTATTGCGAGGCCTGTGGCATGGAGATTGGGTTGCCGCGGATGCAGGCTCGGCCAACGGCTACGTTATGCATTGATTGCAAAACGCTGGAAGAGGTCCGCGAAGGACCCCGTTAAATCCTGGTTCGTTCGATGCTTGCCGAACCCGGCCCGGTTTGCGGCCGGTTTGCCCCTTCGCCTACCGGTCCCCTGCATTTCGGATCGTTGGTTGCCGCGCTGGGCAGTTTTCTGGAAGCGCGCGCTCAGGGAGGTCAATGGTTAGTGCGCATCGAGGATGTGGATGCGCCGCGCACCGCGCCAGGCGCGGCGGAAGCCATCTTGCGCACCCTCGAAAGTTGTGGATTGTTCTGGGATGGTGCGGTGTGGTATCAAAGTCAACGGACCGAGCGTTACCAGGCGGCGCTGGAAGCATTGTCGCACGCCGGGCAAGTTTACCCTTGCACATGTACGCGCCGCGAATTGGCGGGATGTCCACGCGGGCGGGATGGCAGTTCCCTCTATCCTGGCCATTGCCGCACAGGTCCGCGCCGCCCAGGGCGGCCTCACGCCGTCCGCTTGCGGGTGACGAATACCCGACTGACTTTCCATGACGCCGTTCAAGGGGAATACCATCAGTACCTGGAAAGCGAGGTCGGCGACTTCGTGATCCGCCGAGCCGATAGACTGTTTACCTATCAACTGGCGGTGGTGGTCGACGATGCCGATCAAGGCGTAACCGAGGTGATTCGCGGCAGCGATCTGCTGGATTCCACACCTCGGCAGGTGTATCTACAAGGGCTATTGGGACTGCTAACGCCGCGCTATGGTCATCTGCCTGTCGCTGTGGATGAACGCGGCGACAAGCTGAGCAAGCAGACGCACGCGCCGCCACTGGATGAGCGCAACCCCGGCCCAGCGCTGTGGTATGCCTTGCGCTTCCTGGGACAGCAACCACCCGCCGAACTGTTGAATGCGCCGCTCGCTGAACTCCTGAATTGGGCGCGGGCGCATTGGCGACTGGAAAGGGCGCCGAGCGTGCGGGCGCAGTTGGAGCGGCAATCAGCTGGTTTTTCGCCCATACACCGTCGCTAACCAAATGCCCAAAGCAATTAAAGCAATGCCAGCGGCATGGAAAGCGTAAAGCCGTTCGTCAAGGAAAATCATCGCCAGTACCGCGCCAAAAGCCGGCATCAGATGCAGAAACTGGCCGGCGCGATTGGCGCCCAATTCGGCCACCGCCCGATTCCAGAAGATGTAGGCTAAAATAGAAGGAAACAACGCTAGATAGAAAATGCTGGCGAGAGTTGCGGTATTGAGAAGGAAAAATCGGTCATGGGTCAGATCCCAGCTATAGAACGGCGTCAGGATAATAACGCCAATAATCATGGTTATGGCCTGAAAATTCAGCGGATGCAGGTCCGGTGGCCGCCAACGCAAGCAGACCGAGTACAAAGCCCAACTCAACACCGCCGCCAGAATCCATAGATCGCCGGAATTGACCTGCTGAGCCAGCAAATTTCCTGGGACGCCGCGACTGACAATGGCCAACACGCCCGACAGCGACAGGGCAATGCCCAACATCTGCCAACGAGTCACGGTCTGGCGCAGCAGCAAAAATGACAGCGCGATGATCAAAACCGGCGTGATGGACAGCATGATGACTGCATTCGTCACGGTCGTGGTTTGCAGGCCGATATAGACGCAGGTGTTAAAATTCACCACGCCCAGCAGGCTAAGCCATAATAAAATCGGCCAATGGCGGCGCAGCAGCGGCCCCTGTTGACGCAGCGAACTCCAGACGAAGGGGAGTAGAATGAGTAGCGCCACCGCCCAGCGCCAGAACGACAGGGTGAAGGGCGTGAAGACGGTATGCACCGCTCGACCCAGTACAAAGTTTCCGGACCAGAACAAGGTCGTGAGCACCAGCAACACATAGGGTGAGAGATGCCAGGGAGATGGATTCATAAGGATGGACGATCAGTTATTTTTCAATGGGATTAATGCGCGTTCTGTTCATACCTTGCGCTTCTCCCGCCCAATCATACGCAACTTTCAGGAATAGCGATGCCCGAACCGACGCCACCGGCGCAATTTCCCTGGACCCCGAACCGTTGGCGGGATCGTCCTGCGGCGCAGATGCCGGATTATGAAGATGCTGCGGCGCTGGCCGAAGTCGAAGGAAGGCTGACGCATTCCCTGCCGCTGGTGTTTACCGGCGAAATCGACGCCTTGCGCGCACAACTGGCCGAGGTCGTCGCCGGGCGCGCTTTTCTGTTGCAAGGCGGCGATTGCGCCGAGAGTTTCGCCGATTTCAACGAGCGTGCTATCACCGACACGTTCCGGGTGCTGTTGCAAATGGCGGTGATTCTGACCTTTGCTGCGGCGTGTCCCGTGGTCAAGGTTGGGCGGCTGGCGGGGCAGTTCGCAAAGCCGCGCAGCGCCCCAGTGGAGACTCGTGAGGGAGTCAATCTGCCCAGTTACCGGGGCGACATGGTCAACGGCCTCGATTTTACCCCCGAAGCGCGCCGGCCTGATCCACGCCGCCAGTTGCGCGCCTACTCCCAGTCGGCGGCGACGCTGAACCTGCTGCGAGCGCTGGCCCAGGGTGGTTTCGCGGATTTGCATCGGGTTCAGCAATGGAATCTGGATTTTCTGCGGACCAATCCACAGGGCGCCCGCTACCGCGATCTCGCCGGGCGCATCAGCGAAACGCTGGCGTTTATCCGCGCCTGCGGGTTGGACGCCGCCACCGATCCACAGGTGCGGCAGGTTCAGTTTTTCACCTCGCATGAGGCGCTGTTGCTGGGCTATGAGCAGGCGCTGACCCGGCGCGATCCGCTCAGCGGCGCATGGTGCGATGGTTCTGCACACTTTTTATGGATCGGCGAGCGCACCCGGCAGATCGACGGCGCACACGTCGAGTTTCTGCGCGGTGTTGCTAACCCAGTCGGACTTAAACTGGGACCGACGGTCGACCCGGATACCCTGCTGCGCTTGATCGACACCCTCAATCCTGACAACCAGCCGGGACGGCTGACCCTGATCAGCCGAATGGGCGCCGAGCGGATCGAGACGGCGTTGCCGCCACTCATTCAGGTGACGCAACGCGAAGGTCGGCGCATTATCTGGTCCTGTGACCCGATGCATGGCAACACTCAGGAAACCGGCGCTGGCTATAAAACCCGATCTTTTAACCGTATTCTCGACGAAGTACGGCGCTTTTTCGCGATTCATCGCGCCGAAGGCAGTATTCCCGGCGGGATGCACTTTGAACTGACCGGCCAAGATGTCACCGAATGTCTGGGCGGCGCTCAGGACATTACCGAGCAGGGCCTGGCCGAGCGCTATCATACGCAATGCGACCCGCGCCTGAACGCCTCGCAGAGTCTGGAACTGGCGTTTCTGATTGCGGAAATGCTCAAGGATTCCCGGCGGGAGCGTTCGCTGGAGAACTCATCGAATCGGGAGGAGAATATCGCAACATGAGGCGTCAATCACCTCGTCCCCGGTTGCTGCTGGTCATGCAGACGCCTGACGCCGATGCCGGTCGTTGCGCGCGCAAACTGAGCAAGCGCGGTTACCGATTGGATTATTGCTACCCACTGTCCGGTCAACCCCTGCCCTCCGGGATGAACGGCTACGCAGGAGCGATTGTGTTCGGTGGGCCGATGAGCGCCAACGATGATGGCAAACGGCCAGGCATCCGCGCGCAACTGGATTGGATACCCAGAGCGCTCGATTCCGGGCAACCCTTTTTGGGGATCTGCCTGGGCGCGCAATTACTGGCGCGGGCGTTGGGAGCGACCGTCCGGCCCCACCCCGAGGGTTTGGCGGAAGTCGGCTATTTCCCGGTTGAACCTACGGCGACCGGTCAGAATCTGTTCGATACCTCGTTGCATGTCTATCACTGGCATCATGAAGGCTTTGCGTTGCCCGCCGGCGCGGAATTGCTGGCGACTGGCGAGCGCTTTCCCCATCAGGCGTTTCGATATGACGCTCATGCATTTGGCGTGCAGTTCCATCCGGAAGTGGATCAGACCATCATGGAAAGCTGGCTGGTGGAAGGCGCCGATGAGTTAAGTCATCCTGGCGCACAGTCCGCCGATGAACAGCGCGAACGGCATGTTCGCCATGACGCCGCGCTCGATGCATGGCTTGAGCAGTTTGTGGATCAGTGGTTGCAGGCGAGAGATCGGGAGACAGAGAGGTAGGGGATAGAAACGTTGCGGGAATCGTGAATTCTCTTTACCCGCAGCCCGTTTCAGACTATGTTCCGCGCCATTTGACCGTGGGGCTAAACTTGCATGATCAACGCCTTTGAACTTCAACATGGTCGCCTCCAGCAGATCCAAATCGAAAGCAAGGCTGACCTTGAACGCACCAAGCCCATCTGGATCGATTTCGACGAACCGGATGACGAAGAGCGGCTTTGGGCTAAGGAGCTGTTCAGGCTAACCTTGCCGGATGAGGACGACTTCGGCGATATCGAAGCCAGCGCCCGATGCTTCGAGGACGCCAGCGGCGCTTTGCAAATCCGCTCTGATTTTTTGATTAATAAGGACGATGAATCACGCAACATACCGGTCGCTTTTGTATTCAAGCAGGACATTCTGTTTAGCCTGCATGAGGAAGACTTGCCGGTCTTCCGTCTGCTGCGAATGCGCGCGCGCCATCAACCCGGTTATCTCGAAGACAGCCGCGATGTGTTGCTTGATCTGTACGCGACCAGCGTGGAGTATTCCGCTGATTCGTTGGAGGGCGTTTATGCCGCTTTGGAAGAGATCGGCAATCGGGTCTTAAAAGCGCGTTTGACGGACCAGGCGGCGGGCGACGTGCTCGCCCATATTGCTCGGGAAGAAGACTTGAATGGACGCATTCGCCGTAACATGATGGACACGCGCCGCGCCATTTCCTTCCTGATGCGCCGACGGCTGCTTTCAACCGATCAGATCGAAGAAGCACGGCAAATTTTGCGGGATATCGAATCGCTGGACGGACACACGTCGTTTCTGTTCGAGAAGATCAACTTTCTGATGGACGCAACTGTCGGTTTCATTAATATCAACCAGAATAAAATCATCAAAATTTTCTCAGTGGTTTCGGTAGCTTTGTTGCCGCCCACCCTGATCGCCAGCATTTACGGCATGAATTTCGAGTTCATGCCCGAACTGAAATGGGCGCTGGGCTATCCAATCGCCCTCGGATTGATGGCGGCTTCGGTCGCCGCGCCGTTCTGGTTCTTCTTCCGCAAAGGCTGGTTGAAGTAGATTTCCCGTTCCTGACCCATTGGAGACGCCATGTCCATCACGAATCCGACTGATCAGAATCTTTATGAATTGGCGACACAAGTGGGTAACGCCTTGCGCGCCCGTAAGCAGAAACTGGCCCTTGCGGAATCCTGCACCGGCGGCTGGATCGGTAAGGTAATCACCGACGTGGCAGGCAGTTCCCATTGGTTCGACTGTGGTTTTGTCACTTACAGCAACACCGCCAAGTCCGAGATATTGGGCGTTCAGGAAGCGACATTGGCCCACTACAGCGCGGTCAGCGCCGAAACGGTGATCGAGATGGCCATGAGAACATTGTCGCGCAGTCGTGCGGATGTTGCGGTGGCCGTCAGCGGCATCGCTGGCCCGGATGGCGGCAGTCCTCAAAAGCCGGTTGGGACGGTTTATCTGGCGTGGGCGCTACGCAGCGGCTCGATTCAGACGCAGGTTTGCCACTTTGCCGGCGATCGCGAGGCGGTGCGGCGGCAAACGGTTGCGATGGCCCTACAGGGCGTGTTGGAGGGGATTGATCCATAATTCCGAGCGGCAAAATGGTGAAACTTCCAAATCTACGCTTACCCCTTTGCGATAACTCGCCAGCAGAAAGCGCAGGCGCTTGACCGGTTCAACCAGCTTCGGTTTGACCAATCCTGGCCTTGGCGCGCTTGGTGTTCTGACGGAGCTGCTTTTTCAAGACTGGCGTCCGCCCTTCCCGCCAGACCAGCCGCTCCAGCCCCAGGGCCACCACGGCATGGGTGCGCAGGCGCAACTTTTTCCCATAATGGGCCTCCAGTTCCTGCCGGTAGCGGGCCAGTTGCCGATCCGCCTGCACCAGGGCCTGTTGCACCGCCGGTAGGGTCTGCAACGCCTCGCGATCCAACGCCTGGCTGGTTTCACTCGTCAGATCGACGTCGCTCCATTTCAGCGCCTTGAATTCCAGCACATGGTCAAGCAGGGCAAAGGCGCGCTGGTCTGGGCGGACGATTAGGGTTAAATCGGCATAACCCCGCGCTAGGGCGGTTTCCGAATCCATCATGTAAAAGGCGTCGTTGAACAACACGGCCAGAAAGGCCATTTTCACCACCAGTTCATTGCTCCAACGCAGGTCGCGGTTATCCAGAACGCCGAAGCGGTGCTCCAGCAGTTCGCACAATGGCCCCAGTTCGCCCGTGGCGTAAAACGTTCGGCAGGCCGCCTGGCGCGGATCCTCGGCGTCTGGCAATACGTGATGGCGCAGACGCTCAACATAGAGTTGGCGAACCACTTGATTCGGGATGGTCAGTTGCAACGCGCCGATTTCATCGCGCCCGGCCAGGGTGAGGACGCCGAAGTAGTACAACAGCGAGGCCATGAAGGCGGTGTCCTTGGGGGCGTTGAGCATCTCCTCGACGCCGAAGCGGTTGGACAACTGGGCAATGGCGAGCGGGGTTTCCGGATTCAGGGCTTCGGCGAGCAGGGTTTCGCCCTGCGGCAGGCGGGCGACATAGCGCAACCGGTTGCGGTCCATCGCTAAATTGTCGTCCAGCAGCCGGGCCGGGGGGATGCCCTGCCGAGCCAGATGCTTGAGAAAGTACAGCGCCAGGGTCGGGTTATAGACGCCGGCGGTCTGCGCCGGATGAAACCGGTAGCCGTTGTAAAAGACGCGCATCAGCTCACGGGCCTCGTCCACCTGCGTCGCGCTCAACCCGTGAGCCGTCGCGACCTGGTCGAGGGCGGTCTGCAATTCGGCCTCGGTGAATCCGCACAGGTCTTGAGCCGCCGGGTCAACGCCCAGGTCTTCGGCGATATTATAGCCGCTGGTGATGTCGCTGAGGACGACCGGGGAGACGCCGGTGAGAAACACCCGATCCAGCCCCTGACCCTCGCCAGCTTCCTTGACGGCTTTGAAAAAGGCTTTGAGCATTCCCTCGCCCTGGACCAGTTCACTGTAACGCGCCGGGCCGCGTTCGGGACTGATCATGACGTCGTTGGCGAAGTTGTCGTATTCGTCGATCAGCAGATAGAGTTTGTACGGAGTCCGGGAAATGGCGCTTAGCATTGAATCGAAGCTGACCTGAGCGTTGGCAGGGTCAATGTGCACCGGCTGAGTCAACCAGGCGGCGTAGCGGGCTAGCAGGTCTTCAATCCGGACGTTGATGTGGTCAAATAGCGATTGCCGGATGGCCTCATGATCACCGCGCGCTTCGATGCGTGAGAAGTTGAGTTTGAGGATGAAGTACTGGTTGTGGCGGGGCGTGGGATTCGGGCCGATGCGCAGGTCGCCGAACAGGCGCGGGAAGTCCTCGGCGCGGGCCAGGTCGTAGTAGTTTTCCAGGATGGAAAGCCAGAGACTTTTGCCAAAGCGGCGCGGGCGGAGGAACAATAACTGTTTGCCGGCGGCTTCTACGAGAGGAATGCGGTCGGTGCGGTCGACGTAGAAATAACCTTCCTCACGAAGGGTGCGGAAATCGGCGATGCCGTAGGGAAACTGCATGGCGGAGTCCTCGGGGCAGGGGCTGGCCGAAACTATAGCGGAAATCGGTAGATGCCTGGCTGGAGCCAGCCAGTAGGGTACGCATTGCGTACCCTACCACCACTACTCGCCGACACAGTGATCCGTCAGTAGGGTACGCATTGCGTACCCTACCACTACTACTCACCGACAGCCAGTAGGGTACGCATTGCGTACCCTACCACCACTACTCGCCGACACAGTGATCCGTCAGTTTGAGCGAGTCTTCAAGCCTCTCCCAACACGCTCTTCATGAAGTCCGTGAACTCCTGGGAATAGAGGAACCCCCGCATGGCGTCATTGCGCGACATGCCGCCCGCTAACTGACCCAGCCAGAACGCATAGCCGTCGTCATCCGGCGCGCGCTGGAAGAAGGTCCGGTACAGATTGGTGACGAACTGGCGGTCGGTGGTGTTGCGTCCGAGGTATTCTTCGCTGTTGAAGAAGAAGTCGGCCATTTGCCGGAATACTTCTTTGACATCCGCGCCTTGCGCCTGCTTCTCTTCCACCAGTCCCTTCCAAAAGGCCAGCCCGCCGTCATCCGGGGCGCGTTCGGTGATCGACACGTAGTAATGGGTAATGAGCCGGCTGATCGGGTCACCGGTGGTGAAGGCGGCAGAGACTGTCTTATTCCCGGTCATCGTGATCTGACAAGCGTCGGTACCCGTACAACTCCCTCCACCCCAGCCGGTAAAAGTTCCGCCAGCAGGCACAGCGGTGAGGGTGACCACGGTATTGGGCGCATAGATGCATTGTAGATCGCCCGTGGCGGACGCGAACGTGCAGTTACTTCCCACCGGGTCGCGGGCGATGCTGCCCTCGGGGTTGTAGGTCAAGGTCAAGGCGTAGCCGGTGGCGAACGCAGCGGTGACCGACTTCGCGGCGCTCATCGTGACGGTGCAAGCGCCCGTGCCGCTACAAGCCCCGGACCAACCCTGGAAGTAATGCGGGCCGACGCCGGGCGTAGTGGTCAACGTCACCTGTGTATTGGCGGCGTAGGTTTCGCTGCAATCGGCGGTGTCGCCGGGAATGTTGCTACAGGAAATGCCGCTCGGTTGGCTGACGACGCTGCCGACGCCGACGCCGCTTAATGCGACATTCAATGCATAGCTGCCGCCGGTAGATCCGCTGGTGAAGGTCGCCGTGACGTTCTTGGCCGCGTTCATCGTGACCGTGCAACTGAGGTTCGTGCCGCTGCACGCCCCGCTCCAACCCGTGAAGACCTGTTGACTACCTGTGGATAAGGGCTTTACATCAAAAGAAGACGGTTTGGCGGTCAGGGTGACCAGAGTGTTGGCGGCGTAGCTTTCACTGCAATCAGCGCCACAATCGATGCCCGATGGGTTGCTGGTGACCGTGCCGCTGCCTGTCCCTGCTTTACTGACCGTGAGCGTGTAAGTTACAGGGGAAGGGTTCGATAATAAAACGCTGACATTATCAATCAACGGTCCCCAAACACCGCTCATGTCAGGACTACTGAATGTGAGCGTCGTTTCCGATTGAGTCGCTGTGAATTCAAATGACTTGAGACTCCAAACCAATTGGTATTGCGGTGATGCTGTCTGCGAAAAAGTCCGCGCAACGCCATTCACAGTTACTTGTACTGCTCGTGGGTTTGTAAAAAAATCCACGCCAGCCATATAGAATGACACGGTGTAAGTAGTCCCGACATTGGTTGCGAATGTCTGTGAAAGAGTTCCCGTTGATTCGCCATCGAGGTTGAGATCGACTATTAAAGAACCGTCTTGAGCCGGACCCAAATGAGCGCCAATAAACAACGGATTCCGTGATGGATTCGGAGTTCCTACATGCCAATCGGCTCCACTGCCGCCAATTAACCAACCTGAAAGAGCGGTATCATTCGGCAAAAGTCTTTGGAACCCCTGAGCGTCATAATAATTACCCTCTTCAAACGATCCATTCACAATAAGATTTGTGCTGTTTCCTGCGCCACCACCGCTTGTGCCTTCGACCGCGCCGATATCGACGGTGCCGCCGACGATGCGCGGAAAGCCGTCGCCCCGCTGGTCGGTAGTGACACCGCTGGGAATCAGGCCGTTGTTGCCGGCGTCAAGGGCCGGGCTGCCTGCGACCAACGCATGGGTTTGCGTGGGGCCGCCATTATCCGCCAGCGGGCCAATCACGGAACTGAGCGGACCTGCGATGACTTCGGTGGCCGATGGAGTTAGACCTTGCACCCCAGAAACGCCATTTTCGCCAAACAGATTAGAGGTGCTTTCAGTGCTGGAATCGCCGTAAACCTCCGGGCCATTGAGTGCGGTATTACCCGCGACGATGCTGTTGTGGAGAGTAAGCCCGGCGTAGCTGTAAATGCCTCCTCCCTGCTGGGTCGCGAGATTAGCGGTGAGGGTGCTGTTGGTCACAGTCACGTAGCTGAGATGAACATAAATCCCGCCACCACTGTTATGAGCGACGTTACCCGACAAGGTGCTATTGGTAATGGTTGCTGTGCCAATTGAGACAACAATCCCGCCACCAATGCTGGGACTGCTATTGTTGGACAAGGTGCTGTTCGTAATGATCAACGTGTTGTAGCTACAAAGAATTCCGCCGCCATCGCCACCGCTGGTTTGATTACCATCAATAGTCGTGTTGGTGAGGGTAGCGGTCCCCTTGGAGAGGTAAATCCCGCCGCCGGAGTAAGCCTGGTTGCTTTTGACGATGCTGTCAGTGAGGGTAGCGGTCCCCTCGGAGAGGCTAATCCCGCCGCCGGAGTAAGCCTGGTTGTTTTTGACGACGCTGTCAGTGAGGGTAGCGGTCCCCCCGTAGAGGCTAATCCCGCCACCAGCGCCGTTCCCGCCACCAGCACCGTCGTCGGCAGTATTGTCTGACACGGTGACGTCAGTCAGGGTTAAGGAACCCGTGCTAAAAATCCCGCCGCCACTATGGGTGGCGGTATTGTCCGACACGGTGACCTGATTGAGCGTCAGATAACCGGCGTTGTAAATCCCGCCGCCATCGTAGTAGGACTTACCCTCTTTGATCGTCAGCCCGCTGATAGTGGCGCCCAAGCTGGAGACGTTGAACACCCGCGAAGCGTTATTGCCACTCACGGCTAAGAGGCCCGCTCCCGGTCCAGTAATGGTCATTCGTCCGATGATCTCAATTTCCCCGCTGGTCAGGGTAATCGTCCCAGTCAAACCGGATTTGAACGTGATGGTATGGATGGTTACCAAGTCAGCATTGGCATCCAGGATCGCCTGCCGCAATGAACCGGGGCCGCTATTGCTCAATGTGGTGACGGTGAAGGTGTTGGCCTGAACCACCGAGAAGTTCAGCGCCAGAATCAGAAACAGGCTCACGGTTCCGGCGCACCAGCCCAGCGAGGCCCGCGGTCGCCGAATAGAATGAATACTCATGGAATATTTTCCTTAATGGGTGGGACGAATACAGGCTTGTCCACTTTGAATGTGGACAAATATGAAGCATAAGAGATGGCCACTGCCTCAAAAGAGCAAATAGCACAAAACAGAGAAAAAGGCAAAAAATAATTTTATTATAAATAAGTTAAATTTTAATTAGACAGAATATTCAGGCAAGATCACAAAAGCAGTTTACATTCGATCCGGGAAAATCCGGTATTTTTCTTTATGAGTTTGATAAAGCAGGCTTCTTTTGCCGGATTTTCCAGGGAGACAAGGGTCTCTATCAAAATAACAAAACGGTTGATCAATGAATGGACAGTTTTTGTACTAACTGGAAGATCGTTTCACAACACAGAGCGGCGCTTCCCGCCAACCTCACCACCGGCCCATGTTATTTCTACTTTGTCAGAACACATGTTACTATTCATTAAGTTGTTGTTTACGATAGGCAGAATCGATAGTAGCTTGACGTTTTCGGTGGCGGACTTGCATCTGGCGAAGCACTTCCTCCAAGGTCGTGTCGCGCCGAGGCAAGAATTGATTCAACAATGCACGAATATCTCGGCCACTCAGTAACGGTCGCGTCTGCTGATGAAGCAGACGTTCTTCGAGCAGAAAGAGCATGGCCATCATGACCAACGTCATGTGGTGATGCCAGCCCCGCCATCCCCGAACTTGATAATCACCCAGTCCGACATCTTGTTTACCTTGTTGCAAAGCGCGTTCAACCCAATAGCGCTGGCCCTGCATGAACGCCAGTCGGGACATCCGCGTGTCGGCTGGGGCATTGCTCAAGCTGTATTTGATCTCGGTCGGCGTCTCGACCTCCCGGCGCACGATCAAGTGCCAGTGCCGCGCGCGGGTTTCCTGGCCATCCCACACCCACACGCGTTGGTGTAAAATCTCCACCCGCAACGGACCTTTGGTACTGTCCCGTAAGGTGACCGGTTGCCAGGCGGTTGCCGGTTTTTGTTGGATCCAGTGGTCGACCCGCAGGGCGGGGGTTTGGGCGTGAAGCACCGTCGGGGGATGACCATGAGAGGTCTTCGCCGGAGGGACGATGGGTTGCGGATCAGCCAGATAAATGCGCTGGTCCTTGTGAATATCCGCGACGAAGATTTCCCCTTGTGCCTCCAGCGCGCGTAAGAACGCGGGATCGCTGCCATAGAACCCATCAAAGCCGACCCAGGCAAAGCCGATGCCCTGCTGTCGGGCGTGGGTGACCATCGCCAACGCCAAGTCGGTTTTGCGTTGAAACCCCCGCTGGGCCTTCGGAATGCCCGCGGCCTGGCAACGGGCTTCGTCGGCGGTCCACGCCTCGGGCAAAAACAACCGTTCGTCAATTAACGTCGCCTCAGAACCCCGGCTCAGCGCCGCAAACACACCCACTTGGCAATTTTCGACTTTGCCCAACTGACCGCACCATTGGCGGCTGACCCCCACGGATTGCCGGCCTTTCTTCGGCACACCACTGTCATCAATGAGCAGGGCACTGTCCTCATGCCCGCCCAACAACCGATGAGCCTCTTGGGCCACCTGATCGAGTACCGCGCGTTCGGACCAGGCGGATTCACTCACCATGTGCTGCAAGGCTTGATGATCCGCCTCTGGAACCACCTCTTCCATGCGTTCCATGTTCTTGGTGTCCGCCTGGATCAAGCCACGGACATACTGTTGCGCCGTCGTCTCGACCGTTCGCGTCCCTTGGCGGAAGTGGCCTGCAAAGCGCCCACAAAAGTCCATGAATCGCTGACCGATTCCGGCTAGCAATCCGACTTCGGCAGCGCCAGTCAAGTTTTTTTACGGCTTCCGCGTGTGCGTGTGTCATGGACTATCTCACCCAGCTTGTTTTTTGATCAGGATTTCATTATCCTCATTTATTAATAATAATCAAATAGATGAATCTGACAAAGTAGAATTATACCGTTTCTCGATAAGTTTTGAATCATAGGTTCCCCCCTTTAGCAAAGGGAGGTGAGGGGGGATTTGAACGCCGTGGATGGAAGCCGCTCGTCAAAATCCCCCCCAACCCCCCTTTTTCAAAGGGGGGGCTTCTGCGCTGACCCTATCAGCTATATTCGCTAACATAACGAAAATTGGTATTAAAATATCAATTATTCCCACACTCTGGAGGGCTGCTCATGCCCAGTGCCCGCCGCAAATTGCCCATTGGCATACAGACCTTCGCCAAAATCCGGTCGGAGGATTACTACTACGTTGACAAGACGCCATTCGCTTGGCAACTGGGTCAGGAAGACGGTTACTACTTCCTCTCGCGCCCGCGCCGCTTCGGCAAGAGCCTGTTTCTCGACACCCTCAAAGAACTGTTCGAGGGGAATGAACCGCTGTTTCGCGGGTTGTGGATTCACGACCGCTGGGACTGGTCCGTGCATTATCCAGTGATTCGGATCAGCTTCGGCAGCGGGGTTCTGCACAGCCGTGCTGCACTGGACGAAAAGATCGGTGAAATCCTGGAGGACGAACAGCGCCGTCTGCATTTGAACTGTACCCACCTTAGCCTATCGGGTCGTTTCAGCCAGCTCATCCAGGGTGTCTATGAACAAACCGGTCAGCGCGTCGTCGTACTGATTGACGAATATGACAAGCCAATTCTGGACAACCTAACCGACCGCGAAACCGCCTTGACGATGCGCGAGGGGTTGAAGAATCTGTACTCGGTCCTCAAAGACGCTGACCCGTATTTACGCCTGGTGCTTCTCACCGGCGTCTCCAAATTCAGCAAAGTCAGCCTGTTTTCCGGGCTGAATAATTTGATGGACCTCACCCTGTCGCGCCCCTACTCAGCAATTTGTGGCTACACGGAAACCGACATCGATACCGTGTTCGCCCCGGAACTGGCGGGCTTAGATCGGGATGCGATCCGGCACTGGTACAACGGTTACCGCTGGCTTGGCGAGGCCGTCTATAACCCCTTCGACGTACTGCTGTTATTCGCCGAGCGCGAATTTCGGCCCTGGTGGTTCGAGACCGGCACTCCGACTTTTCTGGTCAACCTCCTGGCGGAACGCGGCTTTTTCACTCCGAACCTGGCCCGGCTGCGCACCGGCCCGGAATTGCTGTCGACCTTCGATGTCGATCACATCGCCACCGAAGCCCTGCTCTTTCAAACCGGTTATCTGACCATCCTGCACGCGGACGAGCCGATCCGGGGACACTGGATTTACACCCTGGGCTATCCCAACCACGAAGTCGAATCCAGTCTTAACATCAGTCTGCTCGGCGTCTATACCGGCGGCGATCCCAGTCGCAGCATGAACCAGCGCTTGCGCCTGTTGGACCTGCTATTGGCCCACGATCTAACTGGGATGAAAGACCTGTTCCAGTCCTTTTTCGCCAGCATCCCGCATCAGTGGTATGACAACAACCCGATCAGCCGCTATGAAGGCTACTACGCCAGCGTGTTCTACAGCTACTTTGCCGCCCTGGGGCTGGACATTATCCTAGAAGACGCCACGAATCAGGGCCGCATTGACATGACCGTCCTGTTCCAGAAACACATCTATCTGTTCGAGTTCAAAGTCGTGGAACTGAGCGCGGAGGGACATGCGCTCCAACAGATCAAGGATAAAGGTTACGCCGATAAATACCGGTCGCTGGGCCAACCGATTCACCTGATCGGCGTCGAGTTCAGCCGGGCCAGCCGCAATATCATCCGGTTTGAAGTGGGTTGAAAGGCGTCATAGATCAAACAGAATGGCCTCGATTTCCGAATGTCCTAACCCGATGTGATCAATCGCAAGGAACCTACCCATGACCGTAGAAGAGCTGAAAGCCCGCCTCCAGACGGAATTACCGGAATTGCTCAAGCAGGACCAGAGTTTCAAGCAATGGTTGGAGCAACTGATCCGCCAGACGGCTATAACGCCGGAATCTTTCGACGCCCGCTTCGAGCGCATGTTGCAGGAGTTCGCCGCCGACCGCGCCGAGCAAAGGCGCAAATGGGACGAGCAAAATCGCAAATGGGATGAGCACACACGCGAGTTCAATGAATGGGGTGCGCGCTTCGATGCCCATGTCACCGAGCAAAGGCGCAAATGGGATGAGCAAAACCGCAAATGGGATGAGCAAAACCGCAAATGGGATGAGCAAAACCGCAAATGGGATGAGCAAAACCGCACCAATCAAAAATTGCTCGATGAGATCGCTTTGTCCCGTTCCCGGCAAGAGCAAGGGATTAGCGCGCTCGGCTCCCGCTGGGGCCTCGCCTCCGAACACAGCTTCCGCAATGCGCTCAAAGGCATTCTGGAAAAAAGCTTTGGCGTTGAGGTATTGAATATTAACGAGTTCGACGATGAGGGGCTGGTGTTTGGCCGGCCTGATCAAGTGGAGATCGACATCATCATCAAAAATGGCGAGACTATTCTTTGTGAACTCAAATCCTCCATGTCCAAAGGCGACATGTATATCTTTGACCGCAAGGCCCAGTATTACGAACGACGTCATCAGCGCCCGATCCAGCGCAAACTGGTCATTTCACCGATGGTGCATCCGACTGCGCGCCCGGTTGCGGAAAAATTGGGAATTGAGGTCTTCAGCTATGTCGAGGACGCCACGGGTTTTTAACAAAGATCGCTCCTGCAACCGTGAGGTTAAGTCTCGATGGGTTCGACCAACAATGCCAAGGACCAACGCCGATTGTTTCTAGCGCTTTGGCCAGGTGAGACTGAACGTCAACAGATGGCTGAACTGGCGAAACAAGCGGCAGGTCGGCGGCGGGTGCGCGACGCGAATTTGCATTTGACCCTGGTGTTTCTCGGCGCGACCACGCCGGAACAGTTAGCGGGCTACGAAACTGCGCTAGAGAATCTAACGATGCCGACCCTGGAACTGACGCTGGACTGCTACGGCTACTGGCCGCAACCCCGCCTCCTGTGGCTGGGGTCCAGTTGTACCCCGCCGGAACTGTACGAACTGGTCGCAGAACTGCATCGACGCTTGCGCGACTGTGGCTTTGTCTCGGAACGGCGGGCGTTTCAGGCACATATTACCCTGGCTCGCAGATTTACCGGACGGATTCCCGCCGAACTGCTGGCAATGCCGGTGCGCTGGCGAGTCAGCGAGGTCAGTCTGGTTGAATCGCTGCCTTCGCCGGAGGGTTCCTGTTATGAAGTGTTGCGCTGCTGGCCCGTGGGATTAGGTTCAAACCGTTTATCTATGGGATAATCGTTACATTCTTATTTGACTGAAGGGGGAGATACGGGATGGATGACAACAAAAAAAAGGCGCTGGCGGGCGCACTGACGCAGATTGAACGCCAGTTCGGCAAGGGCGCGGTCATGCGCTTGGGCGACACCAGCGCGGCGGTGCGCAACGTAGCGACTGTCTCCACGGGTTCGCTGGGGCTGGACATCGCTCTGGGCATTGGGGGACTGCCGCGCGGACGGGTGACGGAAATTTACGGTCCGGAATCCTCCGGTAAGACGACTCTGGCTTTACAGGTCGTGGCCGAAATCCAACGGACCGGGGGATGCGCCGCGTTCGTCGATGCCGAACATGCGTTGGACCCGGTGTACGCCGCTAAGCTGGGCGTGAATGTCGATGATTTACTGATTTCGCAACCGGATACAGGCGAACAAGCGCTGGAAATCGCTGACATGCTGGTGCGTTCCGGGGCCGTGGAAATCGTGGTCATCGACTCAGTGGCGGCGCTGACTCCCAAGGCGGAAATCGAAGGCGATATGGGCGACTCCCACGTCGGCCTGCATGCCCGGTTGATGAGCCAAGCCCTGCGTAAACTCACCGCTAACATCAAACGCTCTAATACCCTGGTGATTTTTATCAATCAAATCAGGATGAAAATAGGCGTCATGTTTGGGTGCTTTGATTATGGAGCACGTGTAGTTCTAGCTGACGGTTCCACAGAAAAAATTGGCAAAATCGTCAATCAAAAACGACCCGTTGAAGTGTTGTCCATGGATCCTGAGACGGGTCGTATCGAACCTCGACCGGTTGTCAAATGGTTCCGCAATGGCGCAACCGATGAGTGGCTTTATTTTGAGGCGGCAGCGGGCGGTGGTTCGGGACGTCGTAAGTTCACCTGTACGGCTAATCACCTGATTTTTACTCCTAATGGCGAGCGACGGGCAGGCCAATTGCAAATTGGCGACGACGTATTAGTTGCCGCTAGGTATTACGATTTGAGTGAAGATCAGCGCCAGTTAATTTTGGGTAGTCTGTTAGGGGATGGATCTCTGCGTTATGCATCGGAGCAAAATGTGTCTTTCCGAGTAGGACATGGCGAAAAGCAACAGGCCTATTGCCAATGGAAGTGGGAAATGCTGGCTCCTTTCGCCAACAAGATCGGTAAAATCGGCAAGGGCTTCGGTTTCGATACGATTCCGATGCGCCAGCTTGCTGAATTGCACACGCAAGCCTATGGCGCTGAAGGTCGCCAGATTAGCGAAGCGATGCTGGCAGCCCTGGATGCCCGCGCAGTAGCGGTTTGGTATGGTGATGACGGTACTTTTTCCGGTAGTTACGAGCACTGGGGACATGGCAAGGCGGAAATTGGCTGTGTCAGTCTCTCCATGGCAGATAAGGAACGACTCGCAGCCCGGTTGGGCGAATTGGGTATGGGACATCCTACTGTGCGTGAGCGTTCATTGCTTTTCAGCGGAGAAAGGGCGCGCGCACTTCATGAGAAAATTGCTCCCCATTTGCATCCTTCCCTGGATTACAAACTACATCCAAGTTTCCGAGGACAATTTTGCTGGTCGCCGGACAGCGTTGATGCTCATTCCAATGGTCACTGTCTTGCTGCGCGTACTGAATTACGCGCGGCGCCCATGCAGGTCACTCGTAAAGAAATTCGTCCGGCCTTGCCACGCCATCGCATCCGTTTCGATTTGGGCGTCAAGGGACGCCATACTTATCTGGTCGATCATGTCGTTGTCCACAACTCCCCCGAAACCACAACCGGCGGCAACGCGCTCAAATTCTATGCTTCGGTGCGCCTGGACATTCGCCGCATCGGTTCGATTAAGAAGGGTGACGAGGTCATCGGCAACGAAACCCGAGTCAAGGTCGTCAAGAATAAGCTGGCGCCGCCTTTCAAGCAGGCCGAGTTTGAAATCCTGTACGGCGAAGGCGCTTCCCGGTTGGGCGAGATTATCGATTTGGGCGTCAAAATCGGGCTGATCGACAAATCCGGCGCCTGGTACAGTTGCCAGGGCACGCGCATCGGTCAGGGCAAGGAAAATGTCCGCGCCTATCTCCGCGAAAATCCGGAACTGGCCCGCGAACTGGAAGAAAAAATACGCGCCCACTTTTTGATCCGTCCTGATGCGGTGCCGGTTACCTCTGAACAAAGCGAAGAGAACGAGGACGACCTGCCCGATTCCGCCGATGAGTTGGACGCGGACCTCTAAAACCCGCGCAGCCGCTAACCGGGAGGCGGTGGAGCCGCCGGTCATTCGCGCCAAGGCCTTGGAGTTACTGGCCCGGCGCGAACACTCCCGGTTGGAGTTGCGACAAAAACTTGCGCAGCGCGGCTTTCCCGTCGAGAACATCGACCCTGTGCTCGATCAACTCACCGAGGAACGTCTCCTGGACGAAGGCCGTTACGCCGAGCTGTATGCCTGTAGCCGGGCCGACAAGGGCTATGGACCCCTGCGCATCGCCCAGGAATTGCGCGAACGCGGCATCCCGCAAGAACAGGTTAGCCAAACACTGGCGGAACTGGAAAACGATTGGTTGCCTAAGCTACGGGAATTTCATCGCAAGCGCTTCAAGTCCCTAATCCCGGTTGACGCCGCCGGGCGCATGCAGCAAACCCGCGTTTTGCGCCAACATGGTTTTACCCTGGAGCAGATCCGGCAATTGCTTGACAACGATAGACGATGACCGGCGATTCCGGGCATGACCGCATCGCAAAAGTTTTGGCTTTTATTCGCCAGGGAGAAAAAGTTCGATGAAAACCCCAGAAGCAGAATGGGCCTCTGGCCTGTTTAGTTACAGCCGATCGCTATACGCCACGATCTTGGTTTTACCCCGGACGCTGTCCAGCAATCCGTCGAACTGACCGGCGCCGGCTTGCTGGGCCAACTGCCGAGCCAGTGCCTTGCGCTCGTCCTCGGACACTGCATCCAGTTGGCCCGGCTTGACCTGTGATACCTCCAGCACGGACTGATCGCCGTTGGCCAGGGCCGCCGAACCCAGCGCCACCTGACCGGCTTCCGGTTGTGGCAGACGAAAGGCAGCGGTCAGCACGGCGTTGTCCACCGACGGCGCATCCCGGTTGACAAGTCCGATGTCTTTGAACTCGCCGCCAAATTCCTGGGCCAGGGTCTGTAAACGCTCGCCCTCGACCGCCCGGACCTTCAGGGCTTCGATATCCTTCGCCAACGCTTCGCGACCCTGTTGCTCACGCAAGGTTTTGACAATCTCGTCGCGGGATTCCTCCAGGGTGCGCGGCGTCGCTTCCTTATGCTCCTTCACCCGCAGCAGCACTACATGACCTGGCTCCAGTTCCAGAGGCTCGCTATTCAGGCCGCGCTTGAGCACATCCTCGCTAAAAGCGCTGTCAATGACCTTTGCTTGCTTGGTAATCCCTTCCCCACCCTGACGATCAAACCAGGCGCTCTCCTGAATCGGCGCATCCAGCGCCTTTGCCGCGGGTTCCAGACTGTCAGGGTGTTCGTAACCAAAATTGGCCAGCGTCTGAGTAATCTCGTAAAAATGGTTTTCAGCTTGTTGTTGACGCAATTCCTGGGCAATGCTGTCGCGCACCTCTTCAAACGGCTTGATTTCTGCCGGCTTGATCTGATCCAGCCGAATCAGATGGAATCCGGAGGGCATCCGCACCGGTTCGCTCACATCGCCGACTTTCTCCAGCGCGTACAAGGCGCGTTCAAACGCGGGACTATCGAACATGCCCTTGGTGATTAACCCCAGCTCACCGCCTTCGAGTCGGCCCGAGGCATCCGCCTTAACAGCTTTCAAAGCCTGGTCAAAGCTTTTAGCGCCAGAGTGAATCTCCTCGGCAATTTGTTGCGCCTGGGCCTCTGCCTGGGTGACTTGTTCCGGAGTTGCGTCTGGCGCCAGCTTGACCAGGATGTGAGAGGCTGAGCGTTCCTCGGGACGACCATAGCGGTCTATCTGGGTTTCATAGGCCGCCTTCAATTCGTCTTCGCTAACCGTGGTTTGCCCGGCAAGATCCGCCAGTTTCAGCTCAAGAAACTGGATTTGCACCTGTTCAGGATGAATAAAGCGATCCGGGTTTTTCTGGAAGTAGTCCTGGATCGCGTTCTCTTCTACCGTGGCCTTGGCGATATACTGGGCCAGGGGTAGCGTCAGGTATTCGATTTCCCGCTGCTGCTTGAGCAGGGCGATGATGTTGTCGAGTTCGGCCGATGTTGCCAGGGCCGAAGCGACGATTCCATCGCGCAGCTGTTCAGTCGCCAGTGATAGCCGCAAACCTTCCTCGAAAGCCGCTATGGTATACCCCTGATTGCGCAATAGCCGCTCATACAACTCTTTATTAAAACCGCCGCTTTGCTGAAAGACCGGCAGAGCCAGCAGGGCCTCGCGCAACTGCGGGTCGCCGACGCGCAAACGCTGGTCATGGGCCAGTTCATTCAAGACCCGTTCATCGATCAGTTGCCGCAACACATCCTGTTTCAGGCGTGGCCCTTCCAGCAAGGCCGGATCCAGATTGTCACCCAGCATGGCCTGCAAGCGTTGACGTTGCTGCTGATAGGCACGCTGGTATTCCTGCAGCGAGATTTTACTATCGCCGACCACGGCGGCATCCAGCGGCCCACCTCCCTCAAAATAATAATTAATGCCCCACACCGCAAATGGGATGGTCAATAAACCAATTATCGTATAGGCGAACCAGCCTTGAGCATGATCACGGATTTTCTGTAATAACATAGAGGCACTCGGTTTCAGAGCGGATCACTAAATAGGGAATCGAGCAACAAAACGGCGGCTGCGCGAAAATCACCCAGCGTATGCTCATAAAAAAGGGCGTCTGGATGACGCCCCTGGAAGTTGGCGGAGCGGACGGGACTCGAACCCGCGACCCTCGGCGTGACAGGCCGATATTCTAACCGACTGAACTACCGCTCCAAACCGGAAATCCGGCTTTGATCAACAGGGCTTGGCATGCACAGAAACACAAGTGGCGGAGCGGACGGGACTCGAACCCGCGACCCTCGGCGTGACAGGCCGATATTCTAACCGACTGAACTACCGCTCCAAATTCCAAACTGTGGTGGGTGCTGAGGGGTTTGAACCCCCGACCCTCGCCTTGTAAGGGCGATGCTCTCCCAACTGAGCTAAGCACCCCCAAAAAAGAACAATTATTTTACCGCATCCTTAAGCGTTTTACCAGCCTTGAAAACCGGCGCCTTGCTGGCCTTAATTTCCATGGGTTCACCGGTTTTCGGGTTATGGCCCGTCCGCGCCGGACGCTCTCGTATCGAAAATGTGCCAAAACCGGTTAACACGACGGTTTCTCCCCCCTTAAGGGCTTTGCTCACCGCATCGAGCACCGCGTCAACCGCTTTGCCTGCCGCGGCTTTGGACAGGTCAGAAGCTTGGGCGACCGTTTCGATCAGTTCAGTCTTGTTCATATCCTTTCCTTTGCAATGTTATGTATTGTTCAGCAAGACGCCATGGTGCAGAATATAGAGACTGCCGCCCGGCGAGTGCAATGAGAAAGCGCCTTATAACAGGGCGCTTAAAGCAGTGTCAATTAGCGTGCTAAAACATTCTCTGAGTGTCTCAGTGAGCACGCACTCCCTCCAATGCGTTACCCGTTTTGACCGCGGGTTCTGGCGTTGCCGGTTCCTCTGGTTCGGTCGTCTCACGGGATCGAGGTTGCGGTATGGTTAACAGGGCGATCTCCAATACCTGATCGATCCAGCGTACCGGACGCACATCAAGTTTTTCCATAATATTTTTAGGAATTTCAGAGAGATCTTTGCGATTTTCCTCGGGAATCACCACGATCGAGAGGCTGCCTCGATGCGCCGCCAGCAGTTTCTCTTTCAAGCCGCCAATCGGCAACACTTCGCCGCGCAAGGTGATTTCGCCGGTCATGGCCACGTTGGCGCGTGCGGGAATGCGGGTCAGCGCCGAAACCAGCGCCGTACACATGCCGATGCCGGCGCTCGGGCCATCCTTGGGCGTTGCCCCTTCCGGGACATGGATATGCACATCGAATTTCTGATGAAACTCCGGATCGATGCCCAGCGCTTCGGCGCGGCTGCGCACCACCGTCATTGCCGCCTGAATGGATTCCTGCATCACCTCGCCCAGGTGACCCGTATGAATCAGCTTGCCCTTGCCGGGCACCAGCGCCGCTTCGATGCGCAGCAGTTCACCGCCCACCTCGGTCCAGGCCAGTCCGGTGATCTGTCCAACCTGATCCTCTTCCTCGGCCAGACCGTAACGGAAGCGACGCACACTCAGATACTTCTCCACATTATCCGGCGCAATGACAATAGTGTTTTCAGTCGGCTTCAGGGTGACTTCTTTAACCACTTTACGACAGATCTTGGCGATCTCTCGCTCCAGATTACGCACCCCCGCCTCGCGAGTGTAGAAACGGATGATATCGAGAACCGCTTCTCCAGTAATTTCCAGTTCGCCTTTCTTCAACCCGTTGTTCGTCATCTGCTTGGGAACCAGATAACGTAAGGCAATATTGAGTTTCTCGTCCTCGGTGTAGCCCGGAATGCGGATTACTTCCATGCGATCCAGCAGTGGCGGCGGGATATTGAGCGAGTTGGCGGTCGCAACGAACATCACATCCGACAAATCGAAATCGACTTCCAGATAATGGTCGCTGAACGTATTGTTTTGCTCGGGGTCGAGAACTTCCAGCAGTGCGGATGAGGGGTCGCCGCGAAAATCCATCGACATCTTGTCGATTTCATCGAACAGGAACAGCGGATTGCGCACCTCGACCTTGGCCAGGTTCTGAATGATCTTACCAGGCAACGAACCAATGTAGGTGCGGCGATGCCCGCGAATTTCCGCTTCGTCGCGCACGCCGCCCAGCGACATCCGCACAAATTTCCGGTTGGTGGACCGGGCGATGGAGCGTCCCAGCGAAGTCTTGCCCACTCCGGGTGGCCCTACCAGACAGAGAATAGGACCCTTGAGCTTACGCGCCCGCTGCTGGACCGCCAGATATTCGAGAATCCGCTCCTTGACCTTTTCCAGACCATAGTGGTCGGTTTCCAGAATACCCTCGGCGGCGACCAGATCCTGGTGAATTTTGGTGCGCTTTTTCCAGGGGACGCTGACCAGCCAGTCTACATAGTTACGCACGACGGTCGCTTCGGCAGACATCGGCGACATCATTTTCAGCTTGTTGAGTTCAGCCTGCGCCTTGGCCTTGGCTTCCTTGGGCATCCCAGCCTTTTCAATCCGTTGCGCCAGATCCTCGATCTCGTTGGGCACGTCTTCCAGATCGCCGAGTTCCTTCTGGATCGCTTTCATCTGTTCATTCAGATAGTACTCGCGCTGGGTTTTTTCCATCTGTTGCTTGACCCGCGAGCGAATGCGCTTTTCGACTTGCAGGATGTCGATCTCGCCCTCGACCAGCGCCAGGAGGTATTCAAGCCGTTCGCTCAACTCCGGGATTTCCAGAATTTTCTGTTTCTCATCCAGTTTCAGGGTCATGTGCGCGGCAATGGTATCCGCCAGTCGGCATGGATCCTCGATGCCGGAGATCGAGGTCAGCACTTCGCCGGGAATTTTCTTGTTCAGCTTGACATACTGATCGAAAGTGCCGAGTAGCGAACGCACCAACGCTTGTGCTTCCTGAGTTTCGCCTTCCTCGGGGATTGCCTCCAGCATCGACACGCTGGCAATAAAACACGCTTGGGTTTCGGTATAGTGGTGAATGCAGGCGCGCTGGCTGCCCTCCACCAGCACTTTGACCGTGCCGTCTGGCAGGCGCAGCAGCTGCAGGACATTGGACAAGGTGCCGATGTCATACAAATCATCGATGCCCGGATCGTCGACTTCCGCGCCGCGCTGGGCGACCAGGACAATGCGTTTATTGCTTCGCATAGCCAGGTCGAGGGCGTGAATGGATTTTTCACGGCCGACAAACAGCGGGATGACCATGTGCGGATAGATGACCACGTCGCGGAGAGGCAGAACGGGCATCAGCGCGGGACCAGGCAAAGGGTCGAATTGGGTATTCTGCTTCATGACAGGCAGTTCCTGGTGCGGTTAACCAGATCGCCGACCGGCGCGGCCATCTCGGTCGTGGGCAATTCGGTCGTGGGCAATCCGCCGCTCACGCTGGCGAGCGGTCGGTAAACGATATCAGTCTTGACCGGCGGCGCGCCGCTCAACATTCTCGTAGATGAAATAGGGTTTGGCGCGACCGTCCACCACGGAATCATCGATGACCACTTTATGCACACTTTGCATACTGGGCAAATCGTACATAGTGTCCAGCAAAATGTGTTCGAGAATGGTTCTCAGACCCCGCGCCCCGGTCTTGCGTTCCATCGCGCGGCGCGCTACGGCCTTGAGCGCGTCATCGCGTAGCTCGAGTTCGCTGCCTTCCATTTCAAACAGCTTTCTAAACTGCTTGGCAATGGCGTTCTTGGGTTCAGTCAGAATGCGCACTAGGGCATGCTCATCCAACTCGGTCAGGGTCGCGACGACCGGCAACCGACCAACAAATTCCGGGATCAGGCCGTACTTGATCAAGTCCTCCGGCTCCACCTCCATCAACACTTCACCGACCGTCTTGCCGCCGTCCTTGCTCTTGACTTCGGCGGAGAAGCCGATGCCACCCTGCTCGGAACGGCTGCGGATTACCTTGTCCAGTCCCGCGAACGCGCCGCCGCAGATAAACAGAATATTACTGGTGTCGACTTGCAGAAATTCTTGCTGCGGATGTTTGCGCCCACCCTGTGGCGGTACCGAGGCTAGCGTTCCTTCGATCAGTTTCAGCAGGGCCTGTTGTACGCCTTCACCGGAAACATCGCGGGTAATGGACGGATTGTCCGATTTACGAGAAATCTTATCAATTTCATCGATATAGACGATACCAGTCTGGGCTTTTTCGACATCATAATCGCACTTTTGCAGCAGTTTCTGGATGATGTTTTCTACATCCTCACCGACATAACCGGCCTCGGTCAGGGTCGTCGCGTCAGCGATGGTAAATGGGACGTTCAGCAGACGCGCCAGGGTTTCCGCCAGCAGGGTTTTGCCGGAACCTGTTGGGCCGATCAGCAGAATATTGCTTTTGGTCATCTCGATCTCAGGAGGTCGGCCCCGGCTGGCGCGCTGCAATTCCTGGCGTTTATAGTGATTGTAAACGGCGACTGATAACACCTTCTTGGCGCGTTCCTGGCCAATCACATACTCATCGAGAACCAGTTTGATGTCGTGCGGCTTGGGCAACCGGCTGGCGGCAGCCGGCGCACTCTCCTCCATTTCTTCGCGAATGATGTCATTACACAACTCGACACATTCATCGCAAATAAAAACATTCGGTCCAGCAATCAGTTTACGCACTTCATGCTGGCTTTTACCACAAAAGGAACAGTACAACAGTTTGTCGTCGTCGCTCCGGTCACTTCGGTTTCTACTCATTTTGCCATTCCTCATCGTCGCGCGGTTATTGGCTGCGACGGTCCCTCGCCTGCGTCACCGGTATCGTTGAAAGATCGGAATCAGCTTGCCGCTGTCGTCGCGAGCAGGCGCTGGCTGAGCACGGCGTCAATCAGCCCGTACTCAACAGCCTCTGCGCCGCCCATGAAGTTGTCGCGGTCGGTATCCACCGCGATCCGCTCGACGGGCTGACCAGTGTGCCGGGCCAGGATGCGATTCAGCCGGTCGCGAACCAGCAGGATCTCCCGGGCATGAATATCGATATCGCTGGCCTGGCCCTGGAAACCGCCCAGGGGTTGGTGAATCATGACGCGCGAATGCGGCAGGCAAAATCGTTTACCTTTGGTCCCGCCCGTCAACAGCAAGGCGCCCATGCTGGCAGCCTGACCCACACACATGGTGCTAATGTCCGGCTTGATGAATTGCATGGTGTCATAGATGGCCAAACCGGCGCTGACCGATCCACCCGGCGAATTGATATAGAGATGGATGTCCTTGTCCGGATTTTCAGCCTCCAGGAACAGCAACTGCGCAACCACCAGATTAGCAGCGTAATCCTCAACCGGTCCCACCAGGAATACCACGCGCTCTTTGAGCAAGCGGGAGTAGATGTCATAGGCGCGCTCGCCGCGCGCGGTTTGTTCGACGACAATCGGAACCAGATTGAGCGCCCGGGTGACGGGTAAAGACGCGCTTTCATTCATGAAGAAAGCTCCTGACCGGTTGAAATGGCCGGTTGCTCAAGAGAAGAGAGCATCTCTGCGTCGGCGGATTGCTGATTTGCCAGGATCGCAGGGTGTTGCAGGGGAGCTGTCACCTCAGCAAAGGTGCTGGGTTTTTCGGTGATCTGCGCGCGCGCCAGCACCCAGTCGATGACTTGATCTTCGAACACCAGACCTCGCACATTGTCCATGGTCTTTGGATTTTGCTCGCACGCGCTCATCCACTTCTCCGGCTCTTCGTAGGCCGCCGCCAGCGACTTCAGAAAGGCGCGCACTCGTTGTTCGTCAAGCTGGATATGATTGCGGGTCGCCAGATCGGTAAGCAGAAGCCCTATCATGAGTCGACGGCGGGCCTGGGCGCCAAACAAGTGGTTCTTGACCGGTTGCAGGGCTTCTTTGTTCTCGGTGTTGACAGAGAATCCCATTTGGGTCGCCATTTGGTCGACTTCCTGGTCAATCAGCGCTTGCGGCAGCGCGATTGGGTTGGCTTGCAGCAGGCCCTCAAACACTTGATGTTTGATTGAGGTCTTGATGCCCTCGCGTAGCTCGCGCTCCATGTTATCGCGCAGCGATTGACGCAATCGGGCCATGCCGCCTTCTTGGATGTCGAATCGCTCAGCAAAGGCGTCGTCAACGTCGGGCAGTGTGGCTTCCTCGACGAGATGGATTTTGACCTGCAGGTGGACCGTTTGACCCGCGACGGCTCTAGCGGAGTAGTCCTGCGGGAAGGTTACATCGAATTCCGTTTCGGCACCGGAACTCAGACCGATCAGTTTTTGCTCCAACTCCGGGAGCGTCATCTTTCTGCCAAGAATCAGGGAAGCGTTTTTCGCCTGGTGGCCAGGGAAAGATCGGTCATCGATAGCGCCGTCGAAATCGAGTTGCAACCGGTTGTTCCATTCCGCCGGATGTTCCACCGGGTTCCAGCTTGCCTGCTGCCAGCGCAGGTTTTCGACCATTTCGTCGATATCCTGTTCGGTGACTTCCGCCACGGGCCGTTCGATCTGAATCGTCTCGAAACCGGTCGTTTGAAAGGCGGGCATGACCTCGAAGGTGACCGAGTATTCGAAGTCCTGTCCTTCCTCGAGAGGCTTGGGTTCGATCCTGGGTAGGCTGAGCGGATTGAGTTTTTCCTGCATCAGCGCATCGCGCAGGCTTTGCTCCATCAGCTCGCCAGCGACCTCAGCCTGTACTTTGCCTCCATGCAATCGCTTCACTATTTTGAGCGGCACCTTGCCCGGACGGAAGCCCGGCATTTTAACCTGCTTGGACAGTGCTTGCAGCCGGCTCTGGATTTCCCGGGTCACCTGTTCGGCAGGCACCTGCACGGTGACCCGGCGCTCCAGATCGCTCAGCGCTTCAACTGAAACCTGCATCGATACACCTCAAAAACCGGTTATTAGAATGATATTAGGCGAATCCATCCATGCAGATACGCATCTAGGCGCCATGAACAGGTCCATCGTATCCTGGATGTGTGGTGTGCATGGTGCGAAAGGGGGGACTCGAACCCCCACGGGTTACCCCACTGGAACCTAAATCCAGCGCGTCTACCAGTTCCGCCACTTTCGCAGTGGGAATATAATCCGCCACGACAAGCCATAAAATCCTTGCGTAGGAAATGGCCAGTACAGTAAAACACCTGTATACAATTATACAATACACAAACAGCGCTGCTTCCGGCACAGGAACTGGCTTGCAGCAGGAGTCAGAGCGGTCGGCAACCGAGGAAGGAGTGCGCTTGGGATGTTTAAAGGTGGTGGGCCGTGTAGGACTCGAACCTACAACCAATTGATTAAGAGTCAACTGCTCTACCAATTGAGCTAACGGCCCAAAGCCGGTTGTGCATGGAACCAAGGGTTGTTCCGAAAAAGCCTCATTATGGGGTGGACGATGGGATTCGAACCCACGACGACCGGATCCACAATCCGGGGCTCTACCAACTGAGCTACGCCCACCATTAATCTGATCATTGACCTGACCGGGGATTGGCGCGCCCGGCAGGATTCGAACCTGCTACCCTCAGCTTAGAAGGCTGATGCTCTATCCGCATGAGCTACGGGCGCATCGTTTTACGCCGTCAACCAACCCGCGTGATGGTCGGGGTAGGGGGATTTGAACCCACGACCCCCTGCTCCCAAAGCAGGTGCGCTACCAGGCTGCGCTATACCCCGTATTTGCTCAGTGGATGCTGACGATCTCGCGCCTCCATGCAGGAATATAGAATTTTATTGGTGAAACCGGGCTATCGTCAAGCCGGTTTTTATTCCCGACGCCAAATTGTGCCTTTTGGCGTGTCTTCGAGAACAATTCCCACCTCTTGTAATGCTCTGCGAATGCGATCGGCCTCGGCCCAGTTCTTTGCCTGACGGGCGGCGGTACGTTCAGCGATCAATTCATCGATCCTACTGTCGAGCAGGGTCGAGACTGCGACAATGGCCACTGAATCACCTTGTCCAGTCGCTTGTATGCTCCCTCTAACAGGCAACAAACCTTTACGATACTTTTCCGGGTCTTCCTGAAGCAATCCTAAAAACGCTCCCAACTGTTTGAGAGTCGCACTCAACCGGGTCGCTATTGTTTCATCGTTAGCGCGCAGGCGATTGATTTCGCGCGCCAGATCAAACAACACCGCCAGCGCTTCGGGGGTGTTGAAATCATCATCCATGGCCTGAGTAAAACGCATCCGCCAGTTTTCTTCGAGCGGTGCATCCATCACCGGGAGGCCGTAGAGCGCAGTATAGAGCCGATCCAGCGACGCTTTGGCATGATCCAGATTTTCATCAGTGTAATTGAGTGGCCCTCGATAATGACTGGACAGGATAAACAGCCGCACCACTTCCGGTTGATAGCGTTGCAAGACATCTCGCACCGTGAAAAAATTGCCTAATGATTTGGACATTTTCTCTTCGTTGATTTGAACGAAGCCATTGTGCATCCAGATATTCACATAAGGCTGGCCGCTGGCGGCCTCGGATTGGGCGATTTCATTCTCATGGTGCGGGAATTTTAGATCCATGCCGCCGCCATGAATGTCGAAATGCTCGCCCAGGCAATGTGTGGACATAGCGGAGCATTCGATATGCCAGCCGGGCCGGCCCGGTCCCCACGGCGATGGCCAGCTTGGTTCACCCGGTTTAGCCGCTTTCCACAGCACGAAGTCCAGCGGGTCGTCCTTGGCTTCTTCGACATCAATCCGCGCGCCGGCCCGCAGATCCTCCAGTTTCTTATTGGCGAGTTGTCCATAACGCTCAAAGCGGCTTACGTCATAGTACACATCGCCGCTGCTGCCGACGTAAGCGAAACCCTTATCTACCAGGGTTTGAATCATAGCGAGTATGTCGGCCATCGCTTCGGTGGCGCGCGGCTCCCAGGTTGGCGGCAGAATGCCCAGCGCGTCCAGATCTTCATGCATGGCCTGGATAAAGCGATGGGTTAAGGCGTGGAAATCCTCACCGTTTTCCTGCGCGCGGCGGATAATTTTGTCATCAATGTCGGTAATGTTCCGCACATAGGTGACGTCATAGCCCTTGATCCGCAACCAGCGCAACACAATATCAAAGACGACCATCACCCGGGCATGGCCGATATGGCAATAATCATAGACCGTCATGCCACAAACGTACATCCGCGCCTTGCCAGGTTCAATGGGTCGGAATTCTTCTTTTTGACGGGTCAGGCTGTTGAAAATCTGGAGCATAGAGAATTCTCTCAAAAAGTCAGGAAGGGCGGTAAACCTCCAAATAAAAAGGGCCGGGCAATGAGGCCCGGCCAAAAACCACCAAAGGAGGATGTGCAGTAGACTAAGCAGAAGCTATAGCGCCCACTACACGAGGATCATTTTAACAAAAAATTTAGAGTAAACATACTATTTCTCGTTGTTTTTCGGCAAAAAACAACATTTGTTGTGCAAACAATAAGTTATCCTCCATTATTTTGCTGCACCGCCAAAAAAACCGGCGGTTCCGGCAAGGGCGGCAACGCAGAGTCATCGGACAGCGCCAAAATTGCGTCGATCAACCGGTCTGCCTCATGCACGCCGCCATAACTCATTAGCATTCGCGCTTTGGCGATCAATTCTACAGGCGACAGCGGAGCCTCAGGATCACCCTTGGCGTGAGTCCGTTGCATCGTCAACCGTTCTCCGTCGTGAGTGATCACAGTTACCGCACTGCCCCAGGCGTGGGGATAGGCTGAAGCGTAAGGTTCAGCCAGACGCAGCGTGACTCGCTCCCGCAACGCCGCCAGCCCCGTCCGGGCTGGTTCAGCAAAAGCATCGAAATTCATAGACTCACGCGTCAGCGCCGCTGCAACGCAGTGCTGAAGTGAAAACTTGGCCTCATAATCACTCTGCGGCAAGGGCCGGTCGCAGACTTCCAGAGCCGCAGCGTAGGTTTCCACTTCGATCTGTTCAATCGCTTCAGCAGTGACCTGGCGACGCAGTTCGCGTGCGGCGTCGACCGCTGGATGAGTATGCCGGCAGGACGGCCAGGGCTTAATCGACGTTTGCAATAACTGCCAGGGCGCATCAGGATCACGGATCACCGCTTCGGGGTCGGCGTCGGGGCAGGTTGCGGTAAACCAGCCTTTGGCCCCTTCCAGGATATTCGGCGGTCCAGTAAAGCCAAAGCGCGCCAGATCCGCCGCTAACACCCCGGCTTCGGCCGCGCATCCGGCATGTAGATGCTTGGTCATGGCGCCGGCCTCCAAAAACTGCCAGAGGCCGGCGGACTGGGCACCGGCATTGCCCAGGGCGTGAACCGTCGTTGAGGGGTCAAGGCGCAACAACGCTGACGTCGCCATCGCCGAGCCATAGGGTCCACAAGTGCCGGTGTTATGCCAGATGCGGTAATGGGAAGGACCGACCGCCATCCCCACCCGAGTCGTGGCCTCGAACCCCCACAACACCGCCTTGAGCATGGCGTGGCCGCGAATGCCCTCCCGGCCAGCCACCGCCCAGGCTGCTGGTACGACGACGCAACCGGGATGCACGACCGAGGCGCGATGCAAATCGTCGGTTTCCAGAATATGAGTCAGCGATCCAAGCAGAAAGGCGTTACGTTCAGCGTCAGTTGCCTCGGTCGCGCCTGCCCAACGTAGCAGAATCGAGCCAGGTTCGCTGATCCGCCCCGCCATGGCATTAGCCATGGCATCCAGCGTCAGCAAGGCGGCCTGTTGCAGATCGGTCGCCGCGACAGGCTTGGCCATAATCAGTTCGGTCAGTTGCTGGGTGAGGGTCGGTTTGGACATGATGCGGCGCTCCGGAATCAGATGAAACGAAACAGGTTTTCTCTCCTTAATTATAGTCTTCTGATCGGAGCGCCTCCTCAATCCTTCCAGGGACGCTCACATTGCCGGTATTGTTCCCAAATTTCCTTGAACTGACGTTCATGCTGGTCCAGCCGGCAGCCATACCAGCCTTCGATGACTTGCCGAGCCGCAGAAATAGCGTTCAGCTTCGCTTCATCCAGTAAACGGCGTGCCACGCTAATGTCATTCATAATCCCCAAGCAGTCCTGCAAGCGGGACATGGCGCTCAGATACGCCTTGACCGCAGGGGCAGGGTACAGACTGGCGAAAAAATCCAGGGCATAGCGTAATTCCTTGATGCGGATGCGCAAGGCGTGCCGTTCTGTGGCCGACAACTCCGCGAATGCTTCGCCACGACTCACCACTTTACGGTGATTTTTTTCGAGCAAGGATGTGGAAAATCGTAGAATCGGCTCCGTCAGCTGCTCACGCTGTTCATCGCTCAAGCTTTCCCGCCAGGCGCGGTGATCCAGCCACTCGGCGAAGCGTTGCCGCAACAACGGATAGCGCGGCTGTTTCAGCGCCTCATGTAGCGTTTGATAGTGATGTTGACGGATTGTCGCCGCCTTGGCGCGAAACAGGAGCAGGCCGCGTTTGCGTGGAAAATGGGCAAAAACCGGCGCCATGCCTTCTTCCAGGAATACATCCCAGTCCCGAGCAGATCCCAGGTGCTTATTTAACCAGCGAATATCCTCGACCAGCGCGGCGCTGCCCTCGCGCGGGATTAAGGGACGGAAGGTTTTAAGGCTGGAGCGCAGCCGTCGGAAAGCCACCCGCATTTGATGGACCCCTTCAGTTTGGCCATCCAGCACTGCCGCACGATTGGCCTCAGCATGGCTCAAACAGGCGCTGATGATAGCGACAAAAGCCTCTTCGCCGGGGGTTTCGATCGTCAATTCAACGGGACTGGCCTTGACGTGGCGCGGCGCGTCCGCCGACAGGCGTTTTTTTGGAGGGTTAGTCATAATATATTCAATTTATTAAATAAAATAAACAGGATACTTCATGAGCAACCGTCTGCGCCCCTTCCTCAGTCCTTCCCTGCTAGAAAGCGGGTGAACACTGACTTCTAAAGCAAGATAGTCGCGACGCTTAGACCGCAATACAATACCGTTTTTATTCCTTACCCTAAACTGATCATTTGAATTCCACTGAGTCCAAACGCCGACGGAGCCGTGACGTTGTGAAACTGCAAATGTTGCTGAGTGTTGTTGTGTTGGTGAGTGTTTGTGCGAGTCCAGTAGCCAGTTGGAGCGCGCCGAATGTGCCGGAGGCGACCCCAGCCGCCACGCCTCCGCCCAAGCGATTCAATTTCGCCGATGTGCGTCGTCGCGCCGAGGTGTTGGCTACGCAACCCTTCAAGGTGCCAGGTAATAACTTGCCCGAATTTTTCCAGGTGCTGGATTACGATCAATATCGGGATATCCGATTTCGCGCGGATAAAAGTCTATGGCGCAACGAAGCCCTGCCTTTCGAGGTTCAGTTCGTTCCACTAGGATTTTTGTTCAAACAGCCCGTCATTGTTAATGTCGTTGAGGAAGGCGAAAGTCGGCCGATTGAATACGCCAATGATCTATTCGATTTTGGCAAGAATCAGGTGCCTGACAACCTGCCCAAGGATTTGGGGTTCTCGGGTTTTAAGGTGCTTTATCCCCTTCACATCGATGGTCGCTACGATGAGGTTGCGGTGTTTCAGGGCGCAAGCTATTTCCGCGCCGTCGGCCAGAATCAGAACTATGGCATTTCCGTGCGTGGCCTGGCGATTGACACCGGTCTGCCGAAGCTCGAAGAATTTCCCTTTTTCCGTGAATTCTGGCTGGAAAAACCCGGCAAGGACGCTACCGAACTGACCGTCTACGCGCTGCTTGATAGCCAGAGCGTGACTGGCGCTTACCGGTTTGTCATCAAACCGGGCGTCAACACGCAGATTGAAGTGAGAGCCAATCTGTTTGTTCGGGAAGAGGTCCAGAAATTCGGGATTGCGCCGCTGACCAGCATGTTCTTTCACGGCGCATTGAACGAACGATTCTTCGACGATTTCCGTCCCCAGGTGCATGACTCGGACGGCCTGCTGATGGTCAATGGCAACGGGGAATGGATCTGGCGGCCTTTGAATAACCCGACCCGACTGCGGATCAGCGCCTTTCAGGATCAAAATCCGCGCGGTTTCGGTTTGCTGCAACGCGACCGGGACTTTGACGATTATCAGGACCTGGAGGCGCATTACCACATTCGTCCCAGCGTTTGGGTTGAGCCACAGGGCGAATGGGGCAAAGGGTCGGTGCAGCTGATCGAAATTCCCAGCGACGCCGAGCGCTACGATAACATCGCCGCATTCTGGGTTCCGGAAAAACCGGTCCAGCCAGGTCAGCAACTCGAATACAACTACCGGCTGTACTTCTTCCTGGAGATACCCAGTTTGTCGCCGGGCGGGCGCACCCTGGACAGTCGAGTGGGCGCGGGCGGCGCCGGCGACCTGGATTCCTCGCGCCGTCGCTTCGTGATTGATTTTGGCGGCGAGCGCCTGGCGCAGCTGGCGGATGATGCGCCGGTCGAGGCGGTGGTCACTGGCTCCAGTGGCCAGATCGAAAATGTGGTGACCCACAAAAATCTACATACTGATGGTTGGCGGGTGTCCTTTGAACTGCTGCCACAGGGAGAGAAGCCCGCTGATTTACGCTGTTTCCTGAAACTCGGCAATGACGTACTGACCGAAACTTGGAGTTATCAGTGGACCGTAGCAAAGTAGGCGCGGCGCGATCGTATTGGACGCCATCGACGGCGGCGCCGGCCATATCTGATGAAGCGTGCCTGGATTGCCTGAAGGACTACTGGAAAGCGCTGGGCGTGAGCGATCCCTATCTGGCGCTGGCCTTGAGCGAGCAAACGCTACGACGCCTGGTGGAACCGGCAAGGGATGAGGAATCCAGGCTGGCGCGCGCCATTATCGCCGCCGGCGAATTGCTGGACGACTGGCTGGCGAACGCGCTCGAACTCCCCCGCCCCTCGCGGATGCTCACGGCGGCGCGGGCGGCGTTGTTGAGTGGAGCGGCGCCGGATTGGCCGGCGGCGCTGTTTGCTCCGCCGGGTGCGGCGGGGCCAGCGTTGGAGCAGATACGCCTGGCCATCGCCGAACCGACCCCAGCGTCCAGTCCCAGCGCCATGCCTGCGCAACGGATTGAACTGTTTTCATGGCTGAGTTTTTTGCGCCTTCGATCTTAAAACCTAAAACTTAAAACCCAACGGAATCTGTTATGGCGCAATCTCTCCGACCCGTAGTAACCGGACATACCCTACGACGGTTCATTTTTTTTCTGCTGGTCATTTTGACATCGCTGATCGCGCTGGGTCTGTTAATCAGCGTGTTTCAAACCGACGGCTTCAGCCCGATGGAATTGCTGTTGCTGTTCCTGTACACGATCCTGTTTGCCTGGATCTGTATCTCTTTCTGGACCGCTTTCATGGGTTTCTGGGTGATTCTGTTCGGGCGCGACTGCTGGGCGATTTCCCGCCAACCACCGGATATCCCTTCTCACTTCACTGCATCGCCGCCGCGCACCGCCATTTTGATGCCCATTTATAACGAGGATTCGGAACGGGTATTTGCCGGGCTGCGCGCCATCCACCAGTCGCTGGAAGACATCGGTCAACTTGACGGTTTTGACTTCTTCATCCTCAGTGACACCCGCGATCCAGAGGTCTGGGTTGAGGAAGAACTGCGCTGGCGGGACATGGTGCAGGCGCTGGATGGCAAGGGCCGCATTTTCTATCGCAACCGACCGGAGAACACCAGCCGCAAGAGCGGCAACCTGGAGGATTTCTGTACGCGCTGGGGCGGGCAGTATCGCTATATGATCGTACTGGACGCCGACAGCATTATGCAGGGCCGAACTCTGACGGAGATGGTGCGGTTGATGGAATTGCATCCGTGCGTGGCGCTGATTCAGACCCCGCCGGTCCCGATCAATCGCGAGTCGCTGTTTGCCCGGATTTTACAATTCGCCAGCAGTCTTTATGGGCGCATGTTCACCGCCGGCCTGAATTACTGGCAACTCGGTGAGAGTAACTATTGGGGCCATAACGCGATCATTCGCATCCAGCCCTTTCTGGACCATTGCGGCCTGCCCAAACTACCGGGCCGCGAACCGTTCGGCGGCGAAATTCTCAGCCATGACTTCGTGGAAGCAGCGCTATTGCGCCGGGCAGGCTGGGAAGTGTGGCTGGCCTATGACCTGGAGGGCAGCTACGAGGAAATCCCACCAACGTTGATCGACTACGCCAAGCGCGACCGGCGCTGGTGTCAAGGCAATCTTCAGCATTTGCGACTAGCGTTCGCCCGTGGTTTCAATTTCCTGAGCCGGCTGCATTTCCTGATGGGCGTGATGTCCTATGCCGCCTCCCCACTGTGGCTACTGTTTCTGGTCGCGACCGGCATCGAAGCGTTCATTCAGACTCAGCAGGACCCCGTGTATTTCTTTGGGGAAAATTGGATGCCGGTATGGCCGGTATCGTTCGCGGTGGAGATGACCACGGTGCTGCTGGTCACCCTGACCATGCTGTTTCTGCCGAAACTGCTGGCCTTGCTCCTACTGCTCAAGGAGAAGCGACTGCGCTGCGCCTATGGCGGTATACTCAAGGCATCGCTGAGCGTGGCTCTGGAAACAGTGTTTTCGGTGTTGACCGCGCCGGTGCTAATGCTGTTTCAGACCAAGTTCGTGCTGGCGATTCTCATGCGGCGGGCGGTGGGTTGGCCGCCCCAGCAACGCGGCGATCATCAGACCGGCTTGGTGGAAGCGGCCCTGGCCCATGGAGGCCATACTCTGATGGGTATCGTGGCGGGAGCCCTAAGCTATTTTTACGTCCCGGCGTTTTTCTGGTGGTTTACGCCGGTACTACTGGGACTGGTATTGTCGATACCGGTATCGATGTTGTCCAGCAGCATGACCCTGGGTCGCCAGGCGCGCGTGATGGGCCTGTTTCTCACTCCGGAAGAGACCGATCCGCCGGCAGTGTTGCACCATTTGACGGATGACCTGCAAGAAAGCGAAACGGTATTGCCAGCGCTGCGAGATAAAACCGCCAGCCGCTTCCTGCAAGCGCTGATCGATCCGTATGTGAATACTCTGCATCGATCGCTGTTGCCGGAACGCGAACCGCCTGGCAAACGCCGCCGACACTATCTGGAAGGATTAATTCATCAGTTGGAAGAAGAAGGAATCGACAGTTTGAGTCCAGCCCAGAAGCGTGAGTTGATCGCCGATCCCGAAATCCTGCTGCGGTTGCATGCCCTGTTCTGGACACGGCCATTGACTTAACCGATAGCTTTTGCAGGCAGAGTTTGAGCCTGATGGTTGAATTGGAGCATGTCCGTGAACACCCTGCGCTTGACGCCGACTCCAAGCGCGTCTGAGCTGCATGGCGCGATCACTGCGGTGCGCGGCAGCGTGGTCGATGCGCGATTCCCCGGCCACTTGCCGGCCCTGCGCCAGCAGCTGCGCGCCGGGCGTGAGGGTTTGGTGATCATTGAAGTCAGCGCCCATCTGGCTACCGACACGGTGCGCGGCATCGCCCTGACGCCTACGCAAGGTCTGGCGCGCGGCGATCCGGTGCGCGACTGCGGCAGCCCACTGACCGTGCCGGTCGGAGCGGAATTATTGGGGCGAATGATTAATGTGTTCGGTCAAACCATTGACGAGGGTCCAGCGCTGGCTGGAGCGGAACGACGCTCGATTCACCAGCCGCCCATCCCGCTGGCGCACCGCCGAGTCGGTTTGGAAATGTTCGAGACCGGCGTCAAGGTCATTGATTTGCTATGCCCGCTGGAACGCGGCGGCAAGACTGGCCTGTTCGGCGGCGCTGGCGTCGGCAAGACGGTGATTATCACCGAACTGATCCATAACATGGTGGGACGCTACCAGGGCGTCAGCTTATTCTGCGGCATTGGCGAGCGTTGCCGCGAAGCGGAGGAGTTGCACCGGGAAATGCGCGATGCCGGTGTGCTATCCAACGCCGTGCTGGTGTTTGGTCAAATGGACGAGCCGCCGGGCGCGCGTTTTCGCGTGGGTCACGCCGCATTGACCATCGCCGAGTACTTCCGCGATGTCGCCCGCCGTGATGTATTGTTGTTGATCGATAATATTTTCCGGTTTATCCAGGCCGGTTCAGAAGTGTCAGGATTAATGGGCCGGATTCCGTCGCGTGTCGGTTATCAATCGACCCTAGGCACGGAACTGGCAGAGCTGGAGGAGCGGATTTGCAACGCAGCGGGCGGGTCGATCACTTCGGTGCAGGCGGTTTACGTGCCTGCCGACGATTTCACCGATCCGGCGGCGGCGCACACCTTTGCCCATTTATCCGCCTCCCTGGTGTTGTCGCGCAAGCGGGCCAGTCAGGGTTTCTACCCTGCGGTGGACCCCTTGGCTTCCGATTCCAAACTACTGACGCCAGTGCTGGTGGGCGAACGGCACTACCGGATTGCCCAGGCGGTGCGCCGGACTCTGGCGGAGTATGAGGAACTCAAGGACTTGATCGCCATGCTAGGGTTGGAAGAACTGTCACTGAACGACCGGCGCACGGTCAATCGCGCCCGGCGTCTGGAACGTTATCTGACCCAACCGTTTTTCACCACCGGGCATTTCACCGGTCGTTCCGGGAAGAGCGTACCCTTGCCGTGCGTGCTGGACGATTGCGAGTCCATCCTTAATGACGACTGCGCGAACTGGCCGGAAGCGGCGCTGTACATGATCGGCGATCTGAGCGAAGCGCGGCGCTGATGCGACTGAAAGTGCTGACCCCGACGCAGACCCTGGTGGATGAGCCAGTGATTCGGGTTCACGCCGAAGGTCTGGAAGGTTCCTTCTGTCTGTTGCCGCGCCACCGCGATTGGGTGGCGGCGCTGCAACCGGGCATCGTCAGTTTCACCACGACCGAGGGTCGGGAGCGGTTTCTGGCGGTCGATCAGGGAGTGCTGACCAAGCGCGGCGCTGAAGTGTTGATTGCGGTGCGCCGGGCGGTGCGGGAGGATGATCTGGACCGGCTGCGACAGGTAGTGGACAACGAGTTTCGCCGACTGGATGAACAGGAAAAAATTGCGCGTAGTACGCTGGCGCGGCTGGAAGCGGGCATGATGCGGCGGTTTCTGGAATTAGGCGCGGGGGATTCCCGCAGAGAAGGTAGATGAGCGAACAACTTGCGGTGCTTCAAAGCATTCGGTTGCATCGTTGGGTTGGACGTACTTGCGTTACTGGCCGATCAGTTGGACATTCGACCACTGCTTGAGGAGGTCATCACACCATGAACGATACTTCGCCGGAAATTGGATAAGCTGATCGACGCCCTGGGCGTTCGCCATGCGCCTGCGAAAACGCCCGCCCGCATTGTATCCCTGGTGCCCAGCATCACTGAATTGCTATTCGCGCTGGGATTGGAAGAACAGATCGTGGGCCGCACCCATTATTGCATTCATCCCCAGCCGGCGGTCGCTGCCATTCCCAGCGTTGGCGGGACGAAAAAGCTCAAATATGCGCGATTACGAGCGCTGCAACCCACGCACGTTATCCTCAACATCGACGAGAATCCCCGGGAACTGGCGGAGCGACTGATAGCCGATGGTTTTCAGGTCATTGTCACCCATCCGCTGGCCCCGGAGGATAATCCGCCGCTCTACCGCTTGTTGGGCAGGCTTTTTCATCGTAAAGCAGAGGCAGAGCGCCTGGCGGCGGATTTTGAACGGGCGCTGGCTGCGTTGCGTCAGGAAGAGTGGCCCGTGCAGAAGGTCTTGTATCTGATCTGGCGAAAACCGTGGATAGGCGTCAGTCGCGAGACCTACATTGCCCGGATGCTGGCGCTAGTCAGTTGGGAGACGCTGCCGGCAGAGTCGGCGGCCCGCTATCCAGAGCTGGAACTGGATCGCTTCCTGCTGGATGCTGCTGATCTGATCCTGTTCAGCAGCGAACCGTATCGCTTCGAGGCGGCTGATTTGGAACGCTTCGCCCATGAGCACGACTGCCCGTTGGAGAAATTACGACTGATCGACGGAGAAATGACCTCGTGGTATGGCAACCGGGCCATCGAGGGACTGGCTTACCTGGGACGTTTCGCCAGGACGGCGTGCAATCCTGGTTGGGTTACCCAAAAAACAGATCACCCGTAGGTCGGGCACAGGACGCGCCCGACATGCAAGCTGTTGTCGGGCAACGTTTCGCTTATGCCCAACCTACCACTACCACTGTCTCTTTCACGGGCAGAGGGGATAGCGAATAAGGCGTGCGATGTTCCGTTCAGGCCGCCATAGCGCGAATATGATGGATCAGGCGGCTCTTGTGGCGGGCGGCTTTGTTGGGGTGGATTAAACCCTTGCGAGCCATACGATCGATGATCGGCACGGCGATTTGGTATTCCGACTCAGCTTTCGCCTGGTCGCCGGAGCCGATCGCTTTGATCACCCGCTTGATATAGGTGCGCAGCATGGACTTCATGCTGGCGTTGTGCTGACGATGCTTCTCCGCCTGGCGGACGCGTTTCTTTGCTTGGGCTGTATTGGCCAAAATCAGGACTCCTTAAAAACTCACACATCATTAGGATATAAAAAAGTCGATTACTATTGATGTTTCCAATCGGCCTGTCAATCCCCAATCCGGTGCTAACCGCTGACAGTTCCAGCCAATCCAGCTATCATCCGCGCCTTTCCACCCCCGGTAAAACCGTCATGAGCAAGGCTCTTCTCAAATCCACCGGCGTGGTCAGCGCCATGACGTCATTGTCGCGCGTCACCGGCTTTATCCGCGACATGATTTACGCGCAATTGTTCGGCGCTGGCGCCGGCACCGATGCCTTTTTCGTGGCCTTCCGCATTCCGAACTTCCTGCGTCGCCTGTTTGCTGAGGGAGCGTTCTCCCAAGCCTTCGTACCTGTGTTTTCGGAATATCAGACGCAACGCTCGCCAGAAGAACTGCGGGAACTGCTCGATCAGGTCGCCGGCACCCTCGGCGCGATCCTGATGTTCATCACCGCGATAGGCGTCCTGGCTGCGCCGGTGTTGATCCTGATTTTTGCGCCAGGCTTCACCGATGACGCTGACAAATACGAACTGACGGTAGAAATGCTGCGCATTACTTTTCCCTATCTGCTGTTCATTTCGCTGACCGCCCTGGCTGGCGGGGTGCTGAACAGTTGCGGGCGTTTTGCCATTCCCGCTGTGACGCCGGTGTTGCTGAACCTGACAATGATCGCCGCCGCTCTGTGGCTGGCGCCGCTGATGGAGCAGCCGGTAATGGGATTGGCCTGGGGGGTGTTCATTGCCGGAATCATTCAACTGGGTTTCCAAGTTCCGTTTCTACGCCAGGTTAAATTGTTGCCCCTTCCGCGCTGGGGGTGGGCGGCGCAAGGTGTGCAACAGGTGCTGAAATTAATGCTACCTGCCGTATTCGGTTCGTCGGTCGCTCAGGTCAACCTATTGATCGACACCCTGCTGGCCTCGTTTCTGGTGTCCGGTAGCGTCAGTTGGCTGTATTACTCCGATCGGCTGGTGGAATTTCCACTCGGTATTTTCGGAGTTGCGCTCGGCACGGTGATTTTGCCCCGGTTATCCCGGCAACATGCGAATGCCGCTCAGGGGGATTTCTCCCGCACTCTGGACTGGGCGCTGCGTTGGGCGCTACTGATTGGCGTACCGGCTACCGTGGCGCTGATCCTGCTGGCCGGCCCCATACTGTCTGCGCTGTTCCAGTATGGCGAATTCGATGCGCGTGATGTCGAGATGTCGGCCCGCAGCCTGATGGCGTTCGCCCTCGGTCTGGTGGCTTTCATGCTGATCAAGGTGCTGGCACCCGGTTTCTACGCCCGTCAGGATACCCGCAGTCCGGTCAAGTACGGTGTGATCGCTATGGGTGCCAACACGGCCATGGTGCTGATCCTGATCTGGCCATTGGCGCACGCCGGTCTGGCGCTGGCGACATCGCTGGCGGCGTTTCTCAACGCTGGGTTGCTATTTTTTAACCTGCGCCGGCGGGACATTTATCAGCCGCAACCGGGCTGGATGCGGTATTCGCTGCAATTGACGCTGGCCAATCTGGCGATGGGTGTGGTGTTGTGGTGGGGAACCGGCGATCTGGAAAGCTGGATTCAGGCCAGCGCCCACGAGCGGTTATGGCGTCTCGCCGGACTCATCGCGGCTGGCGGGGGAAGTTTCCTGCTGACGGCGCTGGCGGCAGGGATACGTCCCAGAGATTTGTTGCATGGGTAATGCCGATACGAACCCGGCTTTTGCATGAAATTCGCTGTCAACTCCGTATAATCACGAGCTTCGTGAATGTAAGGGCAGCGTAAACGGCATGGAATTCATCCGTGGTCAACACAATCTTCGTCCTCGACATCATGGCTGCGTGGCCACGATCGGTAATTTTGATGGGGTACACTTGGGGCATCAGGCGATCCTGGCCCAACTCGCCGAGCTAGCCGGGCGGTTGCGCTTGCCCCGGCTGGTGATTACCTTTGAACCACAACCCCAGGAATTTTTTGCAGGGCCTGCGGCGCCGCCCGCCCGGCTGATGCGGCTGCGCGAGAAATTGCTGGCCCTGGAGGGACTGGGTATCGAGCGCGTGCTGTGCCTGGCCTTCGACCAGCGGTTAGCGGCGATGCCAGCGGAGACATTTATCGAGGATCTGCTGGTGGCCCGGCTGGGCGTTCGTCATCTCGTAATTGGCGATGATTTCCGGTTCGGCTACCGCCGCGCTGGCGATTTCGCCATGCTGGTCAGCGCCGGTCAACAACACGGTTTCGAGGTCGTCGATAATAACAGCTATATGGTCGACGGCGAGCGGGTCAGCAGCACCCGAGTCCGGCAAGCGCTGGGGTGGGGTGATCTGGAACTGGCGGCGCAACTGCTGGGCCGGCCCTATGACATGTGCGGACGGGTGGCGCATGGCGACCGGCGGGGGCGCACCCTGGGTTTTCCAACCGCCAACATCTATCTGCACCGCCGGGCGACGCCGGTTTATGGCGTTTATGCCGTGGTCATGAGCGGGCCGGGCCTGAAGCTCTGGCCGGGCGTCGCCAACGTGGGCCGTCGTCCCACTGTGCAAGGCGTTCGCGAGCAACTGGAAGTTCATCTGCTGGATTTCCAGGGAGACCTCTACGGTAAGCATGTCAAAGTCGATTTCCTGCACTATTTGCGCCCTGAGCAACGCTTCGCCTCCCTGGACGCGCTGCGCCAGCAAATCCAGCAGGACGAGCAGGAGGCCCGCAACTGGTTTGCGGCGCGCGGGATTCTACAGGCTCCCTCCTCACCCTCAACCCCTCTTCCACCTGGGGAGAGAGGGGCAAATTCCTCATCCCCAACCTCTCTTCCATCCAGGGAGAAGGGGGTTCATCCTTCATCTTCCGCTGCTCTCCCGCAAGGAAAGAGGAGCGCCTGAGTACTGGTTTCCAGAGGTTCATCGTGGCCGATTATAAAGACACTCTCAACCTGCCCCAGACCGCCTTTCCCATGAAGGCTGACCTTGCCAGACGCGAGCCGGATTTGCTGCGTTATTGGCGGGAGCTGGATTTGTACCCTCGTCAGCGTGTTGAATTTGCGGGCCGGCCTAAATTCGTGCTGCACGATGGCCCGCCCTACGCCAACGGGGTGATTCATATCGGCCACGCTGTCAACAAGGTGCTTAAGGACATCATTGTTAAATCCAGGACGCTGAGCGGCTTTGACGCGCCCTACGTGCCGGGCTGGGATTGCCATGGACTGCCGATTGAGCAGGTGGTGGAAAAGAAACTGGGCAAAGTGGGCGTTAAAGTGGACGCTCATCAGTTCCGCGACGCCTGCCGGGCGTTCGCCGCTGAGCAGGTGGCCAGCCAGAGCGCGGATTTCCAGCGCTTAGGCATCCTCGGCGACTGGGCGAATCCCTATCTGACCATGGATTTCCGCGCTGAAGCCGACATCGTGCGCTCGCTGGCGCGTATTATCGCTAACGGCCATCTCTATCGCGGCTCGAAGCCGGTGTATTGGTGCATTGACTGTGGTTCATCGCTGGCGGAAGCCGAGGTTGAATATGAAGACCGCGAGTCGCAAGCGATTGACGTGCGCTTTCCGGTAGCGAACTCTGAAGCGCTACTGGCGCGGCTGCGGCATGTCGAGGGCCACACCGGTCAGGGACCTTTATCAGTAGTGATCTGGACGACGACGCCGTGGACCTTGCCGGCAAATCAGGCGGTGGCGCTCAATCCGGGGCTGGAATATGTGGTGGTTCAGGTCGAGACTGACCAGGGTCGAGAACGGTTGGTGGTTGCGGAGGCGCTATTGCAAGACTCACTGGCGCGCTGGAGGATCGACGATTATCTGGTATTGGCGCATGGCCTGGGCAACGATCTGGAAGGGCTGGCCTTGCGCCATCCGTTCTATGACCGGGAAGTTCCGGTGATTCTTGGCGATCATGTCACCACGGAAGCCGGCACGGGCGCAGTGCATACCGCCCCGGCCCATGGTCAGGAGGACTATGTGGTCGGGTCCCGCTACGGATTGCCGGTGGAGAATCCCGTCGGCCCGGATGGCAAGTTTTTGGCTGATACCCCACTGTTCGCCGGGCTGCATGTCTTCGCCGCCAACGAACGGGTGATCGACGCGCTCAAAGCGCACGGCATGTTGTTGCGCGTGGCTGGGTTGAAGCACAGTTATCCACATTGCTGGCGGCATAAGACCCCAGTCATTTTCCGCGCTACGTCGCAATGGTTCATCGGCATGGATCAACACGGACTGCGCGCCCGCGCCCTGGAAGAGATCAAAAAAGTTCGTTTCACTCCGGACTGGGGCGAGGCGCGACTGCAGGGCATGGTCGCTAACCGTCCGGACTGGTGCGTCTCCCGCCAGCGCTATTGGGGCGTACCGATGACCTTGTTCACTCATAAAAAAACTGGGGAGTTACATCCGCGCACCCAGGAACTGATGGAGCAGGTCGCGCAACGTATTGAACAGGGCGGCATCGACGCCTGGTTCGGGCTGGACCCGGTGGATTTACTGGGCGAAGAAGCGGCGGAGTATGACAAGGCGCCGGATACGTTGGATGTGTGGTTCGACTCCGGCACGACCCATCTTTCGGTGCTGGAGCGGCGTTCCGAACTGCATTTTCCGGCGGAACTGTACCTGGAAGGCTCGGATCAGCATCGCGGTTGGTTTCAGTCCTCGCTGCTGGCGTCAACCGCCATGCGCGGAGTTGCGCCCTATAAAGGGTTATTAACGCATGGTTTCACCGTCGATGCCCAGGGCCGCAAGATGTCCAAGTCGCTGGGCAATGTGGTCGCGCCGCAGAAAGTGGTCAATTCGCTGGGTGCTGACGTGTTGCGCCTGTGGGTGGCGGCGACGGATTATCGCGCTGAAATGGGCGTTTCTGACGAAATTCTCAAGCGCACCGCAGACTCCTATCGGCGGATGCGCAACACCGCCCGGTTTCTGCTGGCGAATTTGAACGGCTTCGATCCGGTGCAGCATCAAGTGCCTCCGGAACAGATGCTGGCGCTGGATCGCTGGGCGGTGGATCGCACCCGGCGCTTGCAGGAGGAGATTCTGGAGGCTTACGATCAGTATGTTTTCCATCTGATTTATCAGAAAATTCATAACTTCTGCTCGGTAGACATGGGCAGTTTGTACCTGGACATCATCAAGGATCGCCAGTACACCACCGGTCGCGACAGCATCGCCCGGCGTTCAGCGCAGACCGCCATGCACCATATTCTGGAAGCGATGACCCGCTGGCTGGCGCCGATTCTCAGCTTCACCGCTGAGGAAATCTGGCGGAACCTACCCGGCGAACACGGTCCTTCGGTGTTCCTGGCGACCTGGTATGAAGGCTTGTTCGCCGTGGATGACGCAGAGTCGTTGAACGCCGCCTGCTGGGAGCGCCTGATCACCGTGCGCGAGGCCGTGAGCAAGAAGCTGGAGCAGGCGCGGGTCGCGGGTGATATTGGCTCGTCGCTGGACGCCGAGGTGGATGTGTACTGTGATGGCGAACTGGCGGCGGATCTGGGACGGCTGGCCGATGAGTTGCGGTTCTTTTTGATCACATCCTACGCCCGCGTTCGTCCCTTGACCGAAGCGCCGGCAGACGCTGAAACGCTGTCTGTGAACGGTCAATCACTGGTGGTTCAAGTAACAGCCAGCGCGTATGACAAGTGTGTCCGCTGCTGGCATCATCGCAAGGATGTGGGGCAAAACGCCGAACACCCGGAACTGTGCGGGCGCTGTGTGGAGAATGCGTTTGGGATCGGAGAGGACAGGAGGTTTGCTTGAGAGAGAAGCCCTCTCTCAATTTATAGGAACCGGTTATGAATACGCTCACGCTGACCCGCCCCGACGATTGGCACCTTCATGTTCGCGATGGCGCTGCGCTGCGCGCGGTTGTTCCGCACAGCGCTCGGCAATTCGCCCGCGCGATCATCATGCCCAACCTGCGCCCTCCGGTCGCCACGACCGAACAGGCGTTGGCCTACCGAACGCGCATTTTGGACGCGGCGCCCACTGGGATGGATTTCCAGCCCCTGATGACGTTGTATCTAACCGACCATACATCGCCCGCCGAGATTGCCCGCGCCCAGGATTCGGGTCATGTCCATGCGGTTAAGCTTTACCCGGCGGGCGCTACCACCAATGCCGACGCCGGCGTCACTGCCATCGAAAAAGCGAGTCCCGTACTGGAGGCCATGCAGGCTCAGGGCATGCCCTTGCTGGTTCACGGCGAGGTTACCGACCCTGCGGTCGATATCTTTGACCGTGAGGCGGTATTCATCGCGCGGGTATTGATCCCACTACTCCATGATTTCCCGGAGCTGAAAGTGATCATGGAACATATTACCACGCAGGAAGCAGCCGATTTTGTAAGGGATGCGCCGGCCATGGTGGCGGCGACCATCACCGCTCATCATCTTCTCTACAACCGCAATGCGCTCTTTCAGGGCGGGGTTCGCCCACACTACTACTGTTTGCCGGTGCTGAAACGCGAGCGGCATCGCCAGGCGCTGATTAAAGCAGCGACCAGCGGCAATTCCAAATTCTTTCTCGGCACTGACAGCGCCCCGCATCCGCGCCAAGGCAAGGAAACCGCCTGTGGTTGCGCCGGTTGCTACACCGCTCACGCTGCGCTGGAACTGTATGCCGAGGTTTTCGAGGCCGCCGGCGTGCTGGACAAACTGGAAGCCTTTGCCAGTTTCCATGGCGCGGACTTTTACGGTCTACCGCGTAATACTGCAACAATCACCCTGCAACGCCGGGCAAATCCAATTCCCGAATCTTTCCCGTTCGGCGAGGACGAATTGATTCCACTGCGGGCCGGGGAAATTCTGAATTGGCGACTGGCGGATTGAATGGCTTGCCTGGAGCCTGATGCCTGGTTTCAATAGTATGTTCGCTCTAATTTTGCTTGCTAAAGTAACCTCAACAAAGGTTGAAACCCGCCGGGAAACATGAGAAACCGGCATCTGAATCAAGACCTTGAGTCGAGGAGAGTATCATGGCAAGCGTGGCGTTGAAGAATATTACCGAGGCTCCGGCCGTCGCCAATATCCGCGAATCAGCCAATCGCATCTGGCTGGCCGGTCTGGGGGCTTTTTCGAAGACCCAGGAAGAAGGCGAAAAATTGTTCCAAGCATTAGTCAAGGAAGGCGAGCAGGTTGAAAAACGAGCCAGAGAAATGACTGAGGCTCGGGTCGAAGAAGCCAGGGGCAAGGTCGTTGAACTCCAGGGAAAGGCGAGTCAACAGTTTGATCGCCTGGAAGAGCTGTTCCAGGAACGGGTTGCGCAAGTGCTTCATCGCTTGGGTGTCCCCACCCAGGAAGATATTCAGGAATTGACCCGGCGCGTCGAGGAGCTGAATCAAAGTGTTCTGGCGCTGAAGAAGTAATACCGTTTCTCGATAAGTTTCGAACCCTGGATTCCCCCCTTTAGCAAAGGGGGGTGAGGAGAGATTTGAACGCCGTGGATTGCCCTGGGGCTGGCAGTCATTGATGGTGCCGTTGGAGAAATCAGCCGTTATGGAATAAGAAAGTGATTTTCGATACGCTACCTGGCTTTGTAGTTTGACGCTTTTTTATCCAGAGGTTGACTCCCATTATGGCCCTTGACGCCCAGGCCGCCACCCATGTGGCGCATATTCTTACCGAATCTTTGCCCTATATCCGCCGCTTTGCCGGCAAAACTTTCGTAATCAAGTACGGCGGCAACGCTATGGAAAGCGACGAGCTGAAAAACAGTTTCGCCCGCGACATCGTGCTAATGAAGCTAGTCGGGTTTAACCCGGTTGTGGTGCATGGCGGTGGCCCGCAGATCAGCCAACTGCTCAAGCGCATCGGCAAGGAAAGCCGTTTCGTCGATGGCATGCGGGTCACGGACAGCGAGACCATGGATGTGGTCGAGATGGTCCTCGGTGGCCTGGTCAACAAGGAAATCGTCAATAACGTCAACCGGCATGGTGGTCGTGCGGTTGGATTGACCGGCAAGGACGGCGACCTGATCCATGCGCGCAAACTGACCATTTCCCGCAAGAGTCCCGAACTGGAAGCCCCGGAAATTATCGACATCGGTCATGTCGGTGAAGTGGCCAGCATCGACGCAGCAATTATCAACACACTGATTCACGATGATTTTATCCCTATCATTGCGCCCATCGGAGTGGGCAATGAAGGCGAGTCCTACAACATTAACGCTGATCTGGTCGCCGGTAAGATCGCCGAAGTGTTGCACGCCGAGAAGCTGATTCTGCTGACCGATACAACCGGCGTACTCGATCAGGAAGGCCATTTGTTGACCGGTCTTGGCGCTCGTCAGGTGCAGGCGCTAATCGATGACGGCACAATCCACGGCGGGATGCTGCCCAAGATCGCCTGCGCCCTGGATGCCGTGCGCGCCGGCGTCAAGGCGGCGCATATCATCGATGGGCGGATCGAACACGCGGCGCTGGTGGAGTTGTTCACCGACGCCGGTATTGGGACGCTGATTCGCGGGTAACTGCTTCTAATGTAAGTTCGCAACGGCTGAACTAAAGTTTAGGGGACTCCCGAACTGCGAGATCGCCGCCATGAACGACCCATCCCCTGCATCCATTCCCCGTCCCGGCAAGGTTTATTATTTCGGCACTTGCGTCATCGATGCCTGCTTTCCCCAGGCGGGACTGGCGGGCATCGAGTTGTTGCAACGGGAAGGCGTACACGTCATTTTTCCCCAGGCGCAATCCTGCTGCGGTCAGCCGGCGCATAATTCCGGCTTCCCTGACGAAGCCCGCCGGGTCGCGCGCCATCAGTTGAAGGCATTTCCCAAAGACTATCCGATTGTGGTTCCTTCCGGCTCCTGCGCGGGTATGTTGAAACACCAATATCCTCACCTGTTCGCTCATGAACCCGACCTCGATGAAGTGCGCCGTTTTTCCAGCCGCATCTATGAGTTGAGCGAATTCATGGTCAAGGTGCTCCAGGTGCGCCTGGAGGATCGCGGCGAGCCGATCAAAGTGACCTGGCATTCCTCCTGCCACGCCCTGCGGGAAATGGCGATTATCCCCTATGCCAAAACGTTGCTGGGGCAACTGGAGCGGGTGGAGTTGGTGGAGTTGCAAAATGAGCGGGAATGTTGCGGTTTCGGCGGCACGTTCTCGGTCAAGCAACCGGCGATTTCGGCGGCGATGGCTGGTGACAAAGTCAATGACATTGTGCAAACCGGCGCAGCGCGGGTGCTGTCCACCGATTGCGGTTGTTTGCTGAACATCGCAGGTACGCTCGGTTACCGCCAGTTGAATGTTCCCGCCCAGCATCTGGCTGAATTCATTCTGGAGCGCATCCAATGACCAAAACCGCCGATGTCGTCGCATTTGAACGCAGTGTCGCCAAGGCCCTGGACGACGGGCAATTGCGCCGCAATTTGCGCAGCGCGATGACCACCCTGAGTCAGCGCCGCCGCGCCCTGTTCGCCGATGCCGAAGCTTTTGAGCAATTGCGAACCCAGGGTCAGAGCATCCGCCGCCGAGCGTTAAGTCGGTTACCGGAATTGCTGGAACAACTGGAGGCGCGCTGCACCGATAATGGCATTCAGGTGCATTGGGCGGAAACGACTGCGGAAGCGAACGCGATTTGCCTGGACATCATCCGGCGGCATGGCGCGCAGCGGGTTATCAAGGGCAAGTCGATGGTGTCCGAGGAGATGCATCTTAATCATTTCCTGGAAGAGCAGGGCATCGAGGCGCTGGAGACCGATCTGGGCGAGTACATCATTCAATTGGACGGTGAGACGCCTTCGCACATCATCGTGCCGGCCATTCACAAAAACAAAGATCAAATCGCCCATTTGTTCCACGACCGCATTCCGAATGCTCCTTATACCGAGGTTGTTGAAGAGCTGAACGCCATCGCTCGCCAGGAGTTGCGTGAAAAGTTCCGGGCCGGTGAAGTGGGTGTCAGCGGGGTCAATTTCGCGGTTGCGGAAACCGGTACGTTGTGCCTGGTGGAAAATGAAGGAAATGGCCGGATGTGCACCACCGTGCCGCCGGTGCATATCGCGTTGATGGGTCTGGAGAAGGTGGTGGAGAAGTTGCAGGATGTCCCGCCTCTCCTGCGTCTGCTCACCGGGTCCGCGACCGGTCAGCCGATCACCACCTATTTCAACATGATCACTTCACCGCGCCAGCTGGATGAACGGGATGGCCCGCAGGAAGTGCATTTGGTGATCCTGGACAACGGACGCTCCAGCATCTACGGCGATCCCGAGCGCCGCGCCACCTTGCAATGCATCCGTTGCGGAGCCTGTCTGAATCACTGCCCGATCTATACCCGGCTCGGCGGCCATGCCTACGGCCATGTTTATCCCGGCCCCATCGGTTCGATCCTGACGCCGCAACTGGAAGGGTTGGATGAGGCCGGGGTGATGGCCAGCGCCTCCACCTTCTGCGGTGCGTGCGAAGAGGTCTGTCCGGTCAAAATCCCCTTTACCGAAATTCTGCGCATGTTGCGTAACGAGGCTTACGCACGGGGTGAATCCGAGCATGATGTCAAGGGCCACGGTTACCGCTATACGACGGTCGAGGCGCTGAGCTGGAAAAGCTGGGCGCTGTATAACACCAGTCCCGGTCTGGCGCGGATCGGCTCCCAAATCCTGGGTAAGCTTGGCCAGCACCTGCCGATGATCGGGCCACTCAAGGAATGGACCCGCACCCGCACCTCGCCGCCGTTTGCCCCGAAGAGTTTGCATCAACTGGCCCAGGAACGAGGACTCGACCATGACCGCTAACGCCCGCGCCAACATCCTGTCCCGCTTGCGCGCTACGACCGCCCAAGGTTCCTTTGAAGTCCCCGATGCGCCCGTAATCGCCGGGTTAGTGCTCAGTCAGGAGGAACGCATCGACCGCTTGCGCCGGATGCTGGAGACCATGCACGCCGAGGTGTGGGTTGTGTCCAGCGCCGCATGGCTTGACGAATTGAAAGCTCGATTGCGCGTCCGCGCCTTGAATGGGTTACTGTACGGGCCGGGGACGCCGCTGGGTCAAGCTTTGGAAGCGGCCTGGGAGGAAGATTTGCCGCCACTGGTTCCCTATAGCGAACCGGTCGAGCAATGCCAGGAGCGACTGTTCAACATCGATGCCGGCATCACTACGACGCGGAGCGCGATTGCCGAGAACGGCGCGTTGATCCTGTGGCCCAGCGCGGCGGAACCACGTTTGCTGTCACTGACGCCGGGCCTGCATATCGCCGTGCTGGACGCCGGGACGATTTTCAATACCTTTGCCGAGGCCATCGACCAGCAAGGCTGGCTGGAGCAGGGGATGCCGACCAACGCTTTGCTGATTTCCGGCCCGTCCAAGACGGCGGATATTGAGCTGACCCTGACCTTCGGGGTGCATGGGCCGAAGGAATTAGCAGTGTTGATTGTGGCCTGATAACGGGAGAATCGTGGGATGACTGAAACCCTGGTCTTGCCGCGCCACAAATTGACGGGTAGTGTTCTAAATTTGGATATGCTATCTCTTAGCCTAATCTTTTTTAATGAATTTCAGTATGGTTTTAACTCCTGTCTTCGCGATGCGCCAGAGGAAAGCGAGGCGCTGAACTTCATCGAAACCGCCGCAGATTGGGGCTATGAAACACGATGACATCGTTACTGTTGCTTTTCGATGAATGCCATTCCGGGTATTCTTTACAGTTCGATTTTGCCATCGGGCTGAATAGAGGCATTTCCTGAAACGTTTTGCCCCCCCGATTCCGCAAGCACCCGACAAGGAAAACGGTCACCTTCCTTTATGAAACTGATTCTGAATGTCGATGCCATCACCCACCCCCTGACTGGCATCGGTCAATACGCGCTGCGACTGGCCCGGGGGTTGCGCGCGCATCCAGCGATTGAGGAAACCCGCTTTTATTCGGCGTACCGCTGGATCGATGATCCCGAGCAGGTGCTGGCCGCGAATCGACCGATTGCTCGCATCCGCCGCTGGATTCCCTTCAAGCCCCTCGCGTTGAATATTTATGGCGCGGTGCGCAGTCGCGCCTTTCTTTGGCAAACGCGAGCGTTAAAACATTACCTGCTACATTCCCCCAACTACATTCTACTACCCTTCGACGGGCCGGCCGTCGCTACCATTCACGACCTGTCCTACCTGCATTATCCGCAACATCATCCCCGCGAGCGGATTCTGTTCATGGAGCGCCACATGCCGCGCACCTTGACTCAAGCCTCCGCCATCATTTGCGATTCCGAATTCATCCGCCAGGAGATTATCAACATTCTTGGCGTGCCGGCGGGCAAAGTGGTCGACGTGCCACTGGGCGTTGACCAGGTCTTTCATCCACGCGACCTGACGACTCTGCGTCCAGTGCTGAGCCGCTACCACCTCGACGGACTGACCTACCTGCTGGCTGTATCGACCTTGGAGCCGCGCAAGAATCTGCCGAGGCTGCTGATTGCCTATGCCCGATTGCCCGAAGCGCTACGCGCGCGCCATCCGCTGGCGCTGGTCGGAGCGAAAGGCTGGCTAAACACGGAACTGGAACGGCATCTGGCGCCCTTGGAGCGCACCGGTCAGCTCCGGCGGCTGGGCTATGTACCGCAGGATGATCTGCCAGTCCTATACGCCGGCGCTCATGCTTTCGCCTATCCCTCGCTTTACGAAGGTTTCGGTCTGCCGCTGCTCGAAGCCATGGCCAGCGGCCTACCCGCACTGTCCTCGCACCGTTCCTCACTGCCACAGGTCGCAGGCGATGCGGCGCTGCTAATCGATCCCGAAGACATCGACGACCTTACTGCTGGTCTGGAGCGCCTGCTCAGTGACGAACCGTGGCGCGCTGTTGCCCGTGACCGAGGCATGGAACAAGCCCGGCGCTTTTCCTGGGATCGCTGTGTTGAAGAGACCATTGCCGTCTACCGACGCCTGCTGGAGGAACCGTATGGCTGAGCAGCCCCCGTTTACCTATGACTCCGCGCAAAGGCCGCCACCTTTTGTGGATGAGTTCGTTCAACTTCTGCGCTATCGCGATCTGATTTTCCTGATGATCGGCAACATTCTGAAAAACCGTTACAAGCGCTCCATGCTTGGCGTTTTCTGGATGTTGTTGAATCCCCTGTTGCAAACCATCGTGCTGGCGGTCGCCTTCGGCGCCATGTTCAAATCGGCGCTGCCTCATTACCCGGTCTATCTGCTCAGCGGGCTGCTAGCCTGGAGTTTCATGACCCAGACCACACAGTACGCTATGGGCGTCATGGCCACCGGCAGTGGACTGCTCAAGCGTATTTACATCCCTCGCGCCACCTATGTCGTCGCCGTGGTCGGCAACGGTCTGGTCAATTTCCTGGTCTCGATTCTGCCGTTGACTCTGATCGTATGGTTTCTTGGTCACCCGGTGAGCGCCAGTTGGCTGTTCCTGCCCGTGAGCATCGTGATCCTCGCCCTCTTTACGCTCGGTCTGGCGCTGCTGCTGTCCACGGCTTCCGTTTTTTTTACCGATTCTATCGACATCTATCAGATTTTGGTGCAAGCCGGGTTCTTCCTGACCCCGATTATGTACCCTCTCGCGGTGTTGCCCGAATCTCTGAGCGGCTGGATGGTGCTCAACCCGTTTTTTCTGTTCATTGAGCTATTTCGGACGCCTATCTACGCCAACGCCGTTCCCGACGCCGGTTTGATCGCTGCCACGGCTACACTGGCCCTGCTTACGCTGTTGGCCGGCTGGACGGTGTTTACCCGCAAAGCTGATCTACTGGCCTATCGGCTTTGAGTATGGACGCACCGATGATTCAACTCGACCAGGTGACGGTCCGCTTCCGTATCCCACATGAGCGGATTCCCACTTTTCAGGAATACGCCATTCGCTGGCTGCAGCGGCGCGGGGTCCGTTATTCCAACTTCAACGCACTCAACAATCTGAGCTTCTCGGTTGACCAAGGCGAAACGGTCGGCGTTATCGGCCCGAATGGCGCAGGCAAGAGCACCCTGCTCAAGGTGATCGCCCAGGTCATTCGCCCAACGCAGGGCCGGGTTCGCCTGCGGGGTCGGGTCGCGCCGTTGCTGGAACTGGGCGCCGGCTTCGATTACGAAATGACCGGACGCGAGAACGTGTTCCTGAACGGGGCCGTACTCGGCTTCAGCCGCCGAGATATGGTGCGTCGTCTTGATCGCATCGTGGATTTCTCGGGGATTGGCGATTTCATCGACGCGCCGGTGCGCACCTATTCCAGCGGCATGGTGGCGCGTCTGGGCTTTGCCGTAGCGACCGATGTACAACCCGAGGTGCTGATCATTGACGAGGTGCTGGCGGTAGGCGATGCCCATTTTCAGCAGAAATCGGCGGCGCGCATCCGCAAATTCCGCCAAAGCGGTTCGACTATTCTGGTGGTTTCCCATAACCCGGCGTCCATTAAAGCCCTGTGCAGCCGCGTACTCTGGCTGGAGCGCGGCGTGATTCGTCTGGTCGGTCCAGTCGAGCAGGTCATGCAGCAGTATGCACCTGACGCACCGTCCCTATTCAACAAATGAAGTGACGCTATGCAAATCATCGTTCTCGGCATGCACCGCGCAGGAACTTCCGCCGTTACCGGTCTGATTAACCTGATGGGCGCTTATCTGACGCCTGAGGAACAACTGTTGCCGGCGACGCCGGACAATCCAAAAGGTTATTGGGAACGAATCGACGTTCTCCAGCTTCACGAATTCGTTCTGGAGCGACTGGACGCCGACTGGGATCGGGTTTCCGCGGTTGATATGGAGCGTGTCGGTCCCGAACTGCGCGAGACATTTATGCAGCGCGCGCGCGGCATCCTGCAAGACCTGAACGGCCACCGGCCCTGGGTCATGAAAGATCCGCGACTCTGTCTATTGTTGCCGTTATGGCGACCTCTGCTCGACGCGCCGGTTTGCGTCCATGTAGCCCGCCATCCGCTGGCGGTCGCCCATTCGCTCGCCGTGCGTGACGATTTTCCGTTGCATTTTGGCATCACCCTCTGGGAACACTACAATGCCTGCGCGTTGACCGTTTCGTCTGGTCTTCCCCGGTTTTCAGTCTGCTATGAAGCCCTGATGGCGCAACCGGTAAAAACCGTCAGGACGCTGTATGAAACACTTTGTCGTGTTGGCGTCTCATCCCTGCGTCTGCCCACCGAACTGGAAATTGAGACGTTTCTGCAAAACGATTTGCAACACCATCGCGCCTTGGAGCAAAAGGACGACCCGCAGTGGCTGACCCCGAATCAAATTCTGATTTGGGAGGCTCTACGAGAATCGAAGCTAGAGTTGAGTCACGAGATTTTGGCGGCTCCTCCACGCATCGTTCAGCTCGCCACTTATGAGACCCTGCTACAGGAACGCAGCGAGTTGCTCCGGCAAAGGGATTCGCTGGTGAAAAAGAACGCGGACGATCTGCAATCGCTCAGACGGCTGTTTGAAACGCTGCACCATGACGTGCAGGTGACCTTCGAGTCGCTGACCTGGCGGGTGGGATTCGCCATCGCCGAGATGGGCCGCAAACTGGGTTTGTTACGAAGAACTTTCCTGGTGCAGGACCATCTCGCTCATATCGCTCGTCATTATCAATCCTGGCTGAGTCGTCAGTACAGCCCGTTAACCGAGGAAAATTTCGACGAAAAAGCTTACTTGGCGCAATATCCAGATGTGCGGGCCGCCATTGAGCGCGGCGATTTCGCCAGTGGATTTGAACACTTTGAACTGCGCGGGCGCGATGAGATTGCCAGCGGCAACCGCATTTACATCCCTGGCCTTCTATCGAAGGATTATCAAAATTATCAAAAGCCGGTTGATCTCCAGAAGTGTCGGAAAGAAATCGTTTTCTGGCTCCGGCAACCGTTGATTTCCGTGATTGTGCCGGTCTATAACGTCGAAGCGCGTTGGCTGGAAGCAGCCATCCAATCCGTCAAGCAGCAAGTCTATTCAAACTGGCAGATCTGCATTGCCGACGATGGTTCAACCCAGGAGGAAACCACAGCTTTCCTACGTCAAATTGATGATCGGCAAATCAGGATCGAGTTTCTGGACAGCAATCGGGGCATTGCCGGCGCTTCCAACGCGGCTCTGGCCTTGGCTGAAGGGGAATATATCGCTTTTCTGGACCATGACGACGAACTGACGCCAGACGCCCTTTACCATGTCGTCAAGGCGATCAACGAGCACGATCCCGACCTGATTTATTCCGACGAAGACAAACTGTCGCTGGAAGGCGATTGTCTGGGTCCCCATTTCAAACCGGATTATTCTCCCGATCTGATCCTGTCGAACAACTATATCTGCCATTTAAGCGTTTACCGGAAGACACTGCTGGATCAGCTTGCCGAGGAAGGGCGCTATGTGCGCGAAGGATTCGAGGGTTCGCAGGATCACGACCTGGTGTTGCGGGCGCTCGATTACACCGACCGGATTCATCATATTCCCCGGGTTCTTTATCACTGGCGCATGATTCCGGGTTCGACTGCTGCTGAATACAGTAGCAAGCATTATGCCTGGGAAGCTGGCCGCCGGGCCATTGAAGACACCTTGCGGCGGCGCAAGATTGCCGGTGAGGCGCTATTGAGCCGGTTTCCCGGCACTTATCGGGTCAGGCGCGCAATCCAGGGTCAACCGCTGATCAGCATCCTGATTCCGTTCCACGATCATCCGGACCTGCTGCGCCAGTGCATTGATTCAATTATGGAAAAGACCACTTACGCGAATTTCGAGGTGCTGGGCGTTTCCAATAATAGCGAGGAACCCGAAACCTTTGCCCTGATGGAGCGCTACGCTGCTGATGAGCGCATTTGTTTTCTTCATCACAATGTACCCTTCAATTATGCCGCGATTAACAATTTCGTAGCGAAACAGGCTCGCGGCGAACATCTGGTGCTGTTGAACAACGACACCGTAGTTATTACTCCGGACTGGCTGGAAACGCTGCTGGAACATTCCCAGCGGCCAGAGGTCGGCGCGGTCGGCGCGAAGCTGTGCTACCCCGACAATACTGTTCAGCATGGGGGAGTGATCATCGGCGTCGGCGGTATTGCCGGGCATGCACACCGGCATTTGGAGGCTGGTAATCCGGGCTATTTCGCGCGTCTCCAGGTTATTCAAAATCTGAGCGCGGTGACTGCGGCTTGTCTGATGATCAAAAAATCGCTTTATGAGGTCATGCACGGCATGGACGAGCAGCATCTGGCCGTCGCATTTAATGATGTAGATTTGTGTTTGCGCCTACGCGAACAGGGTTATCTCAATGTCTTCACGCCTTTTTGCGAACTCTATCATCACGAATCCAAAACACGCGGCTATGAAGACACGCCGCAAAAAAAGCAGCGGTTCATTCAGGAAATCGCCTACATACGAAAACGGCATGCCGGCATTTTGGAAAAGGGCGACCCCTACTACAACATTAATCTGCCCCTAGACCGCGACGACTTCGGAATACTGTGAATGCCGATCACTGACATCATCCTGCCGGTTCATAACGGCCTGAGTCATTTGCGTGACTGCCTGGATGCGGCGCTGACTTATACGCCACACCGTGATGCGCGGTTGTTGGTCGCGGATGACGCCAGCGACTCAATGACCGCCGCATGGTTGCGTGAGCAAGAGGCGTTGTTGCATTCATGCTGGATGACGTTACAGCGGCAGGATGAGAATCTGGGCTTTCTGGCGACCTGCAATCGTATGATGGCCGCATCCCTCGCTTCCAGTCCTTCCCCCGATTATCTGTTGCTGCTGAATAGCGACGTATTGGTGAGTCCCGGTTGGTTGGAGCGCTTGTTGAATTGCGCCGAATCCGATCCGCGCATTGCCGCGGTCAATCCACTCAGCAACCGCGCCGATAACATCGACCTGCCGATGGCGCCAGGCGCCAGTTATCTGGCGATGAATGCGTTTTTAGCGACCCGGTGGCAAGGGCGCTGCCATGACGTCGTGACGGGGGTCGGTTTCTGCCTGCTGTTGCGTTGCGATGCCCTGCGCCAGGTGGGGCTGTTCGATCCGGTTTTTGAACAGGGTTACTGTGAAGAATCGGATCTCTGCATGAGATTGACCACCGCCGGCTTCCGCACCGTGGTTGCCGAGGATGTCTACGTTTATCACCGGGGCGGCGGTTCTTTTAATGACAGTAACACTCGTTACCTGCGCAATCGACGCTTGTTTGATGAGCGTTGGGGAAAGGAATATCGCCGGCAATTCCGTGCGTTCCGTCGTGCAGATCTACTCAAGTCGATTCGCCGACTTTTTGCATTGCCTACCCGCTGGGATCCGCTGCCGGTTCTTTGGGAAGGCGCTCGTGAAGGGTTAGCGGAATGGCGGGGACGGCGTTCCGCTAACCGCCTGGCGCGCATCGCCCTGCGTCGTGTATTTCAACTAGCGACCGCACGCCGTCCTTGCCCACGCCGGGAATTGACACAGCGCTTGACCCTGCCGGGACGGTTGCGAGTCACCTATGTTCTGGATCGGCTGGTCGTTGCTGGCGGCGTACTATCCATCCTGCAACTGGTGAATGAGTTGATCCGGCTGGGCGTTGAGGCGAGGGTAGCCGCGCTTTATGAAGACCCGCTGATTCACGACTGGCGCCCCTTGTATACCCAGCCGCTGATTTACCGCAATATCGCGGAATTGCTGGCGGAATGTCCTGACAGCGATGTGATCTTCGCTACGCACTGGAATACCGCCGAATGGGTGCATCAGTTGTGGAAAAGTGGGCGGACTCGCACAGCGGCCTATCTCATTCAGGACTACGAACCCTGGTTTTTCCCGGAAATGGCAACGGACCAGCGCAGAACGGTCGAAGCCACCTACGCCCTTCTGCCGCATCGGATTGTTATGTCAGACTGGCTGCGGGATTTGCTGGCGGCAAAAGGACATGACAGCGACAAAATTCCCCTGGGCATGGATTTGGGCCAGTTTTATCCCCGGACAACGCAGCGCCGATCGCCACTGGTCGTTTTGGCGATGGCCCGGCCCGGCACGCCGCGCCGTGGTTTTCCTACTACCATTGCAGCGTTGACTGAAGTCAAACAGGCGCGGCCGGATATCGAAATTGCGCTGTTTGGCGACAGGTTCCTGGATCGGCAGTTGATTCCCTTTGCATTTCGCAACGAGGGACTGGTGATCCGCCAGGATCGGCTGGCCGAACTGTATTCCGGCGCCGACATCTTCCTGGATGGCTCCGAGTTTCAAGGCTTCGGGCGCTGCGCCTTGGAGGCGATGGCCTGCGGCGTGGCTTGTGTCCTGACCGACTTGGGCGGCGTTCTGGATTATGCCTGCCATGAAGACAATGCGCTGCTAGCGTCGCCGGGACAGCCGTTGGCACTGGCGGCGGCAATCCTGCGTCTGCTGGATGACGCCGTACTGCGCCAGCGCCTGATCGCCAATGGCCTGAGTACGGCAAAGCAATTTTGTCACCGGCGCGAGGCGCGCGATACCTTGACCTGGATTGAAAATGCGCTGACCCATGGGGCCGCCGTATGACCGGGAGGATCGCGCTTATCGTCATCAACTATCGGCGCATTGCTGACACCGTAGAGTGTCTGGATTCGCTGTTGCGGGTTACTGCGCCGGCGTTTGACATTTTCCTGATCGATAACGGCTCCAGCGCTGGCGATGTTGCGCAATTGACCGATTATGTGGCGCGCCATCCCGAGCGCATTGCCTTTACCGCTTATCCCGAGAACCATGGGTTCACTGGCGCGCATAATCGATTGTTTGAGGAGTTGATTCCCAGTGGACGTTATGAGTACTTCCTGCTGCTGAACAACGATGCGGTCGTCGAGCCGGATTTTCTGGAGCAAATGCTGGCGCGCATCGATTGTTCACAACGCATTGAAATGGTCGCGGCGCGGGTCATGAAATACGCCGACCGCGAGCAAATCGATAATCTGGGCATCACTTTTTACAAGTGCGGACTGGCTTCCAACCGCAAGTCGCTGGACGATCCGCTGCTTGGCCCCAGCGGCAATTGCGCGTTGTATACCGCCGAATTGCTGCGCCAGGTCCATCAGGTGTCGGGGGAATACTTCGACGATGAATTTTTCTGCTATGCCGAGGATACCGACCTGGCCTGGCGGGCGGTGTTGCTCGGCTACCGGGCGGCCTATGCTGAGGAGGCCCGTGTCTATCATAAGGGTTCGATTTCCAGCGGCGGTCCTAACAGTGATTTCGTACTCTATCACGGTATCCGCAATTCCTTGTTTGTGCTGGTCAAGGATGCGCCGGTTCGCGTGTTATTGCTGAAGCTGCCCTGGATGCTGGTGCTGCATGTCGCTATTTTGCTGCGATACACGATCAAGGGCAAGTTGGGCGTGGTGTTTCGCCTGTACCGGGATTTTCTGCGCGGCATTCCAGCCATGCGCTGTAAGCGCCGATCGATTCAACAGCATCGGGAAATTTCGTTCCGCGAAATTGAGCGGCGCATCAGCCCGTTGTTCTATGAACGGGGTTACGCGCTGGGGGCGTTGCGGGATTTGTATTGAATGAAACAGGATAGTCGGCTTTTACCGTATCTCTCTCTTTCGGCTCTCTTGATCCTGACGGCGGTGCTGGCTGGATATGCACGGTTTATGCTGGGCTATCCCATTTGCGGGACGGACGAGCAAAATTATCTGGACATCTTTAACTGGCTGGATGCGGGCGGGGTTTGGCCCATTTCCGGGCCGGGTTATGTCGAATTGATTCTCGATCTGCGGCGCTGGACTGGACTGGAGACTCGCGCACTGGTCATCGCGGTGGCCGTCGTGAACAGCACCCTGATTTTGCCGCTGGGTTTATGGCTGTGGTATCGGCTCAGCTTTGGTGATGCGCAATGGGCCTGGCGATGTCTGCCCTGGCTGTTTGCCGGTAGCTACTTTATCGGTTCCTGGCTGGAAGGTCGGCCCCAGCAATTCGGCATGTTACTGGCTGCGACCGGAGCCTGGATCGCGCATCGGGATTTGGGAAAGCAGGGATATTGCGGTATTGGTTTCTTTCTAGTCTGGCTGGCGTGTTTTGGCTACCATGCCCTGAGTTTCGTGGTGCTGACCGCCCTGGTTTTCGGGTTCTGGGCGCGGCGTTTTGTGCAAGGTCATTCCGATTATCCAGCACTTGCAGCGCTACTGGTGGGATTAGCGGGCTGTTTGGCGCTGGGTGCGTTATGGTGGTATCCGCTAATTTGGTTGGATATTCGCATTAACCATATTCGAGGCGCTCATGTGAGTGGTTTTTTTGGCGCGCTTGCCTTGGGTGCGGCGGCGATATTATGGTTGCTGCACAGATTGCGTCGCGGTGGGACTGGTTCGCGCTGGGTTCACAAATTGCGCGTTGGACTTACGCTGCCGTGGGTTCACGGCCTGATGGCGGGCGGCGCTATTGTGGCCTTGATTTGGCAATACGTCTGGTTAGGCCATCTTTATCAAGGACTCGAGCTGGGACAAATCGCCTGGTATCAGGGGGGAAATATCCTGTTAGCTGTACTGTTTCTGTTGGGATTATGGAGGATTGGTCAGGAATCCCGCCTGGAGTTGGAGTTCTTCGTCGAATCCTGTTTGATCCTGATGGCTTTTGGCGCGGTCTTTCTGGCGCTCGCTCCCTGGTTACGCGACCAAAATTGGACGTTGCGGATTCTGAGTTACTGGACTTGGTATGCGGCGCCGCTGGCTGCCTGGGGTTGGTGCGGTTTGCCCAGGCGCTGGCGTTGGGGGTCGTTGTTGCTATGTCCATTGTTCTTGGCCGGTGGAGTGCAACATATATTGTATGCGCCGACGTGGGGTTGCTCGATTGATAGCTAATACCGTTTCTCGGTAAGTTTTGAACTCTGGATTTCCCCCTTTAGCAAAGGAGGGTGAGGGGGGATCTGAATGTCATGGATTAACGTGGCCTGTCGAAATCTCTCCCGCCCCCCTTTTTTAAGGGGGGAGATTCAGCAGTAACGTCATTTAACATAATGAGAATTGGTATGATCCTTTACCGATGGCCCGTTCATCGGCCCTGCTGACTCTGCTCTGATTCGGTGCTACAGGCATAGGTCGGAAACAGATATACGGCGCTCATCTCGATGCAGTTCCAGTGGATGATGATCGCTTTGAACATGGGTTAGTCTCCAATGTAGGGTTGAATGGTTGCTTCAAAATCTGCTAATAGTTGGTCCAGTGTGCTAAAACGGTAGGGTTGTTCAATGTCGCCGACATGGATGTGATAGACCTTGCCAGTTTCATTGATTGCTTTCCCGATTTCTAAGCAAAAGCTGGAGAAGGGAAAGCGATCACCGGATTTTCATTGCTTTTCCTGGTTAGCTTGTCTATACCTAAATCATTTTGAATGGAACCCTGCGAAATGGGTTGTTGTTTTACAAAAAAGTTGTATTTATGAAAATAAAGTTGTATTAATGCGATGGAGAATTAGTGAATCCGGCTCGGAATAGGGTGCAAAATTCGATGGTGTTGTATTTCTATTCTTGAATATGAGGTTAAAAAAAAACTTTTTAAATTATTTACTTGTTATAAAATTCAGATAAATAATGCTTTTATGATTGACATTGTGGCAAAAAACGGTTAGCTTGTTGCGCGAATCACACAAATCATTTTCATCAAGTCCACCTAACTCCATGAGGTCGATAGTGTATTTGATGTGTTGCTTGGTCGTCGCCCTGCTGTTTTTGCCGGCGATGGCGGTTTCTGAGCCAGATCAGGAAGTTAGGGAGGCGACGGCAACTGAAGCAAACGCTGCGCGACGGGCAGCGGTGGAAAAGCGTGTCGCCGCCAAATGGGATGCGTTGATCCGCAGGGATTTTGCAGCAGCTTATGAATTCACTTCACCGGCTTATCGCAAGGTTTCGTCGCTTGATGCCTTCAAGCACAGTTTTGGCAATGGGCGGGTCGTTTGGCGACGTGTTGAGGTGGTTTCAGTCGAGTTCGAAGACGATAAGGCTGCAACAGTCGGCATCAAGATTCATATCTTGTATTATGCTCCGCAATCCCAGCAGCCAGTTGATATGGCAACCCATGATCAAGAATCCTGGGTTTATGAAGATGGGCAATGGTGGTATGTGGTGAAACAGTGATTTGGTCAAAAGTTTAGCTCGAACTTCGAGCTGATTGTTCTGTTCGTTTGTCCTGCTTAGGAGCATCCAAAGATGGCGAAATTCAAGATGAAGCAACTAGCCCTGGCAATGGGTACGATACTGGGTGGCATGAGTCTGGTGCCGTCCGTACAGGCAGTAAACCTGGCCACCGATGGTCTGGGGCAGGTGCTGATCTTCCCCTACTACACGACTCGCGTTGGTTGGAACACCCTCTTTAACATCACTAACACTAGTGATGAAGTGGTAGCTATCAAGGTGCGCTTCCACGAGGGTTACAACTCGCGCGACGTATTCGACTTCAACGTAATCCTGTCACCTCACGACGTATGGAATGGCACCTTGTCTAACGGTGCTGGGGATGTGCCAAACTTCTCGACGTCGGATACGACTTGCGCGGTGCCAGCGATCCCGGCGGGTGGTCAGCTCTTCCAAGGCAGCGGAGCCAATGGTTTGCTGGCTTATACAGGCGCTGCCGCTGATGGTGGCCCGATCACCACCGATCGGATGCGCGAAGGTTATGTCAGCGTCATCATGATGGGCACATCGCCAGTTGTCGGATTGGCTGCTGATGCGGTGCATACGGCAGCCGGCGTTCCTGCCAACTGTGCGGCGCTCGTCAATGCTTTCAGTTTGAACGGCACGACTATTGCCGGACTTAGGGCGGCCTTCCCCAATTACGCGGTTAATCCGTTGAAGGGCGCTTTCAGTCTGGTCAACGCCACCAGTGGCTGGAACGCCAGTGGCGAAGCCGTTACTCTGGCTGATTTCTGGGTGCCGCCGGTGCCAGGCACCAACCTGATTACCGCACAATTGCCACCTGCCCAGGTTGGGAATGTATATACCGATTCGTTCCATCAGCCGGAATTGAGTTCTGCCAATACCTCCGGTGAGGTGCTCCTGGCAAACGGCGCGCCTGTATCAACTGATGCACCTACCACCGGCGCTGACGCAGTCAGCTTTGTGCTACAGCGGAGCAGCGTGGTGAACCAGTGGGCTAATCTCCCTGCAGGAGTCGCTCCTTGGACGGTTATGTCTGATCAGATAGTCACTTTCCCGACTAAGCGGTTCTATGTGGATGAGGCTACTCACGAGTTTGCGGGCCGCGCTGCGGGTCGTCCCGGTCTGCCTGCTGGCCGTGCTCCATTCACCAATGCTTTTGCTGGCAAATCCTGTGATGCCGTGAGTTACAGCATTTATAATCGGGAAGAGAAACTGTACAGCCCAGTTACTGGTCCGGTCTTCTCACCGGCGCCCACCCCCGAGGGCAACACGCTTTGCCAGGAAGTTAATGTGTTGACTTTCGGCGCTGCTACTGATGCTACGCAGACTAATGTTCTGGGTTCGCCGATGCCTAATGCCTTATCTGGTAATATCCCGGCTGCTAACCTGCCCGGTGAAAACGGCTGGATGCAGCTTAACTTCCTGAATGCTGCGACAGCTTTGCCTGTGGTAGGTTTTGCTGTGATCAATCGCACCGACAGTGCTGGCGGATTGTTGAACGAGTCTTTCGTGGTCAACAATGCGTATATTCGGTGATTTCTTATTGAAAATCATGCATCTACCAATGCACTGATTTTGCAGGTTGTTTAAATTTGCGCCAAGCCCGCGTTCTGCGCGGGCTTTTTCATTGCCTCTCAGGAAAACTGTTTTCACTATCTGGCCATTACACCCCATGCTTCATTTTTTGGGAATCGGCGCCCAGAAAGCGGGCACCACTTGGCTGTATGAGCAGCTTAATCACCATCCACAGGTGACATTTCCACTCGGCAAGGAAGTTCACTTCTGGAATCGCCCACATGACGCGGCGGCTGTTAATCTTTACTTGAACAGTTTCGTCCACATCGACCGAAATCCGCGAAAATCATTCCTACTCGTCGACTGGATCACCCGCTGCCTGATCCGGCCTGTCCCTGTCGCCCCTTCAGTCGCTGGCGAAATTACCCCTGCCTATGGCATGTTGCCCCTCGAGACGATTCAGGAAATCCATCGCTATGCACCTTGCCTGCGCTTGATTTACTTGATCCGTAATCCTATCGAGCGTGCCTGGTCATCGGCGTTGATGGCCCTGGAGCGGGCGGAAATGATGATCGACGAAGCCAGCGACCAATGGTTCATTGATCATTTTCATTCCGCAGGTTCACGCCAGCGCGGTGATTACCAGACCTGTTTGCAAACCTGGCGCGAGGTTTTTTCTGAAGAACAACTACTGATCTTACGCTTCGAACAGATCATCACCGAACCTGAATCGCTCCTAAACCGCTGCTTTCAGCATCTCGGCGTATCGCAACAAGTCCCGGAACAACTGCACCAATGGGGTTGCCAGGTACCGGTTTTTGCCGGACCTGGCTACAGCCTGCGCCCTACGCTTAAACCGGCATTACAGATGTTGTACCAAAAGCAAATCGAACAGTTGGCGAAATATCTCAATATGGATTTGGATACATGGCTGGGCGGTTAAGGCGCATCCAGGCGGCATGGTCGGCGCGGGTTCAGGCGATGCACTGGAGACGCTGGAAAAATGCGATGACATCGAAGCAAATGGTATTGTTCTATCGGGATTTTCGTGGCTTCACCGGAGGGCATTTAAAAGTCTGGCACTATTTCAATCATGTACGCTATTCGAACCGCTATCAACCTTGTATCGCCTTTTCAACTGATACGGTTTGGAATGATGCTAATCCGTGGCTGCCGGTCCGCCAGCAGGCGTTGCCTATCTGGGATGCCGAACAGGCAAGCATTCTTTTCTTGGCGGGAATGGACTGGACAGTTCTCAATGAGGCGCAACGCCATTCTCCCACCAAACCCGTGATTAATCTGATCCAACATGTGCGCCACGCTGATCCTGACCAACCGCTTTATCAGTATCTTGCTCATCGAGCCGTGCGTATCTGCGTCAGCGAACCTGTCTCCCAGGCGCTACATGCCACCGGGCGAGTTAATGGCCCACTCTTCACCATACCCAATGGCATCGAACTTGTTGAATCACCATTGCTGGTTAAACCCTGGGAAGCTCGTCACCTCGATATCCTGATCGTAGGAATTAAACAGCCTGTCTTGGCCAACGAAATCCACAGATTTTTGAACGTATCCGATCAACGCGTCGAAATGTTGACTCAGCCCCTGCCCAGACCGGTTTTTCTGCAACGCTTGGGCGATGCCAAAATTACTGTTTTTTTGCCTCATGCTACTGAAGGATTCTATCTACCTGCTCTGGAAGGATTTGCTCTTGGAACACTGGTAATTTGTCCGGATTGTATTGGCAATCGCACATTTTGCCTGACTGGGGAGAATTGCCTGCAACCGCCTTACACCGTTGAATCTTTGCTTAACGCCGTTCAAAAAGCTCTATATATGTCATCTCATGAAAGGCAATTTTTTTTAAAATCAGCACAACAGATGGCGCAGCAATATTCTCTCTTGGAGGAGCGTCGATCTTTTCTGAAAATTCTTCAGCAAATCGAAGCAATTTGGTAATCTGCGTCCTAATCGCAGGAGTATCTGCACTATCAACAGCTGTCCCACGCCGGTTTGCAATCACATCTCGCGGTAATCTCTTTTCTCAGAGGTTAGGGTACTGACCGAATGAAGAGCAGAGCGTCCATGACTTTCATTGTGAAATCGCTGCGATGGAATTGCCTGAACGAAATTCGATCTTTCTGACCCAAATCGGCATTCCCTGAACAACTTTCGAGAAAAGTGAACAAAAAATCGGGGCAAACGCCTGTGAGGCTAATAGGATTTGGCCCGTCGGCCACCCATCACATCAATCCGGACTGACGCCTAACTCCCGCAAGCGTTGCGCCAGACGCTCCGCACGCTGATGTTCCTGCTCCTTCTCGCGTTGAGCCTGTTCGGCCCGCCGACGTTCCTGCTCAGCCCGCTGGCGTTCCTGCCTTGCCTGCTCCCTCTCCCACAGCGCCGTTTCTTCCGGCCCCAGCACCAAGCCTTCATCTGCGTCAAAATACCGCAACCATCCGCCCTGCGGGCCAAGATACAATCCCAATTCCGCGCTCCACCGCCAGCCCCGCTCATTGGCCTGAATCGCTTGGTACTGCCGATCGACGAGGCGAAATCCGGCGAATTCCCCGGTAATTGGCGAGAACCAGAAATACTCTGGCGTCCGAAAAATATTCTGGTACAGGCTTTTCTTGTCGGTGCGATCCACCGAGGCAGTGGAATCCGACAATAACTCAATGATCAAATCGGGATAACGGCCCTCTTCCTCCCAAACCACCCAGGAATTGCGCGGCTCGCGCGTTACCCCTTGCACCAGAAAGAAATCCGGCCCGCGAAATTCACGACGGCGTAGTTGCTGATGGGTGTAGTACACCGTCAGATTCGCGCCAATGAAAAAATCGTTGCGCTCCCGCCAACGCCACTCCAGATGGCTGACCAGCAAAGCCAGTTGTTGGTAATGTTGCGTACTTTCCATTTCCGGTTCATCACTAAGCAGTTCCCGAGCGTCCGGCATCCGCTCGGCCAGTTGTTGCGCTGTAAACGCCATCATCAAACCTCCAGATCATGAATGATAACCGGATTGGCCAGAAAATCGGCGGGACAATCCTCGCCTTTGTCCACCCCGAATCCATTGATTGTCATCGTACCGCACTTTAAAGAGAATGTTATCATCACTATATTATGATCACTGCTGACCACCTCATTGCCCTCATCCCGGCCCACAACGAGGCTGCCACCGTGGGCGAGATCGTGGCCCAGGTCCGGAAACAGTGGCAATGTCCTGTGGTCGTGATTGACGATTGCAGCGCCGACGCCACGGCCCAAGTCGCCCAAAACGCCGGTGCCATCGTGTTGCCGCTGACTATTCAACTCGGCGCATGGGGCGCGATTCAAACCGGATTGCGCTACGCTCTGCGGCAAGGCTACCGCACCGCCATCACCCTCGATGCGGACGGTCAACATGAACCGGCCAGCATTGGCGCCCTGCTCGAACCACTCGTCCGGGGGCAAGCCGACGTCAGCATCGGCGCATTTCCAGAGCGAGCCAGCCGCGCTCGACGCTTCGCCTGGAGCTACTTTCGCTGGCTGACCGGACTCAAGCTGGAAGACATCACCTCTGGCTTTCGCGCGTACAATCAACCGGCCATGCACGTACTTGCCTCCAGCGAAGCCAGCCTGCTGGATTATCAGGACGTCGGTGTGCTACTGATCCTGCGTCGCCAGGGACTACGAACCGTAGAGGTGCCGGTTCCGATGCAGGCCCGTGCGAATGGCGCATCGCGCGTCTTTCGCTCCTGGTTGATCGTGGGAAAATACATGCTGCAAACCAGCCTGCTCTGCATCGCCCGGGTCGGCTATAACCATTCGCCACCGGCTGACGACTAATCCTCCACATTATGATTACTTATCAAATCACTTCGATGGCGATGGGAATCGCTATCGCCGCTGTCATTTTGTTTCTGGTGCGCCGTGACCATCTGCACGGCCCTTACGCCATTTGGTGGATCGGCGCCGCCGCTACGGTTGTTGCGCTGGGTTTCTTTCCCCGACTGTTCGACTATCTGGCCGTGTACCTGGGCGTTCGCTACCCACCGATTCTAGCCATCGTTCTGGGGCTGGGTCTGCTGCTGGTCAAAATCCTGACTATGGATATGGAACGCTCGCGACAGGAGCGGCTGATTCGCCGGTTGGCGCAACGCCTGGCCATGCTGGAAGCGCGAGAACCCGCTGTACCTCCCCAAATCCCTTCTCCCATCAGAGGACCAGGCGAAGATTGAACAAGAATATCCGCGTCCTGCACATCGGCAAATACTACCCGCCCTTCGCCGGCGGCATTGAACATTTCCTGGCCGATCTGCTACCCGCTTTGCAACAACAAGGGGTTACGGCAGCAGCGCTGGTGCATGACGAGCAACCCCGCCGGGGAGGCCAACGCCCGGTCGCGACCGATCACCCGCCGATCTACCGCGCTCCCAGTTACGGACGATTGCTTTACGCTCCCGTCAGTCCGACCTTTCTCTTCTGGTTAAGTCGCGCCATCCAGGAATTTCAACCGGACCTGCTGCATTTGCATTTACCCAATACCTCCGCCTTTTGGGCGCTGATGCTTCCTGCTGCCCGGCGTTTGCCCTGGGTGATTCACTGGCATGCCGATGTCGTCGCTTCGACGCTTGATCGACGATTAGCCATAGCCTATCGACTATATCGGCCATTCGAGCAACGTCTATTGGCTGCTAGTCGGGCGATCATCGCCACTTCCCCAACCTATCTTGCCGCCAGCGCCGCGCTGGCCCCGTGGCGCGAGCGTTGTCATGTCGTCCCATTGGGTCTCGACCCAGCGCGTATCCCTGATCCCGATCCGGTTGTGCTGGAGTGCGCGGAAGCAGCATGGGGCTGTGAAAGCGAGGGTTACCGCAGATTCAGAGTGCTGGCTATTGGCCGCCTGACTTATTACAAAGGCCACGATATTCTTATTCAAGCCGCTGCTGACCTACCGAATACCCAGGCGCTCATTGTCGGAACCGGCGAACAGCGCAACCGGCTGGAAGCGTTGATTCAGTCGCTGAGCCTCAATGAAAGCGTGCGCTTACCCGGTTTTCAGTCCGAAGCGGATCTCAACGCCCTACTAGCCACCTGCGATGTGTTGTGCCTGCCATCGTTGGAGCGTACCGAAGCTTTTGGGTTAGTGCTGCTGGAAGCCATGCGTTTTGGTAAACCAGTGGTGGTCAGCGACATTTCCGGTTCTGGCGTCGGCTGGGTGGTAGACCAGGCCGGACAGGGCTTAAAGGTTCCCGTTGGGGATGCACAAGCGCTGGCGGCAGCGTTGCGGGCATTGCAAAACGATTCGGTAAAGCGAACAAAACTCGGTCAGGCCGGCGCAACCGCGCTGCGGGAACAGTTTGGTATTGAACCGGTCGCAGCAGTAATCACGAATTTGTATGGTTGGCTAACTCATTCAGCCAACGGATTCCACCCCAGCCAATAACCGCTGAATCACCACTCCCGCCAGCATCACGCCAAACAGCGCTGGCATATAGGAAATCGTGCCATTCACCGCTCGTGGCCGACCGGGCGTATCGCTGCTAACCGGTTGATGTGGCAAGGGCGGACGGCGCAGTTCATCGCTGTAAACCACTGGGTAATTCAGTGGCGCGCCTCGTTCCCGTAACTGACGACGCAATTCGCGGGCCAGTGGGCAAACGTGCGTTTGGTTCAACGTTGCTACCTGCACCCGACGGACATCCAGACAATTACCCGCTCCCAGTGCGGAAACCACTGGTACGCCGTGGCGATGACAGGCCGCGACCAAAGCCGCTTTGCAAGCGATGCTGTCGATGCAATCAGCAACGTAATCGAAGGGTAAGCATTCACCTCCCCCCTTTGAAAAAAGGGGGGCGGGGGGGATTTCGCCAAGATGACGGGACCCAAATCCCCCCTCACCCCCCTTTGCCAAAGGGGGGGACTGAACGGTTACGTCGAAGGTAGTAGCGGACACCAGGGACTCCGCCCCATCCGGTTGTAGAAATTCCCCAATCAGCGTCAATTCCAACGTCGGGTCAATATCGCGCAATCGCTCGGCCATGACTTCAATCTTCGGTCGGCCCAGCGTCGAATGTAGCGCCAGCAACTGGCGATTGAGATTAGATGGCGAGACTACATCATGATCCAGCAAAGTCAGCCGACCAATCCCGGCCCGGCCCAGCGCCTCAGCGACATGGCCTCCGACTCCACCCAGCCCAGCTATCAGCACCCGCGCCGTGCGCAACCGGGCCAGCCCTTTAGCGCCGATCAGGATTTCAGTGCGCGCCTGCGGGTAGGGCATCGGGCAACCGAAATAAGCGGCGGGCGTTTTCCGTCGTCGCGGCGGCGATTTCGACGGGATCAGCGCCGCGCAATTCGGCAATGCAATTAAGCACCTCGGCCATAAACGCCGGTTCATTGCGCTCGCCGCGATGGTTACTCAACGGCTGATCCGGGGCATCAGTCTCTAACATGAAACCATCCAAAGGCAAATAGCGGATCAGATTGCGCAGACGGGTGGCGCGCGGATAGGTCAACGGACCGCCAAAACTGAGCAGGATACCCATATCCAGCAGCCGCCCTGCTTGATCCTCACTCCCGGAAAAGCTATGCACCATGCCGCGCACTCCGGAAAAGCGCCGTAGAAACTTGATGACCTGATCCACCGCATGACGGGCATGGATCACGACAGGCAAATCGTGACGACGAGCCAATCGCAGTTGTTCGGAAAAAAACTCGGCTTGAGCATTCGGATCGAGATCAGGCAGGTAATAATCTAGCCCACATTCGCCAATGGCTACCGGCCGTTCCCGATGCAGCCAGTTCGCCAGCGCGTCCAGATGCTCCGGTCGATGTTCCGCCAGATAAGCAGGATGCAGGCCATAACAGGGATACAGTCCAGGATATTGTTTTGTCACGGCCTTGAGCTTGGGCCATAGACGGGCGCTGACCGCCGCCAGCACCTGCGCGCCTACGCCCGCATCTCGCGCCCGATAGTAAGCCGCCTCTCGATCAGGATCGAAACTGGCCTCGTCGAAATGATTATGACTGTCGATAAGCGTAAGCATCTTGCGCCCAATCAAGCAAGTTCAATCTGAACATTAGCGGCGCGGCCAAACACCGAGGACGGCGTGATGCCGAACATGTTGCGGAACGCCCGGCTGAAATGCGAAGAATCGGCAAATCCGGCATCTAGCGCCGCGTCGGTTAGGGTCAGGTTTTTGGAAACCAGCGCTGCCACCACACGCATTCGGTGCCATTGCCGAAAGCGGCGAATCGGCACTCCCACTTCTTCCTTGAACAGATGCACCAGTCGGGTTGGCGACAGGTTGATGTACTCGGCCAGTTCGTTCATTGAGTAGCTGCGGGTTAAATCCTCTTTCATTAACTGAATGACTTTCTGAATCCGCGCATCCAGTGGTTGTGGACGATTCTCCGGATTCGGCGGAGGAATCAACCGGTCCAGCAAATCATGAATCACAGCAGCGTCCGGCTGTTGCTCCCAGGCTGTGCTCAATGCGGTCAGCACTTCCTGCTCATGCGTCAGTTCATACAGACATTGCCACTCGCCATCGAGCATGGCGTTTTGAATCGCCGGATAGTCGGGACTCTCCGGTTCGATGAACAGAATCGCCATAAGGGCGCCACCGACCTGGATTGCGTGCAGACAACCCGGCGGAACCAGGACGCTGCGGCATTCCCGCCAGCCATGGCTTTCGCTTTCCAGCACCTGGAAGGGTCGGTCGATGCCCACGCACAGCGCCGCCGAACCAAGCCGGTGTTCGGAAATATCGGGCAAGCGGCCCATGAAAAAGCCGCGATTTTGCCAAACATACAACTTGTTCAACGCATTGCCTTTCTTGGGATGATTTTTCGGAACATTGAAAAAGTGTAGTTCTCTCATCCGCCATTAGCCAGTTCCGACAAATCGTTGCCATTTCCGACAAGCCCCGCCTCGCTAAAGTTATTAGCCTTGCACTCAGTGGCGATGAAAGAAGGTGCGGGTTAATGTACGACAATATTATTGTGGGCGCGGGTTCGGCGGGCTGTGTGTTGGCTCATCGCCTGTCTGCCGATCCAAACCGGCAGGTTTGTTTGCTGGAAGCAGGTCCCGAGGATAGCAGCCCGTGGATTCACCTGCCGGTGGGTATCTTCTTCACCATGCGCAGCCGGACCTTAAACTGGCGCTACCAGACTGAGCCGCAGTCCGAATTGTATAACCGTCGGCTGTTCTGGCCACGCGGCAAGACCCTGGGCGGCAGCAGTTCCATTAACGCCATGGTGTATACCCGTGGTCATCCTCGGGATTACGACTACTGGGCGGAACTGGGCAATTCCGGCTGGAGTTACGCCGACCTGTTGCCGCTGTTCAAGCGCAATCAGCATCAGGAACGCGGCTCGTCCGACTATCATGGCGTCGGTGGCCCGCTCAACGTCGCCGATTTACGTCAGCACAGCGAAATCAGCCAGGTTTTCATCCGCGCCGCCGCCGAGGTCGGCTATCCGCTCAGCGACGATTTCAATGGCGCCGAGCAGGAAGGCATCGGTTTCTATCAGGTCACCCAGAAAAATGGCCAACGGTGCAGCAGCGCCCGCGCTTACCTGCATCCGGTTCGCCAGCGTCGCAATTTGACGGTGATGACTCATGCGCTGGCCAGTCGGGTGCTGTTCGAGGGTCGGCGGGCAGTGGGCGTGGCCTATCTGGACCCGGCGGGAAAAACGGTGGAATTGCCGGCGCGGCGCGAGGTGATTCTGTCCGGTGGGGCGATTAATTCGCCGCAACTGCTCTTGTTGTCCGGGGTTGGACCGCGCGCGGAACTGGAGCGGCATAGCATCCCGCTGGTGCATGAATTGCCCGGCGTCGGGCAAAATTTACAGGATCACCTGGATGTGGTCGTCGCCCAGCGCGATCGCCGCCGGGCTTCCTATGGCTTTGCCTTGTCGTTTCTGCCACAGGTATTCAAAAGCATTATTGAATACCAGATGTGTCGGCGCGGCTTCCTGACCAGCAATCTGGCCGAAGCGGGCGGTTTCGTCAAATCCGATCCGGCGTTGCCCATCCCCAACCTGCAATATCACCTGACCTCAACCATTCTCGACGATCATGGCCGGCGCATCTGGCATGGCTACGGTTATTCGCTGCACGTTTGCGACCTGCGGCCCAAGAGTCGCGGCGTCCTGACCCTTAGAAGCGCTGACCCGCGCGATCCGCCTTTACTGCAACCGCGTTATCTCAGCCACCCCGATGACCTGGAAACCCTGCTGGCTGGTGTGAAGACCTGCCGGAACATTCTGGCGGCGCGCGCGTTCGACGGCTACCGGGGTGAAGAACTGTTTCCCGGTGAGGCGGTGCAAAGTGACGATGAGCTTCGCGAGTTCATTCGCCGCCGGGCCGAAACCATTTATCACCCGGTCGGCACTTGCAAAATGGGTCATGACCCCCTGGCGGTGGTGGATGACCGGCTTCGCGTCCATGGGTTAAGCGGTTTGCGGGTGGCGGACGCCTCGATCATGCCCACACTGATCGGCGGCAATACGAATGCTTCGACTATGGTAATCGGCGAGAAGGCGGCGGAATTGATTTCGCACAATCTCTAAGCATTGTTCTCCGCCCCCTTCGCCGGTTCGGTCGGCGGCAATAGACTGATGAGCGTCCAACCTGCATCCAGGTGCGGGGTCTCCCGAGTCGAAAACACCCGCAACATTCCCTTGGGATCGAGTGCAAATAGGGGAATGGCTTCCTCGCCCCATTTGTCGCGGAAGGCAGCGAAATCAAAACTCGCGGTGAGCGGCGTGGCGCGGATCGCGTGACCCTGCGCCAGCCGATCATGAATGCGGGCGTAAGTGACCTGTTCGCCAAAGAGCCGGGCCGTGCGATAGGACAGGACCACCTGGTTACGGTTGATGCTGTCCCGCTCCTCGTCCAGGCGCAGACTGTAGATATGATCCGCGCCGAACAGCGGGCGGTAATACAGACTGACCAGCGTATTGCGCTCCATCCACACTGACATGGCTAACAGCGTGCCGATGCTGTCGAGGTCCAGATAAGTATCAGCATGTTCGGACAGGATGTTGCCGTGATAAACCGGTATTCCATCCATGCGGGGGGAGCGGAGGTTCTGCCAAACGGGATCGGCCAGAATCACCGGAATCTCGCGTTGATGGAGTGTCCGGGCCACGGCGCGCGAGACCGGATTGCTGCCGGCGATGAGCACGCCATGCGGCGGCGGCGCAGCCACGCCCAGTTTCTGCACCACGATCCGGGCGGTCAGGCTCTGCAGGATCACCGTGACCAGAATCACCAGAAAAGTCAGCGCCGCCAGGGTTCGCGCCTCATCATAGCCCAGGCGTTCCAGTTGCAGCGCAAACAGCGCGGAGACGGCGGCGGCGACAATGCCGCGTGGCGCAATCCAGGCCAGCACGGCCTTTTGTCGCCAATTCAGGCTGGAGCCAATGCCTGCCAGCCAGATGGCGACTGGCCGAGCAATGAACAGAATAGCCAACAGTACGCCCACGGCGCTCCAGCCGACCCCCGCAAAAGCATTCAGATCGATTCGCGCCGCCAGCACGATGAACAGTACTGAAATTAGGAGCAGGGTCAGGGTCTCCTTGAAGTCCAGAATGTCCTCGATGAGCAGATCGGGGGTGTTCGCCAGCCGCATACCCATGACGGTCACCGCCAGCAAGCCGGATTCGGCGGCGAGCGCGTTGGAAAAAGCGAACACACTGAGCACCAGAGCCAGACTGGCGACCCGATGCAGGTATTCGGGCAACAACTGTCGGCGCATCAGCGTCGCCAGCAGCCATGCACCGGCCAGACCCAGGAGGATGCCGGCAGTCACGGTCACGCCGAACATCAAGACGGTGTGCTGATGCTGTTCGGACACGGTGAATTCGAATACCAGCACGGCCAGTAGCGCGCCAATCGGATCGATCAGAATGCCTTCCCAGCGCAGGATGCTGGCAATCTCCCGCTGGGGGCGAACGCTGCGCAACAGGGGCGCGACCACGGTCGGTCCCGTAACCGTGACCAGCGCGCCAAACAGCAGGGCCAGCGACCAGGGCAGATCCATGCACAGCCGGGTGGCGAGGGCGATCAGCAGGCCATTGACCAGTGCGCCGAACGTGACCAGATTGCGCACCATGCGGGCGCGACCGCGGATCTCCTTGAAACGCAAAGTCAGCGCGCCTTCAAACAGAATCACCGCGACGCCCAGCGAGACCATCGGGAACAGCAAATCGCCGAACAGTTGATCGGGATGCAGCCAGCCGGTGACGGGGCCTGCGAGCAGACCGGCGGCCAGCAGAGGAAGAATAGCGGGCAGACCCAGCGCCCAGGCCAGCCATTGCGCGCCAACGCCCGCCAGCAGAATGATGGCGAGGGTCAGGGGAATGAAGTCGTGCAAGGGCGAGCCTTAATGATCGTCGGTCGGTTTGGCGTTGCTCTCGCTATGTCGCTCCAGAAAGGCTTCCACATCAGGCCAAACCTCACGGATCACCAGCAGCTTTTTCAACCCCAGGCTGAACGGACGAAACGCGCCCTCAAAGGTGAGCGTGGGATGACCCTTATATTCGGTTTCAGTGACTGTAGGTTTTGCAGGTTTCGTTGCGCTGCGCAGTCGCGCGTTTTCCTCCTCCAACTCACGTAGGCGTTTGAGCATATCCTGTTCATCTTTCGATGGCATTGTTGGGGTCTCCTGATAAAAAAACCTTTAACTTTCAATCTTAAAAAACTTCATTAATTCATTCAATTCCTTGGCTTGGGTATTGACGATTTCCCCCGATGCCGTTGCTTGACTGGCCAAGGTGACGTTTTGTTGAACCATGCCATCCACTTTCGCTACCGCCTGACTCACCTGCTCGATGCCAATAGTCTGTTGTCGGTTGGCGGAAGCAATTTCCGCCACGATACTGTTAACTTTCTGCGTCGCAAGGACAATCTCGTTCAGGGTCCTACCGGATTCATTGACAAAGCGTTCTCCCTCAGCGACCTTGGCGACACTATCCTGAATCAGCGTTTTGATTTCCTTGGCGGCTTCGGCGCTGCGCTGCGCCAGTTTGCGCACCTCTCCAGCCACTACGGCAAAACCCCGCCCATGCTCTCCGGCGCGCGCCGCTTCCACGGCTGCATTCAATGCAAGAAGATTGGTTTGGAAAGCAATCTCATCAATGACGCCGATGATATCCGCCACTCTGCGGCTGGCGGTATTGATTTCGGTCATAGCGGCAACGGCTTGACCCACCACCTGACCTCCTTGTTCCGCCTGGGCGCGAGCGCCGGCGGCCAGCGAATCGGCCTGTTGCGCATGGTCAGCATTCTGTTTGACGGTAGCGGTCAGTTGTTCCAGCGTAGAAGCGGTCTCTGCCAGTGCGGAAGCCTGTTCTTCGGCATGGTGGGTCAGTTGTTGATGATTTTTGGTAATCTCTTCAATGACGCTATGCATGGAGGAAGCCGTTTCGCGGATTTGCGTCGCCATGTCAGTCAGATTGCTGGCAATCTCCCGGACGGCCTCCAGAAGGCGACCAATCTCATCCGTTCGTTGGTGATGCAGGGGGGCCTGCAACTCGCCTTGGGCCAGACAGTGAGCCGCCTCCATGGCGATTTTCAGAGGTTTACTAACTAGTGGGCTGACACAGAAGTTTTGACAGGTAGCGGTGGGTGCCCTATGGTTGAGATCAACAGGAGGAATCACCATGGCCCACAAGTATCTGGTTGATCTAACTGAAGAGGAGCGGGAAGACCTGCTGAAGGTCATTCATAAAGGCAAGGCAGCGGCGCGCAAGGTTGCCCGTGCCCATGTGTTGCTGCAGGCTGCGGAAGGGGCGACGGATGAGGCCATTGCCCAAAGCCTTCACTTGGGGATTTCGACCGTTCATCGTACCCGTCAACGGTTTGTCGACGAAGGGTTGCTGGCGGCGTTAAGCGAGCGGCCACGAGTCGGTTTGCCCCCGGCCTTGACCGGCAAACAGGCCGCCTTTCTGGTCGCCTTGGCCTGTAGTACCCCGCCCGCTGGCCGTTGTCAGTGGACTCTCCAATTGTTAGCGGACCGCTTCATGGAACTCCGGCCCATCGAAGCCATTTCCCGTGAGAGTGTGCGGCGCATCCTTAAAAAAACGACCTCAAACCCTGGCAACGTCAAGAATGGTGTATTCCCAGTGTCAGTCCCGATTATGTTTGGCATATGGAGGATGTGTTGGACCTGTACGCCGAACCCGATGATCCTCAATACCCCCAAGTGTGCTTCGATGAAAGTCCGGTGCAATTGACCAGCGAAACCCGCTGTCCTCAACCCGCCCGCCCGGGTCAACCGGCGCGCTATGACTGTGAATACAAACGCGAAGGCACCGCCAATTTATTTCTATTCGTACAACCCTTGCGCGGGTGGCGTCATGTTAATGTCACGAAACAGCGCACCAAACGCGATTTTGCCCAGCAAATGCAGCAACTCGTTGATGTGTACTTTCCGAAGGCGGAGCGAATCCGGTTGGTCGTGGATAACCTCAATACCCACACTCCTGCGGCCTTGTATAGTGTCTTTTCTCCAGAGGAAGCCCGCCGGATCACCCGCAAGCTCGAATTTCATTACACCCCCAAGCATGGCAGTTGGCTCAATATGGCGGAATGTGAGTTCGCTGTTCTCGCCGGCCAGTGTTTGAATCGCCGCATTGCGAACCTCGAAACTTTGCGGAAGGAAATCGCCGCTTGGCAAGGCCCACGCAACCTACGTCAGACCAAAATCCACTGGCAGTTCGGCACCGACTTGGCCCGGGTCAAACTCAAGCGCCTCTATCCTCCCTTGAAATCTTCTGAAACCCCGGTGGACCTAGAAACCTCTGAACCTGTCAAAACTTCTGTGTCAGCCCACTAGATGGCGAATCGCCAAGTAAAGGAAGAGCGTAGTGACAATAACCGTAAAAAGTCCAAGCCAAGCCAGTTGGCGAGACTTGGCGTTGGCCGCGTGGGTGATCTCGTCGACGAAAGCGCTGCCCGTGATAATCCACTCCAGGCTGCTGGTGAAATCGAATACCGCGATTTTTTCACGAGGCGCTGTTCCCCCCGCTTTTGCGTCGATTCGGGAGTAGCGGATGACGCCGCGCTGTTTTTGAAGCACCTGTTTGATCGTCTCTGCAACAGGGTCATTCCCGGACTCCAATAAATTTACTCCCTCCTGAGTAGGGTGCAGAACAAACCGGCCATAATCTTTACCGGGTTTGGCGTCGATGACGTAGTAGTAGCCGGTTTCGCCGATTTTGAGCGCCTTGATTCGGTCTTTGATACGGGTTCTCAACGGCGCGCTAATATCGACGCCCACAAACAATACGCCGATCACTGCGCCATTTTCTCCCTGAATCGGCTGATACTTGGTCATGTATTCCCGGTTAAACAGCGTCGCGATCCCGTGATAAGATTGACCTTTGAGAAGTTGTTGGTAGCCAGGGTGCTGACGATCGAGGAGAGTGCCGATAGCTCGTTCGCCGTTTTCCTTCTTCAGTGAAGTACTGATGCGGATGAAATCATCGCCTTGCCTGACGAAGACTGTAGCGACCCCGCCGGTTTGTCGAGTAAAGGCATCCGGCATCGAGAAGTCCAGGTTAATCGGCTGATCGCCGCTTTTCAGCACGGGTGTAGGGCGACCGGCAATGTCGACCGTGGCGGAGGAATCGAGGATAAAGGGATCGGGAAAGTTTTGCGCAAACAGCTGCAAGGCGTAGTCGGTTTCCGTTTTGAATCCTTCCACGGCAGTAGCGACCATATCCAGTAACCCGTCGATTTTCGTTTTTATCTCGGCAAGCGCCTGTTCCTCGATCAGCATCGTGGTCGAGACCGAAATCAGCCAGGCGGGAACAGTAAATACCAGGGAAATGACCAGCGGAACCAGCAACGCCAGTTTTGTTCCGACGTTAAATGACCTTATCTTGCTAATTATAAATCGCATTTTTTCTACCCCCCATTGAAAAACAAGCCATTCTATAGCTCGATCTTTCAATTTTAATTTTAATTTCAATCGGGTATAGGAAAGTGAGATTATCGCTAGACAATTGGCCTGTTTCACTCCTTTTTCACCCAGAGTCTAACCCGCAATTCTTCTCCTGCTAATGCAAATTCCGGTTCCCGTCCCGACAACAGGCGCGACAGTCGGATGATCAGTCGGGGAATATCAGTGCCAATGTTGGCGAAGGCCACGATTTCCCCAGCCACGCTTTCTGGGTTTTCCAATTGACGCTCGAGTTCCCAGCGCTGATTTTCTGCCTTGAGCAAGCGCCGCTAACAGGTCTTCTCATTACATCGTGTGCTTTAACGCCCGGGAGACCGTCCCCGCAGCCATGCCACTAGCGTCTCCCGCGCAACCTGTATGCTTTCCGCATCACGCCGGCCACGATATTCCACCTGTCCCGCCTTCAGATTGCGCTCGCTGATCACCACCCGATGCGGAATGCCGATCAACTCCATGTCAGCAAACATCACGCCGGGCCGGGCGTCGCGATCATCCAGTAAAACGTCGATACCGGCGGCCAGCAATTCCTGATACAGCGCCTCGGCGGCCTCGCGCACCACGACAGAACGGTTCGCGCCAATAGGCAGTACCGCAACTTCAAACGGCGCCATCGCCGCTGGCCAGATAATGCCGCGCTCATCGTGATTCTGTTCAATGGCCGCTGCGACCACTCGCGATACGCCGATCCCGTAGCAACCCATGGTCACGGTTACCGGTTCGCCATTTTCACCCAATACTTCGGCCTTCATAGCCGCGCTGTATTTGCAACCGAGTTGGAAAACATGACCGACCTCGATACCCCGGGCAACGGCCAGTGCGCCCTGCCCGTCCGGACTGGGATCGCCTTCGACCACATTGCGAATATCGGCGACCAGCGGCTCGAGACAATCACGGCCAAAGTTGACCCCCGTTACATGCCAGTCGTCCTGATTGGCGCCGGTGACGAAATCCGCCATGTTGGCGACGGTGCGGTCGGCAATGACCGTTCCAGCAAACCCGACCGGTCCCAGCGAGCCAGGATGCGCGCCAAACGCCGCGTGAATCGCTTCGGGGCTTGCAAAGGCCGGCGGTTCTTTCACTTGCGGCAGTTTTCCCGCCTTGATCAAATTCACCTCATGATCGCCGCGCACCAGCAGCAAAACGGGTTGCCCATCCTCCCCATCCACGATGACCGCTTTTACTGTGCGTTCAGCGGAAATTTCGAGGAAGGCGCACAATTCGGCAATGGTTTTAATGCCGGGCGTGCGAACTTGGGTCAGCGTTTCTTTCGATGCGGGTCGCCCGTCTGGAGGCGCCAGCGCCTCGGCCATTTCGACATTAGCGGCATAATCGCTGCTCGTGGAAAAGGCAATGGCGTCCTCGCCGGAATCGGCCAGGACATGAAATTCGTGGGAGCGCGCGCCGCCGATGCTGCCCGTGTCGGCCAACACCGCGCGGAATTTGAGATCGAGCCGACTGAAGATGCGCGAATACGCCTGATACATGGCCTCGTAAGTTTCCTGCAACGAGGTCTGGTCGATGTGGAAGGAATAAGCATCCTTCATCAGAAACTCACGCGCCCGCATCACGCCGAAGCGGGGGCGAACCTCATCACGGAATTTGGTCTGAATCTGGTAATAATTGACCGGCAACTGCCGGTAACTTTTGATCTCGCGGCGGAACAGATCGGTGATCACTTCCTCGTGCGTCGGCCCGAAGCAAAAGTCGCGCTCATGGCGATCCTTGATTCGTAACAACTCGGGACCGTATTTTTGCCAACGACCCGATTCCTGCCACAGCTCCGCCGGCTGCACGGCGGGCATGGACAATTCCAGAGCGCCGGCACGGTTCATCTCCTCCCGCACCACCGCCTCGGCCTTGCGCAACACACGCAGACCCAGCGGCAGCCAGGTGTAAATGCCCGCAGCCAGCTTGCGGATCAGACCGGCCCGTAACATGAGCTGATGGCTGACGACCTCGGCGTCAGCCGGGGTTTCTTTGATAGTAAATAGCGGAAAACGGGATACGCGCATGAATCATCGACCTTGTAAAACGAAATATCAGGGATTGCAGAAATAATCCTGGTCTTTTTGGGCTTTCTGCAACTCTGTTGCGCGCTCCTCAGCGCTCAGAGTCACCTTGTTACCCTTGGCGTCGGCTCTCACGACCGGCCGGTCGCCTTGCAGGACTTCTACATTTTTCTTGGCGATTTCGCAGTTTTTGGCGCGTTGATCTTCCGCTTCTTTTTTCGCCTGTTCCTGTTGTTCCTGAGTCTTGGCCTCCTCCTCGGCCAATTTCCGGGCCAGTTCCTCCTGCTCCTTGGTCAGGTCGCGGCCAGCCTCGGCCCCAGACACCGCGCCGCCGGGTTTACGCACCGTTTCGTAGGGGACGCCAGTCGGCGGCGGCAACTCGGAATATTGTGGCTGGCCCTGGTCGTCCATCCACTTATAAATGAATTGCTGAGCCTGGGCGCCGGTCATTAGTCCGCAACCACCCATCAGCACCATGCATAACAGTGTTCGTTTCAACATCACAAAATCTCCCATCACGTTGAAATTTTGGGAAGGCGGTCGCCACGCCGGGGCGGTTAACGCCTTGCGAGCATTCTCCAATAATCCGACGGGATTTTGCTGGAAAATAAACTTGTGTAGTATAGCGAGTCCGCAAGGCCCGCGCTTGACGTGTACTTGACGGTTCACGGCGGGTTGCGCCCGCTGGGGATACCCCTACCGCACGGCGGCGATCCCGCCCAGTCGCGACCCCGGCAGCCACCTTGAGACCACGCCATGACGCCCTGTACCTTGGCAAAGGTGTATCTTGTTGACTAGCAAGTTTAAATTAACCCTGCATTATGAGGAGTCCACCCCGTGGAACCGATCACTGGCGCTGAAATTCTGGTCCGCTGCCTTCACGAAGAAGGCGTTGAATGCATGTTTGGCTATCCGGGCGGTGCTGTCCTGCATATCTACGACGCCCTGTACGCCCAGGAAAAAATCAAGCATGTCCTGGTCCGCCATGAACAGGCCGCGGTCCACGCCGCCGAGGGCTATGCCCGCGCCAGCGGCAAGACCGGCGTGGTGCTGGTCACATCCGGCCCCGGCGTCACCAATGCCGTCACCGGCATCGCCGACGCTTACATGGATTCTATTCCGCTGGTGATCTTCTCCGGTCAGGTGCCTACCGCCCTGATCGGTAACGACGCCTTCCAGGAAGTCGATGCGGTCGGCATCACCCGGCCCTGCGTCAAGCATAACTTCCTGGTCCGGGACATCAAAAATCTGGCGGAAACCGTTAAGAAAGCCTTTTATATCGCCAGCACTGGCCGTCCTGGCCCGGTATTGGTCGACCTGCCAAAGGACATCACTATCGGCAAGGCCGAGTTTCATTATCCCAAGAAAGTCAAGTTGCGTTCGTACAATCCGACGATCAAGGGTCACGCCGGGCAAATACGCAAAGCGGTGGATTTGATCCTGTCCGCCAAGCAACCGATGATCTACAGCGGCGGTGGCGTCATTCTGAGCGAAGGCTCCACGGAATTGGTGGAACTCGCCCAACTGCTCGGTTACCCGATCACCAACACCCTGATGGGGCTGGGCGCTTATCCAGCCACCGACCAGCAGTTCATCGGTATGCTAGGGATGCATGGCACATATGAAGCCAACATGGCGATGCATCATTGCGACGTGTTGATCGCCATTGGCGCGCGTTTTGACGACCGAGTGACCGGTAAGATCGACCGGTTCTGCCCGGAGGCCAAAATCGTTCACGTCGATATTGATCCGTCGTCGATTTCCAAGAATGTACTGGTCGATATTCCCATCGTCGGCTCGGTGCCGAATGTGTTGCGGGCCATGATCAGCGTGATCCGCGACGAGAAGCTCAAGCCTGACGCCAAGGCATTGGAGCACTGGTGGCGACAGATCGACGAGTGGCGGGCGATGAAGTCGTTGAGCTATCGCCAGAGCGATGAAGTGATCAAGCCGCAGTACGTGATCGAGAAGTTGTATCAGGTCACTGAAGGCAAAGCGATTATTACTTCGGATGTCGGCCAGCATCAGATGTGGGCAGCGCAGTATTATCATTTTGACCGGCCGCGCCAATGGATCAATTCCGGCGGTCTCGGCACCATGGGTTTTGGCTTGCCGGCGGCGATGGGCGCCAAACTGGCGTTTCCTGATCAGGATGTGGCCTGCGTGACCGGCGATGGCAGCATCCAGATGATGTTGCAGGAATTGTCGACCATGAAGCAGTACTACACGCCGGTCAAGATTGTGAATCTGAATAACGGCTATCTCGGCATGGTGCGGCAGTGGCAGGAGTTTTTCTACCAGAAGCGCTATAGCATGACTTATCTGGAAGCGCTGCCGAATTTTGTCATGCTGGCCGAAGCGTATGGCCATGTCGGGATGCGCATCGAGAAACCGGGCGATGTGGAAGGCGCGTTGCGCGAGGCGTTCGCCATGAAGGATCGCACAGTGTTCCTGGATTTTATTACCGATCAAAGCGAGAACGTGTTCCCGATGATTCCCTCGGGCGGCGGCCAGAACGAGATGCTGCTGGCCGAGCGCGACGAGATGGTTTCGACTCATGAAGAAGGGATGGTGCTGGTGTGAGCAATAATAGCAATCGTCATGTGATTTCCATTTTGATGGAAAACGAGGCCGGCGCGTTGTCGCGGGTGGCCAATCTGTTCTCGGCGCGCGGCTATAACATTGAAAGTCTGACCGTCGCCCCGACCGATGACCCGACCCTGTCGCGGCTGACCTTGGTCACTTCCGGCAATGAGCAGATCATCGAGCAGATTGTCAAACAGCTCAACAAGCTGATTGATGTAGTCAAGTTGATCGACCTGAGCGAGACCGATTCCATCGAGCGGGAGTTGATGCTGATCAAGACTAAAGCGATTGGCGAGCAGCGCGCCGAGATGATGCGCCTGTCGGAAATTTTCGGCGGACACATTCTCGACGTGACCGAGTCGACCTATACCATCGAGTTGACTGGTACCGGTGGGAAACTGGACAACTTCCTGAACGCGGTTGAGAAGGACGCCATTCTGGAAGTAGTGCGCTCCGGCGCAACGGGTATTGCGCGAGGGCAGAAGGCGCTGCACGTTTAATTCAGGGTATTTCTCACGCTTTGTTGCTTTGACAGGGGCCGCAATCGGCCCCTGTCGTTGATTTCAAGTCATTCGCCGATATCGATAAGCTTAAAGGAAAAGTAGATGTCTTACAGTGACTTTACTCTCGAAAAAATTCAACAAAGCTTTGCGTTAAAGATGGTTGAAGATCAGGATTTATTTTCTTCCATTCTTGAAATCGAAATCAGCAATATTCTCAAGCAAAATCTTGAGCTGAAGGTTCCTTTGGCGTTAGCGATCAACACCGAAAAAGCCCGCTCAGAGTTCATCATTGCCGAAGTTTTAGTTGAACTGAAAAGAATATTAAATGGCAAAATTAGCCTGTTTTCCGGTATCAATCTGGATGTGGATAAAGAGAAAGGTTTGAATGGATATTGCGATTTCATTGTCAGTCAATCATCTGAACAATTTTTCCTGAAAGCGCCGATCATTACGATTGTGGAAGCTAAAAACGAGAATATACCCAGTGGCATCGGTCAATGTATCGCGGAAATGATCGCTGCCCGTTTATTTAATGAACAAGCCGCGCAACCCATTGAAAGACTCTATGGCGCTGTGACGATTGGCAACATCTGGAAATTTTTGAAATATGAACAGGGCGCTGTTTATATTGATCAGCAGGAATACCATATCAGCCAAGTCGGCAAAATCGTCGGCATCCTGGCGGCGATGGCGACTGAAATGGCCTGAGTGAAACAGATGTAAAAAACATGTCTTTCAGCGATTATAAAACACTGGCCCAAGTGCAGCGGGAATATCAGATTAAATACGCTGAAGGGGTTTTTATTGAAAAAAATCTGCTTCCTCCAGCCGACACGTTCCTGGTTGAGTTCGATTTCAACATCAACACGATGGACGCCTTTTCGTCGGAAGCCGCCCGTTGCGAACTGTTGATCTTTCCAGTTTTGCGGGAGGCTTATAAAAAGCTTTCCACGGAAATGGAACTGTGGATTCAAAAACCGATTGCTTATGATGAAAAACTCAATGGGACGCCCGATTACCTGTTTGCCAAGCGTTCACCCTTGGGCAAAACGGTGCTGGAATTTCCACTGCTCGCCGTGGTCGAGGCCAAAAAGAGCGACTTCGAACAGGGCTGGGGACAATGCTTGGCCGAACTGGTGGCCATGCAGAAATTGAATAATGATTCTATAAGCACTGTGTATGGGATTGTCACGGATGGCAAATACTGGGAATTTGGTCAATTAACCGAAAATCTCTTTACCAAAAATCGCGAAAGCTTTTCCATCGATGCCCTGCCCGAACTCCTGGGCGCATTGGATTTTCTCCTGAGCGCTGCCCGCCAGCCAACCTGAAGGTATCATCAAAAATGAAGGTTTATTACGACAAAGACGCCGACCTGTCCTTAATCAAGGCTAAAACCGTTGCGATCATTGGTTATGGTTCTCAAGGCCACGCCCATGCGCTCAACCTGCGCGACTCCGGCGTGAACGTGATCGTTGGGTTACGTCCGGGTTCTACCTCCGCCGTCAAAGCTGAGAACGCTGGATTAACGGTTAAACCCGTTGAAGAGGCCGCCGCCGCTGCAGATGTAATAATGATCCTCGCGCCTGACGAGCATCAGGGCGCCATCTATCGGCAGATCGAACCTAAGTTGAAGCAGGGCGCAGCGCTGGCCTTCGCCCACGGTTTCAATATTCATTTTGGCGCAGTGATGCCACGCGCCGATCTCGACGTGATCATGATCGCTCCCAAGGGACCGGGTCATCTGGTTCGCTCCACTTATACGCAGGGCGGCGGCGTTCCCTCGCTGATTGCCGTGGCGCAGGACGCTTCCGGTCAGGCCCGCGACATTGCGCTGTCCTATGCTTCAGCGAATGGCGGCGGTCGCGCCGGCGTGATTGAAACCAGCTTCCGCGAGGAATGCGAGACCGATCTGTTCGGCGAACAGGTGGTGCTGTGCGGTGGTTTGACCTCGCTGATTCAAGCCGGATTTGAAACGCTGGTGGAAGCCGGTTACGCGCCGGAAATGGCCTATTTCGAGTGCCTGCACGAAGTGAAGCTGATCGTGGATTTAATCTACGAGGGCGGCATCGCCAATATGCGCTACTCGATCTCCAACACAGCGGAATATGGCGATCTCACGCGCGGGCCGCGCATTGTGACCGAGGACACCAAAGCGGAAATGCGCCGGATTCTCAAGGAAATCCAGACCGGCCAGTTTGCCCGCGAATTCATTCTGGAAAACCAGGCCGGTGCGCCGGTGTTGAAGGCCAACCGCCGCATCAGCCGCGAGCATCAGATTGAGCAGGTCGGCGAAAAGTTGCGCGGCATGATGCCGTGGATTAAAGCCAATCGGCTGGTGGATACCAGCAAGAATTAACCAGTGAACGAAGAGTCCCCGCAAGCGCGCCGTTCGCGCGGCGTCTATCTGCTGCCCAATCTGTTCACGACCGCCGCGCTGTTCTGTGGCTTCTACGCGATCATTGCCGCTTTGCGGGGACGCTTTGAAGTCGCCGCCATCGCCGTATTCGTAGCTATGATCCTGGACGGATTGGACGGGCGGGTGGCGCGCATGACCCATACCGAAAGCGAGTTTGGCGCACAGTATGACAGCATGGCCGACCTGGTGTCCTTTGGCTTGGCGCCCGCGTTGATCATGTATGAATGGGCGCTCGGCTCCATGGCGGACATGGGCGGTTTCCTGGCCAAACTCGGCTGGCTGGCGGCGTTTTTCTACACGGTCATGGCGGCGTTACGACTGGCCCGGTTCAATGTGCAACTGGGCAGCACCGACAAACGCTACTTTATTGGCCTACCCAGTCCTTCGGCGGCGGCGATCATGGCGGGGATGGTCTGGTTCTGCACCGACCTGGGACTGGACGGTCCGCACATGCGATGGCCTGCGCTGATCGTTACCATTGGCGCGGGCGCGCTCATGTTCAGCAATATTCTTTATTTCAGCTTCAAGCAGTTCGATTTGCGCGGGCGCATGCCATTTATGACGGCGCTGCTGGTGGTGCTGATCTTCGTGTTCACTTCGATCGATCCGCCCAAGGTGCTGTTTCTCGGCTTCCTGATTTATGGGTTATCGGGTCCGGTCCTGTATCTAACGCGGCGGTTGCGCGCCCGCCGCCGCGCGCAGGAATCGGAGCGGACAGAGTAATGCCGTTAAGAGGCTACAGCGTCTTCAAATACCCTTGAATTTTCCGAAACTCCTCTGGTCTGGGCGCTGGTTCAGTAATATTCTTCGATAACATAGTTAAGTAAGATCAATAACAAGCGCATCAATCGCTTCCTGAACCTCCAGCCATTCCGTTTCCAGCGCTGCCAGCTCTCGATCTACTTCACCCTTGCGCAACAGCCATTCCTTGAGCCGGTTCTTATTGACTTCCTCGTAACTAGCCGGATCGGCGAGAGCCATATCCAGGGTTTTCTGTTCCTGGTGCAACCGATCCATGCGCTGTTCAAGCGTGCGGATTTGCTGATCCAGCGGCTTGCGTTTAATCGCCAGTTGCTGACGACGCTCCGCATCCTGGCGCTTCTGTTCGCGGCGCTCTACTGCGCTAATCCCGGCGCTGGCATTGCTCGCAGTCGCATCGCGCTGGACCGCACGCTGTTGGGCATTCAACCAGTCCCGATAATCCTCCAGATCGCCGTTGAACGGTTGCGCTCCGCCGTTCGCAACCAGCAGGAATTCATCCGTCACGGTGCGCAGCAAATGGCGGTCATGCGAAACCACGATCAGCGCGCCCTGATAATCCTGCAAGGCCAGCGTCAGGGCGTGACGCATTTCCAGATCGAGGTGATTGGTCGGCTCGTCCAGCAACAGCAGATTGGGCCGTTGCCAGATGAGCAAGGCCAGCGCCAGGCGGGCTTTTTCCCCGCCGGAAAAGGGCGCGACTGCTTCCAGCGCCCGGTCGCCGGCAAAACCGAAGCCGCCGAGGAAATTGCGCAAGTCCTGATCGCTGGTCCGCGCGTCGAGTTGCTGTAAATGCCGCAGCGGACTCCAGTCCGGTCGCAGTTGCTCCAGTTGATGCTGGGCGAAGTAACCGATCATCAGCCCCTGGCCGGTTTCCATCCGCCCGGCTAGTGGGGACAGTATGCCAGCCAGCAGTTTGATCAATGTGGATTTGCCAGCGCCGTTGTGACCGAGTAACCCGATCCGCGCGCCGGAACCGATCACCAGATGAACCCGCTCCACTACGGGCCGTCCGTCGTAACCTGCCGCCACGTTTTCAACCGTCAGCAAGGGATTCGGCAATCGTTCCGGCGGCGCGAACTGGAATTGAAAGGGTGAATCGACGTGAGCGGCGGCGATGCGCTCCATGCGCTCCAGAGCTTTCACACGACTTTGCGCCTGCCGCGCTTTGGTCGCCTTGGCGCGGAAGCGGGTGATGAAACTTTCCAGATGGGCGATTTCCCGCTGCTGCTTCTCATACGCCGCCTGTTGCAGCGCCAATCGGGCGGCGCGTTGTTCCTCGAAGTCGGCGTAGTTGCCTGGATACAAGGTTACGCGCTGTTGATCGATATGGACAATGTGATCGGCGACGTTGTCCAGCACATCGCGGTCATGGGAGATGAGCAGCAACGTGCCGGGGTAGGCGCGCAGCCATTGCTCCAGCCACAGCACCGCGTCCAGATCGAGATGATTCGTCGGTTCGTCCAGCAACAATAGATCGGAGCGGCACATCAGCGCCCGCGCCAGGTTCAAGCGCACCCGCCAGCCGCCGGAAAATTCCGCGACCGGTCGCTCCAGTTGTTCCGCGGAAAAACCCAGTCCCGCCATCAGCTTGCCGGCGCGAGCGCGGGCGCTGTAACCGCCAATCGCATCAAAACGGGCGTGCAACTCCGCCTGGTGCGTTCCGTTGTGAGCCGCTTCGGCGACCTGGATATCCTGTTCAATCCGGCGCAGTTCGGCATCGCCATCCAGCACATACTCCAGCGCTGGAGTGGGCAACGCCGGGGTTTCCTGGGCGACATGGGCAATCGTCCAGCGGGCCGGCAGGTCGAGATCGCCAGTATCGGGATGCAATTCGTCGCGCAACAGGGCGAACAGACTGGATTTGCCACAGCCATTGGGGCCGACCACGCCGACTTTCCAACCAGGATGGACGGTCAACGAGACGTGATCGAACAGCGGCTTGCCGCCGCGTTGCAGGGAGAGTTGGCGAAGGGTGAGCATGGGCGGCAAGTTTAGCAATTTACCGGCCATCATGGGATTCAATTCTTACCGGGACTCACTACAATCATTTTCTGAGCAACCTTCCCTTACTGCGCCCCGCATCCCATGACCGATCAAGAGCTTCTACGCTACAGCCGGCAAATTTTGCTACCGGAATTCGATATTGCCGGTCAGGAACGCTTGCGCGACTCTCATGCGCTAATTATTGGTCTGGGCGGCTTGGGATCGCCAGTCGCGATGTACCTGGCTGCCGCTGGCGTGGGCCGCTTGACCCTGGTTGATTTCGACACGGTCGATCTGTCCAATCTGCAACGACAGATCATTCACTGCACAACAGACATCGGTCGACTCAAGGTTGAATCCGCGCGGGACACCCTGCGGGCGCTTAACCCGCTCATCGAAGTTGAGACCCTGGCGCGGGCGCTGGGTGAAAAGGAATTGCTGGAACAGGCGTGGGGGGCGGATGTGGTCATCGATGCCTGCGACAATCGGTCGGCGCGACTGGCCATTAACACTGCTTGCGTCCAAACCGGAACACCGCTGGTAACCGGCGCTGCGATCCGGCTGGAGGGACAGGTGCTGGTCTGGCGACCAGGCGGAGAGAACGCCTGCTATCATTGTTTGTATCGGGAGGCTGCTGTGGAGCCGGAAACCTGCGCCCAAACCGGCATCCTCGCTCCAGTCGTCGGCATCATCGGCAGCATCCAGGCGACCGAGGCCATCAAGGTTTTGACGCAGCTTGGCGAACCGCTCGATGGCCGCCTGCTATTGCTGGACGCACTGCACATGGAGTGGCGGACCATCAATGTGCGACGCTGGCCAGAGTGCCCAACGTGTGGATGCCGGTAGCACGCTGGATTTGATAAAGGAGGCTATGCTGATGGCAGCCGCTTCGAATACGTTGAATTTGACCCGTCTGGAACACTCCTCGCAAAAAGTCGCTGAAATGCTCGACGCTACGTCTTGGGCAAAGGATTTTTCCTGGCAACAAATGCTGTTGATGGGTAACTATTTTAAACCCTGTTCGATCGACGCAGGATTGCTCCTGTTCGATGAAGGCGGTCCGGGCGGTTCCATGGGTATTTTGATCAAAGGCTGCATTGAAATTTATAAGAAAAACAAATTAATCGCTACTCTGCGGCCCGGCAGAACCTATGGCGAGATGTCCTTGATTGACCATCAGCCCCGCTCGGCGAAAGCCATCGCTAGAGAAGAGAGTGAATTGCTGATTATCGACGATGCGCTGTTTAAGAAACTGTCGGAAGACCATCCGCGCCTAGCGTTGCAGATCATTTTCAAGATCGCCTATTTCCTCAGTCAAAACTTGCGTAAAACCAGCGGAGATTTAAGTGACCTGTTGGCGGAGCACTCGGAATGACATCCGCGGCCAGGATCGCTATGCTTGCGCATCATGAAAGCAACCACGACTTCCCGTTGGCGACGCCGTCGGCGCTACGGGCGTTTGGCATTCGATGCGCTGGCCTTCCTGGCCGTCTTGCTGGGATTAGGCTGGCTTCTCGTTGAAGGCGCGAGCGCCCTGCATTACAACTGGCAATGGTACCGGATTCCGCAATACCTCTACCGCATCGAGGAGGGCGTGTTTTACCCCGGCCCCCTCTTGCGCGGACTGGGCGTGACGCTGGAACTAACCGGCTGGAGTTTGCTGCTGACTCTGATTTTCGGTTTGGCGGCGGCGTTGCTGCAACGCTCCTCCTCTTGGGCGGCCCACGCTGTGGCGCGCATCTATGTTGAAATCGTGCGCAACACCCCCCTGCTCGTGCAGCTTTACCTGGTTTATTTCGTTCTCGCGCCTATTTTGGACCTGGATCGTTTCGTGGCGGCGGTGCTGGCCCTAGCGATTTTCGAGGGCGCTTTCGCTGCGGAAATTTTCCGCGCCGGCATCGAGGCGATTCCCAAAGGCCAGTGGGAAGCCGCCCGCGCGCTCGGGTTGTCGTCCCCTGCCGTTTACCGCCTGGTCATTCTGCCCCAGGCCATCCGTCTGGTGCTGCCGCCGCTGACCGGCTTGGCCGTGTCGCTGATCAAGCATTCCGCCCTGGTCAGCGTAATCGCTGTGGCCGATCTGACCACTGAGGGGCGTAATCTGATCGCCGACACTTTCATGACTTTTGAACTCTGGTTCATGGTCGCCGCGCTGTACCTGACACTGACCATCAGCCTGTCCTTAGTGGTGAGCGAACTGGAGCGCCGCCTGCCGGTGCGCGGTGCCGGGCATTAAAATGCCGCCGCGCAAGTTGCGTTTTGGTCGACTGGACGCCCTCATTCTGGCGGTCGTTTTCGGACTGATCGGCTACATTTCCTATCGAGCGCAATTCCATTTCCACTACAATTGGAATTGGCAGCTCATTCCCGGTTATTTCGCGCGCCATGACCCCGATTCCGGGCGCTTGGCGCTTAATCTGCTCGGACAGGGTTTTCTGGCGACCGTGCGACTCGCGATCTGGGGTGGACTACTAGCGGCGCTGATCGGCGGGGTGATAGGAGTCTGTCGCGTAGCCAACAGCCTGTTTTTACGGCTGCTCAGCCTGACTTATGTTGGACTGATCCGTAACATCCCGCCTTTGGTGTTCATCTTCATCTTCTACTTTTTCATCAGTGGTCAGCTGATGCCGTTGCTGGATATAGAAGGACGGATCAGCAACGCGGATTCAGAAACGCTGAACGTGCTGGCGATCCTCTTCGGTCCGCCAGCCTTGCTACCCAATTTTCTGTCCGGATTGATCTGCCTGGCGCTGTTCGAAGGCGCTTACGTGGCGGAAATCATCCGCGCCGGCATTGAAGCGGTGCCCAAAGGCCAATGGGAGGCGGCCAGGGCGCTGGGGATGCATTCCGGTCAGACGATGAGCAAAATTGTGTTGCCCCAGGCGCTAACTAAAATGGTTCCGCCACTCGCCGGCCAATTCATCTCACTGGTTAAAGATTCATCATTAATTTCATTGATTTCTATTCAGGAGCTGACCTTTGCAGGAACCGAACTAGCGGTGTCTTCCGGACGAGTATTCGAGGTGTGGCTGACGGTGGCGGCTCTCTATTTCCTATTATGTTTTGGACTGGCGCGGCTGTTTGGCGAGGTGGAGCGGCATTTAAGCCAACATCGTTAATGGTTCATATTTGCTGATGACGCCGATGCATAGAACAGGCTGTAATGAATTGCGATAGAAATAATATATTTTTAAATTAATAACTTTGATCTTAATCTGCGCGAACGGGCCGAGGCGTTGCTCAAGCGGTCGCGCGAGGAGCAGATTGATTTCTCCCCGGGCGAAATTGCGCGCTTGCTTCATGATCTCTCAGTACATCAAATCGAACTGGAACTCCAAAACGAGGAATTGGGTACTGGTTCAGTCCAGTTGTAATTTAACCTCTTATTTTTATAATTAAAAGCCAAAAATAGGTAGGCTTTGAATTCGAAAGATCTGTTCTCATGAAAGCGCCTTCTTCAGGATGCCCAAAGCCACGGCGGGTACTTGCTGAGTCGTGAAGTGTGTACGAATAAAATGATGAACGATCTAAAATAGATCTAAAGTTCTTTGTAAACCGGTCTTCTTTTTAGCATAGGTATTGGTTTTCCGTCGATAAGCGGAATTACGTCGCCGAAGTGAGGCATTAAACGCCTCGGCATGATTCGCGTGAATCTCGGGATCGGAGAGATTTTGTGAGGTTTCGGGATGCTCTGCGCAAGGGGCCTCATATTTTGGGTGTTTACGGCCTCGCCAATTGCCGCCTAGCCCAGTGGCGATCAGGGCTTTCGCTGATTCTGCTAGTGGGCTGACACAGAAGTTTTGACAGGTTCAGAGGTTTCTAGGTCCACCGGGGTTTCAGAAGATTTCAAGGGAGGATAGAGGCGCTTGAGTTTGACCCGGGCCAAGTCGGTGCCGAACTGCCAGTGGATTTTGGTCTGACGTAGGTTGCGTGGGCCTTGCCAAGCGGCGATTTCCTTCCGCAAAGTTTCGAGGTTCGCAATGCGGCGATTCAAACACTGGCCGGCGAGAACAGCGAACTCACATTCCGCCATATTGAGCCAACTGCCATGCTTGGGGGTGTAATGAAATTCGAGCTTGCGGGTGATCCGGCGGGCTTCCTCTGGAGAAAAGACACTATACAAGGCCGCAGGAGTGTGGGTATTGAGGTTATCCACGACCAACCGGATTCGCTCCGCCTTCGGAAAGTACACATCAACGAGTTGCTGCATTTGCTGGGCAAAATCGCGTTTGGTGCGCTGTTTCGTGACATTAACATGACGCCACCCGCGCAAGGGTTGTACGAATAGAAATAAATTGGCGGTGCCTTCGCGTTTGTATTCACAGTCATAGCGCGCCGGTTGACCCGGGCGGGCGGGTTGAGGACAGCGGGTTTCGCTGGTCAATTGCACCGGACTTTCATCGAAGCACACTTGGGGGTATTGAGGATCATCGGGTTCGGCGTACAGGTCCAACACATCCTCCATATGCCAAACATAATCGGGACTGACACTGGGAATACACCATTCTTGACGTTGCCAGGGTTTGAGGTCGTTTTTTTAAGGATGCGCCGCACACTCTCACGGGAAATGGCTTCGATGGGCCGGAGTTCCATGAAGCGGTCCGCTAACAATTGGAGAGTCCACTGACAACGGCCAGCGGGCGGGGTACTACAGGCCAAGGCGACCAGAAAGGCGGCCTGTTTGCCGGTCAAGGCCGGGGGCAAACCGACTCGTGGCCGCTCGCTTAACGCCGCCAGCAACCCTTCGTCGACAAACCGTTGACGGGTACGATGAACGGTCGAAATCCCCAAGTGAAGGCTTTGGGCAATGGCCTCATCCGTCGCCCCTTCCGCAGCCTGCAGCAACACATGGGCACGGGCAACCTTGCGCGCCGCTGCCTTGCCTTTATGAATGACCTTCAGCAGGTCTTCCCGCTCCTCTTCAGTTAGATCAACCAGATACTTGTGGGCCATGGTGATTCCTCCTGTTGATCTCAACCATAGGGCACCCACCGCTACCTGTCAAAACTTCTGTGTCAGCCCACTAGGGGAAAATCCGACTTGAGAGACGATATCATCCCGCCTAGCGCCTCCAGCAAAGCGATGCTATAGTTTTTCGCGTTTTTATCGTTTAATTCCTGCCATGACTCGCAAACTCTATATCCAGACCCACGGCTGCCAGATGAACGAATACGATTCCGCCCGGATGGCGGACGTATTACGCGCAGTCTGCGGTCTTGAACGCACCGATCAGCCGGATCAGGCGGATGTGCTGCTGCTCAATACCTGCTCGATCCGCGAAAAGGCCCAAGAAAAGGTTTTCTCGCTGCTGGGAACTTGGAAGGCGCTGAAAACCCGGCGGCCGCATATCGTCATCGGCGTGGGCGGCTGCGTAGCGAGCCAGGAAGGCGAAGCGCTGCGTGAACGCGCCCCTCAGGTCGACGTCGTGTTCGGCCCGCAAACTCTGCACCGCCTGCCGGAAATGCTGGCTTCCGTCTGGGCCAACCGGCAACCCCAGGTGGATGTCTCTTTCCCAGAAATCGAAAAATTCGACCGCCTGCCAGAGCCGCGCGCCGAAGGGCCGACCGCTTTCGTATCGATCATGGAAGGTTGCAGCAAGTACTGCACCTTCTGTGTCGTACCCTATACCCGAGGCGAGGAAGTCAGTCGGCCCTTTGATGATGTGCTGGCCGAAGTCGTGGCGCTGGCTGAGCAAGGCGTCCGCGAGGTCAACCTGCTTGGGCAAAACGTCAACGCTTACCGAGGGCCGATGAGCGACGGCGATGTAGCCGATCTAGCGTTGCTGATTGAACACGTCGCCGCCATCGACGGCATCGACCGCATCCGCTACACCACCTCGCATCCGGTGGAGTTCTCCGACCGATTGATCGAGGTTTACGCACGCGTTCCGCAACTGGTCAACCACCTGCATCTGCCGGTGCAAAGCGGCTCTGATCGCATCCTGTCCATGATGAAACGCGGCCATACCGCCCTAGAATACCAGGCCAAAGTGAATAAGCTGCGCGCCGTGCGTCCCAATCTCAGCTTGTCCTCAGATTTCATCATCGGCTTCCCCGGTGAAACCGACCAGGATTTTGCAGCCACGATAGCCTTGATCGAGGAACTGGCTTTCGATCACAGCTTCAGCTTTATCTACAGCCCCCGGCCCGGCACGCCCGCCGCCAATTTGCCCGATCCCACGCCGATGACCGTTAAAAAAGAACGGCTGGCGCAACTTCAGGCCCGACTGGAAAGCGGCGCTCGCGCCATCAGCCAACAGATGGTCGGCACGGTGCAACGGGTGTTGGTGGACCGCTTCTCGCGCAAGAACCGCCAACAATTATCGGGGCGCACCGAAAATAACCGGGTTGTCAATTTCGACGGACCCGCCAGCCTGATCGGCGGTTTCGCCGAGGTCGCCATCACTGAAGCGTTGCCTAACTCGCTGCGTGGCCGGTTAGTCGCCTGCCTGGAACGGCCCAGCGCTGAATACGCCTGCTGAGCCACTCTTATCCCCCTTGAATACCCCAACCTATTTTCAGGATTTGTTGCTCGAACCTACCGATAACGCCCGCTTGGCCAATCTTTGCGGGCATCTGGACGAGCATCTGCGCCAGATCGAACGTCGGCTCGGTGTGGAAATCAACAATCGTGGTCACGAGTTCCGGGTCATCGGTGATCCGGCGATCGTGACCATGGCCGTCGCCGTGTTGGAAGCCCTGTACCGTAGCACCGGCGAAGAAACGCTGACCCCAGCCCAGGTTCACCTATTCTTGCAAGAAGCGGGTGCGGACGCACTGGCCGAGATTCAGGATCTGGACACCGATGAAGTACTGATCCGCACCCGGCGTGGGTTGATTCGCGGGCGGGGTCCCAACCAGCAGCGGTATCTGTGGAATATTCAGCATAATGACCTGAATTTTGGCGTGGGTCCCGCTGGCACCGGCAAGACTTACCTTGCCGTCGCCTGCGCGGTGGATGCGCTGGAAAGAAACGCTGCCCGGCGGTTGGTTCTCGTGCGCCCGGCGGTGGAAGCGGGCGAACGGCTCGGTTTTCTGCCTGGCGACATGGCGCAGAAAATTGATCCCTACCTGCGTCCGCTCTACGATGCTTTGTACGAAATGTTGGGTTTCGAGCGAGTCACGAAGCTGATTGAGCGCAATATCATCGAAGTCGCGCCGCTGGCGTTCATGCGTGGTAGAAGCTTGAATGATTCCTTCATCATTCTCGACGAAGCGCAGAATACGACGGTGGAACAAATGAAAATGTTCCTGACCCGCATTGGCTTCGGCTCGACTGCTGTGGTCACCGGCGACGTGACCCAAGTCGATTTGCCGCGCCACATTCAATCCGGACTACGCCAGGTTCTACAAGTACTCAAAGAGGTAGAAGGCATCAGCATCACCTTTTTCAACGCCCGCGATGTGGTGCGCCACCCACTCGTTCAGCGCATTGTTAATGCCTACGCCCGCTATGAACAGGATAACCCCACATGACTTTGGAACTGGATCTGCAAATTGCTTTGGAAATGCCTGGATTGCCGGCTGAAATTGATTTTCGCTGCTGGGCCGAAGCGGCGCTTACCGGCGCGGGCTATCGAAAAGACGCGGAACTCACCATTCGCGTGGTCAACGAAGCGGAAATTACCGCACTGAATGAGACCTACCGTCACAAGCAGGGGCTAACCAATGTGCTGTCTTTCCCCTTTGAAGCGCCGTTCGGGATTGAAAGTGCGTTGCTGGGCGACGTGGTGATCTGCGCGCCGGTAGTGTTGCGTGAAGCAGTCAGCCAGGAAAAATCTCCAGAAGCGCATTGGGCGCATTTGACGATTCATGGCGTTTTACACCTGCTGGGCTATGATCATGATGAGGCGCAAGGTGACATCATGGAGTCCCTGGAAATTCGCATTCTGTCCGATCTCGGCTATGCCGATCCCTATGGAGACCCCCCAGACCGATCATGAACGACGAACGATCCGAACCAAGCCCTAAATCGTGGCTGGAACGTTTAAGCCTCGCCCTGATGGGCGAACCCAAGGACCGGGATGCACTGATGGGTATGTTGCGCGACGCGCAACAACGAGAGTTGCTGGACATCGACGCCCTGACCATGATGGAAGGCGTCATAAAGGTGTCGGAACTCCAGGTGCGGGATGTGATGATTCCCCGCGCGCAAATGGTCATTCTGGAGAATGATTGGAGCCTGGAACGGCTCATCGCCGAAATCGTCGAATCCGGCCATTCCCGCTTGCCGGTTATTGACGAAAACAAGGACAACATCATCGGCATCCTGATCGTCAAGGATTTACTCGCACACGCCTTCGACCGGCGTGAGGATTTTAACCTGAACGCCTTGCTCCGCCCCGCCAAGTTCATTCCCGAAAGCAAACGACTCAATACGCTGCTCAAAGAATTTCGCGGCAATCGCCTGCACATGGCGATTGTCGTTGACGAGTACGGCGGGGTAGCGGGTTTGGTCACCATTGAGGATGTGCTGGAGGAGATCGTTGGCGAGATCGACGATGAGCATGACATTGAGGAAGAAGGCGCTTTCATTCGTCCGCAAGGCGAAGCCTTTGTCGTCAAGGCGCTGACCCCGGTTGAAGATTTCAACAAGTATTTTCACGCCCAATTAAGCGATGAACGAGCGGATACGGTTGGCGGATTGGTGATGACCGAGTTAGGCCGCTTACCTAAAGGCGGCGAGAGTGTTGACCTGGATCGTTTCCATTTTCAGGTGCTGCGTGCGGATAATCGGCGGATTCATCTGCTGGAGATGACCTTTCGGGACAGTCAGGAATCCGTACCGCCTGCTTCTGAGGCGGATACTTGATTCCATTCATGAACCTTGTCGTTCAGCGATCCGGGGCAGCCCGCAGCCAGAACGTTACCGGCCCGTCATTCACTAGACTCACCTGCATGTGAGCGCCAAATTGGCCCATGGCGACTGGGGTGTGTTGCCGAGCGGCCTGCTCAACCAGATAATCAAACAACCGTTCGCCCTCTGCTGGTGGCGCGGCGGGGGTAAAACTGGGGCGCATCCCTTTGTGCGTGTCGGCGGCCAAGGTGAACTGCGGAACCAGCAACAGGCCGCCGCTGGTCTCCCGCAAACTCAGGTTCATCTTGCCTTCGGGGTCGGCGAACACCCGGTAGCCGAGCAGCCGTTCCAGAAGACGATCAACCTGGGCCTTACTATCGCCGCGCTCAACCCCGACCAGCGCCAGCAATCCTGCGCCGATCTCGCCCACAACTCGCCCGTCGACCGCAACTCGCGCCTCGCTGACCCGTTGCAGCAACCCGATCATGTCAGCCGATCTGCGAAATGCTCGGTGGCGTCGATCAATTCATGAACAATCCCCGGTTCGCTGGCGGCGTGCCCAGCAGTTGGCGCGATCCGCAATTCCGCCTCCGGCCAGACCTGATGCAGCGCCCAGGCGTTATCAAACGGGCAAATCACGTCGTAACGACCGTGGACAATGAAACCAGGAATATCGCGCAACCGGTGGGCGTCACGCAGGAGTTGATTCGCTTCCATGAAGCAGTGATGGATGAAGTAGTGGCATTCGATCCGCGCCAAGCTCAGGGCGCGATGGGCTTCTCCGAACTGTTCGACTACTGTGGGATTGCTTTCCAGGGTCAACGTCGCGCCTTCCCAGGTCGCCCACGCCTTAGCGGCTCGCATTTGCTCCAATTCATTGGCGCTGGTCAGCCGGCTGTAATAGGCGCGAACCAGATCATAGCGCTCTGCCGCTGGAATCGGGGCGATAAAGCGCTCCCATGGATCAGGAAACAAGCGGCTGGCTCCTTCCTGGTAGAACCAGTGAATGTCCCAGTCCCGGCACAGGAAGACGCCGCGCAGGATCAGTCCGAGCACACGTTCAGGATGGGTTTCGGCATAAACCAGCGCCAGCGTTGATCCCCAGGAACCGCCAAACACCAGCCAGCGGTCGATGCCCAGATGTTCGCGCAGCTTTTCAATATCTGCCACCATATGTCCTGTCGTATTGTCGCGTAGCTCGGCGTGCGGGCTGGACTGGCCGCTGCCACGCTGGTCGAACAAAACGATGCGATAGCGATGAGGATCGAAGAAGCGCCGGTGTATCGGCTCGCAACCGGCGCCTGGGCCGCCGTGGAGGAACAACACGGGTAGCCCGCTGGAAACGCCACATTCCTCGACGTAGAGCGTGTGTAGATCATCTACGGCCAGACGTTGCGTGGCGTAAGGTTTGATGTCGGGAAACAAGACGCGCATGAGGACTCCGATTCAGTGCGGAAAGATCGTGAGAAAGTCGATGCAGGCGGATTCTACCCAGAATCCGCAGAGTTTAGAGAATGTAATCGACGACCGCGTCCAGATCATCGAACACGCGCCCGCCTCGGGGTTCGACCTTGGGTTCATCGCCATGACGGTATTTGCCGGTGCGCACCAGCGCGCCGCGCAACCCGGCAGCCAACGCGCCGCAAACATCCATTTCCGCGTCATCGCCCACCATCAGCACATCGTGCGGCGGCAGGCCCAGGCTATTGACAGCCGCCAGGAAAAACTCGGTCGATGGTTTGCCCAATACCACTGCCTCCAGTTCGGCGGCGTATTCCAGCGCCGCCATAAAAGGGCCAATATCCAGGCTTAGGTCGTTGCCTTCCCGAAAGTAGCGGTTGGAACCCATCGCCAGCAGGGGCATACCGTCCAGCAACAACCGAAAGCATTGATTAAGCGCTTCATAAGTAAAGCCGGGACCGGCGTCGCCCAGCAGCACTGCGCCGGGCGCTGGCCCCAGCAGATCGGCGAACTCATCCTCAATATCGGGGTGGACCAGCAGGTGTGGAGTCAGTTGGCGAGCGATCAAATAGTCACGGGCGGCGACCACCGGGGTGAACAGGTGCTCGATCTCGACTTCCAGTCCCATGTGCGCCAATCGGTCAACGATGGCGTCGCGGGTCAGTCGGGTACTGTTAGTGATAAAGCGCATCGGAATGCCGGCGGCCTGCAAGCTCAGCAAGGCTTCGCGGGAGCCAGGCAAGGGATAGTCGCCAATGTACAACACACCTTCCAGATCAAACAGAGCGCCGTGGATCATGTCTTTCTCATGGGATTGAATGCGGAACCACACCGCAAGGATCGCGGAGGCTACCATTCACATGAGTATAGAAGGCGATTCCACAAGGGAGACTGGAATTAGGAAATCCCTCAATTGAAAATATCAGGAAGTCTCCCGGCAAGTTGACGTCTCGTGATCCAATGTGACGAACTCTGGTCTTTTGTCGGAAATGAGAATGATAAACAATGGGTTTGGTTGGTCATCGATCAAGGAGCCGAATAACAAAATTTTGCCGATCTCTGCTGTATAAAGGTTCACTACAATCTGCAGGACTACCATCGTGCTTTCATGGATCTGATCTGGGTTGTTCATCCGGACGCGACAGGGCCACGCCGGATGTGAGGGATTACTTGACCATCTTCTTGGCGGCTTCCGTCGCCTGGTCTTTACCCATCTCCATTGCCTGATCCTTGGCCATCTCCGTCATATCGCCGCTCGTGGCTTTTTGCATCGCCGCGGCCCCAGCCGCGCCTTCCATTGCGCCTGCGGCTCCACTGGGCGCGACTTTCATCGCCGCCCCAGCATCCGGTTGGGGCATCATTGCTCCAGTTTTATCTTTTACCATGTCTGTAGCCTGCTCCTGGGCCATCTTGCCAGCCTGATCCTTGACGGCATCGGTCGCCATCTCTTTCACATCGGCGGCCCAAGCGCCGCTGGACAACAGCAGGGTCAGGCCAGTGGCCAGCATCATTGATTTATGGGTCATATTCTTGGCTCCTTTAAGGATTTGCGAGTGGGAAGCCGATCCGCGTCAATGATTGCGCGGGCGCCGTTCGGGATTTCCCTTTACTGAGTGTAGCCGGTTTGGATCTAGGCGTGGCGTGGTGATCAGTGCTACGCTTTAAGTCATCATTCACGTTAGCGAAAGGTCGATCCGCGTTCCTGTCTTGCTCGAACGGATCGGAGGAAATCAGCGTAACGATGCATCTCATTGACCGGATTGCCGAGACCCGCATTCAAGAAGCGATTGATCAGGGCGAACTGCGCGGCTTGCCCGGCGAAGGTCAACCGCTGCATTTGGAAGATGACTCGGCCATTCCGGAAGAATTACGTGCGGCCTATCGTCTGCTCAAGAATGCCGGATTTTTGCCGCCGGAATTGCAATGGCGTCGGGAATTGAGTGAAGCCGAACAGCTGTTGCAGCAACTTCCCGAATGCGAGCGGAGCCGCGCCCGCGCCCGTCTGGAACTGCTGCAACTCCGCTTGGCCGCTCATCGTCGCCAACCGATGAATCTCTTGCTGGAAGATCAGTACCGACAACGCTTGCTGGAGAGGTTGAGTGAATCCGATCCTTGAGCTGGCTGAGTGGAGCGATCTTCAGTCAAAATAGCCGCGTTCTCCAACATCCCGGACGGTCGGTCGAGCACACCGGGTTCTCTCCATATTTTAGCGAGGTCATCATGCGAATTCTTCATACCATGTTGCGCGTGGGCGATCTGGATCGTTCCCTTCGTTTTTACACCGAAATCCTGGGCATGAGATTACTGCGTCGCCAGGATTATCCTGCCGGTGAGTTTACCTTGGCGTTTGTCGGCTACGGTGATGAGTCGGCGCAGGCGGTCATTGAACTCACCTATAACTGGGGCGTGGATCACTACGAACTCGGCACAGGGTATGGGCACATCGCCCTGGAAGTCGACGATGTGTACCAGGCCGCTGCGGACGTGAAGGCACGAGGCGGGCGTATTCTGCGCGAAGCTGGGCCGATGAATGCCGGGACGACGATCATTGCCTTTATCGAAGACCCGGATGGTTATCCGATCGAACTGATCGGGAAAAAGTCGTGAGTAGGGCCAGGAAGAACCTGGGGCGCAGCCGGCCAAGAGTCCTCTAATGCCTTTCGTCACGACGGGCGGCGCGTATGCGCCTGGTTGTTGACCACGGTCAGCAACGCGGCCGCTCCCAAGCGATCCTGGGTATCAATTTCGATGATCTTCTCCAGTAAAATGGTGGCTTGCTCCGGTTCGCCGAGCCGGGCATACAGATAAGCTTCGCCTTTCAGGCACAGTAAATAGAAGCGGATCATGACCCGGCTCTTTTCATCGCCGGATAGATGAGCTTCGCTGAGTGTGCGCCAATCGTGGGGCAAGTCCAGGGGTTGTCGAATCACCTCCCGCGCGTGCTGACTGATCGCCAGGGCTTCCAGAAAACGTTGTCGATAGACGTAATAGCGAAAGAGGGCGACTAGCACCATGAGATGGTCCGGCGCCAACTGATAGGCGCGCTGCAGATCGGCTTCCGCTTGTTCGTCACCGTAATTTTCTGTGGCTTGCTGGAGGAGTTGAACGACCTCGTCCGCGGGCGGGGTGTCGAAAAACAGTGGTTCGGCATCGAAAGACAATAAATCCATCCGATAGGTCCTCAGTGAATAGGCATAGACCAGGAAGCAGGGCAGGCGGAGTTGCAGGTTCCAGCATAGGCCCGATACACCGGGGATGCAATCGTTGGGTGATCGAAGCCGGATGCTCTGTTTCAATTTGAAATACTCAGCGTTTTGGTTGTTTCATTTTGAAACATTCGTCGGTTTTCCACGGCCCGCGTTCACGTTTTCCACAACTGACGTTCGCGTTTGTAAGAACGTCACCTCATATTAATTTCCTTCCACCAAATAAGTAGTTGGTAACCGTCGCTTAGTGTGACGCATCCTCCTTGCTCAGATTGGTCCGCTGGATGCTATACGATGCGGGCCTTCTTCCTCTTCCCCTTGGTGCGTCATACACCAAGGTGTGTAATTTTTATAATACATTTATGATCATTCAACCGACTGACTGTTGGGGCAAGGCGCGTCTTGACCCCAGAAGCGGTGTCCTGCTCGCTTGGCATCCCTTGCCAGAACATTGTCTCGATGTAGCGATGACCTTTCGAGCCTTGATCGCCTTGCCGATCATCCGGCGACGTCTGGAAGCGGCTGCCGGACGGCCACTGACGAAATCTGATTTAGATCGCTTGGCGGTGTTCGCTATGTTGCATGATCTGGGCAAATCGAATCGGGGCTTTCAGGAAAAAATCCTGCGCCCGGATGCGCCCCGAGTAGGTCATATCCGCGAAGTGGCCCCGCTGTTCTTTGAGGCCGATCTCTCGGAACAGTTGGCGGCGGCAATGGGTGTCAATACCTTGATTTCCTGGTTTGCGGACCCTGATGAGGGTGAGGCGTTATTGATCGCCGCGCTGTCGCATCATGGAACGCCGCTTCGCTTTGACTCCAGTGATCGCACCGGCCCCTATCATGCCGCTAAAACGCAATGGTGGCGACCGAAAAACGGACGAGATCCCTTCCAGGGAATTGCCGCGTTGTGGACGATGGCGCAACAAGCCTTTCCTAGCGCATTCGTCACCCGTGGAATGCCCTTGTCCGCCCCCCCGGCGCTACAACATCGTTTTGCTGGACTAGTCATGCTGGCTGATTGGCTCGGTTCGCATGAGGGCTTCTTTCCTTTTGCTCAGGCCCCAGGTGACCGTTTGACCTTCGCGCCGGGTGCGGCTGATCGAGCGTTGCAGGCGGTGGGATTGGATGCGCGACCATATCGAACCGCACTGGGTGGTCAAGTTCCTGCGTTTGCCACCGTATTTGGTTTCAAGCCTCGCCCCTTGCAAGAGATCTTGGCGACCTGGCCGGTGATTGGCGATGACCGCTTGTTGATTCTGGAAGCAGAAACCGGTTCTGGGAAAACCGAGGCCGCCCTGGCGCGTTTTCTGACGTTGTTTGCGGCAGGGGAAGTCGATGGTCTGTATTTCGCCCTGCCGACGCGGGTGGCGGCGCGCGAACTCTATGGCCGGGTGCTGCGCATGGTGAAAACCGCCTTTCCTGACCCGAGCGTTCGCCCGCCAGTGCTGTTAGCTGTGCCGGGTTATGCGCAAGTGGATGGAGTCGACGCGAAAACTCTGTTGCCCGGCCCGGAAACCCGCTGGGAGGATGATGCAACACACGCTCAACAGGAACGGGCCTGGGCGGCAGAACGCCCGAAACGCTTCTTAGCGGCGACCGTGGCGGTGGGTACTCTCGATCAGGCGCTGTTGAGTGTACTGCAAGTTCCCCATGCCCATTTACGCTCGGTGTGTCTGGATCGACAGCTACTGGTCGTGGATGAAGTTCACGCCAGCGATCCGTATATGCGGCAACTCCTGACCCAGTTGCTCGCCCATCATCTGAGTATCGGCGGACACGCCTTACTGTTGTCGGCCACCTTGGGCGCTACGGCCTGCGCCGGTTTCGTCCGGGCAAGCGCGATACCCGCCCCACCTCCGGATTGGGTAACGGCCCAGGAAATGCCCTATCCGGCGTTGACGGTCGCTGGGCAACCGCCACAGGCGATTCCGGTGGCTACAACCGATAAGACGGTGCAGATCGAATGCGTATCAGCGTTGGCCGACCCGGTGACGCTGTTGTTGCGGATTCAGACGGCGGTGGCGACGGGAGCGCGGGTGTTGGTGGTGCTCAATACCGTGGCGCGCGTGATGGCTTTGCAGGCGGCCAGCGAGACCGCTTTGTCTCCTGAAATCCTTTTCCAGTGTCAGAGAGCGATTGCCCCGCATCATGGCCGTTTCGCGGCGGTGGACCGGACGGTGTTGGATGCCGCGGTCAGCGCCCGCTTTGGACAAGGTTCTGCGCCAGGGCCAGTGGTCTTGATCGGAACCCAGACCTTGGAGCAAAGCCTCGATCTGGACGCCGACTTATTGATTACGGACCTGTGTCCGATGGATGTGTTGTTGCAGCGCATTGGACGCTTGCATCGACATAACCGGGTACGGCCTGCCGGGTTTGAGACGGCGCGCTGTGTGGTGCTGATTCCCGAAGATGCGACCTTGGAGAGCCTGTTGCGCCCGGATGGTCAGGTGCGCGGAGTGGCGGGGTTGGGCAACGTCTATGCAGATTTGCGGGTGGTGCGCTTGACGCTGGATTTAATGCAGAGTGCACCCACTTGGGCGATTCCCCGCGATAACCGCCGCTTGGTGGAAGGGGCCATGCATCCCGAGGCGCTGGCGATGCTTGACAACCCGGTGTGGCAACGCCACGGCCAGAAGGTGGAAGGTGAAGCGTTGGCGCTGGCGCTGCAAGCGACGCTGGTCGGGATTCAACCGAAACCGTTTGGTCAGTTTACCTTCAACCCGCTGAACGCCCATCTGCAAACCCGGTTGGGACTGAAGGACTGGCGGGTGCGCTTGGAGCGGGCGGTAACCAGTCCGTTTGGGCAACGCTTGATAGAAATCGTGATTCCGGGGTATCTGGCACCGGCCACGCCCGAAGAAACGGCTACGGTACTGAATGAACATCCAGATGAATTGATTTTCCAGTGCGGCGAACGGCGCTATCGCTATACCCGCCTGGGTTTGCAAGGGGAGGATGGCGAATGAATTTACTGACTGAACCGGTGTTTCGGGTGCAAACCCCGATGGGTCCGCAGGCGTTGAGCTTGCCGGGGTTGTTGGCGGCGCTGGGGGCCGATACGGTCGAGTCATTGCCGGGTCTGCAACGCCATCAAGAGGATGCGTTTCATATTTTCCTGTGTTACCTGGCCGGGGCGGTGTTGGCGCGAGCCGATCTGCACGACCCGGTGCAGTCGGAAGGCTTTTGGCGCGATGGATTGCGGCAACTGGCCGGGCGCGACGATGACTGCGCCTGGACGCTGGTGGTGGAGGATGTGATGCAGCCGGCGTTTATGCAGGCACCCTTAGCCAATAAAACGGACTGGGCGGCCTTCAAACCCAAGGCGGATACGCCGGATTCCCTGGATGTGCTGCAAACGGCTAAGAACCATGATGTAAAAAGCCAACGAGTTCATGAGGATTATCCAGAGTGTTGGGTGTACGCCCTGATCAGTTTGCAGACGATGACTGGGTTGATGGGGCGCGGGAATTATGGGATTGCCCGGATGAATAGCGGTACCGGGAGTCGCGTCTGTGTTGGATTGCGCTATGACGAAACCTTTGGTGAACGCTGGCGACGAGAGACCCGCAAGCTCCTGAACTATCGTGCTGAATTGTTAGTGGAACCCTGGCCCTATCGTCCGAACGGGCAGGTGTTGCTCTGGTTGTCTGCTTGGGATTTGCAAACGGCATTGCCGCTCAACGAACTCGATCCCTTTTTCATTGAAGTGGCCCGGGCGGTGCGATTGATCATCGACCATGGACGGATTCAGGCATTGGGAGCAGGTACGGCGGGTATGCGTCTGGTGGCCAAAGAGCAAAAAGGTATTGTCGGTGATCCGTGGACCCCACTGGTCGATGATGGCAAGGAGAAAAAAGCCTGGACGGTGATGGCACCGTTCTTTTCACCCCAACGCCTGCGCAATCTCATTTTTGAAGAAGAGGGATTCATGGCGGCGGTGATGCAGCAACCCGATCCCGATCGTCAAACTCAAGCGTGTTGGTTACAAGCGGCCGTGCTGGCACCGGGCGGTATGGGCAAGACAGATGGCTTTCATGAAGCCACCGTGCGCATTCCAGCGCAAGCCACTGCGCGTCTGTTCGGCAGGGGAGCGGCGCGCGAGCGCTTGGCGGAACTGAGTGGTTTGGGTCTAAAAGATGCCGCGACCATGCAGAACAAGGTGCTCAAGCCTGCTTTGTATGCGTGGCTGGAAGCGGGACCGGAACAAATCGATTGGGAAAAACGCGAAGTGAGCGCCTGGGTCGAACAAACCGCCCGATCTTTTACGACCGTCTGGCACCCCTTATTTTTCGAATGGCTCTGGCGTTGTGTCGATCAGACCGACACGGATGCCGCTCGCCTCCTCTGGCTGCAAGCCTTGGAACGGCATGCCCGTCAAACTCTGACTGATGCGATAGCCCGTTTTCCAGCACGCACCGGCCGCTATTACCGGTCGCGCGTGCGCGCGAAGGGGATGTTCAACGGTTGCTTATTCAACACCTTTCAACAACTGAAGGAGCTTGCTCATGCTGAACGCCGCAACGGCATCACCGCCGATGAATGCTGAACCTTTCTCTCTGGCGCGCTTGATCGGCAAAGTGGCTGCGATCATCGGTAGTGAGAATTTTCCGACTGGGGAACGGGCCGCGCTGAAACGCCTGACCCCGGATCGATCACCGTCACTAGTGTTTTACCGGTTCTGCTTCCAGCACTTACCCGACGGTTGGCAACGCCAGATGAGCGCCTGGCAAGCCGCACTCGCCGGATTGGCCTTGATGGGAACGTCAGCGCATAACCCAAAGCGGCCACTGGGTCAGGCGCTGGCCGAACAGCGCTATAGCGAGGCGCGGCTGGAACGGTTGCTCGCGGCCCAGGATGATGTGTTGTACACCCTGACGTTGCGCGTTGCCCGCTTTCTGGCGGCCAAGGGGGAAAGCGTGAATTGGCTGGATTTATCCCAACTGTTATTGGCCCAGGACCGTGAAAAATGCGAAGCCGTGCGCCTGAGAATAGCTGGCGACTATTACCGTTACTACAACAATGAGAAGGATTAACTCTATGTTTCTGCAAATTCATACCCTCACGTCCTATCACGCCAGTCTGTTGAATAGAGATGATGCCGGGTTGGCTAAGAGAATTCCTTTCGGTAACGCCACTCGTTTGCGTGTGTCCTCGCAGTGTCTCAAGCGGCACTGGCGGGAGCGCCTGCACGAGACCATACCCCTACCAGGGGGCTTGCGAACTCGACATTTCTTTGAGCGGGTGATTATCAAGCGTCTGGTGGAACAGGAAGAGGTGCCCGCTAATCAAGCGCAGGAGCTGACCTTGGCGCTGGTGGCGTTGCTGTTGCAGAAATCGGCAAAGGCCGACAAAGCCGCCAAGGTGGAAAAAGGTAAGAAGGGAAAGAAAGCTAAAGAGGAAACGGAACAGTCGGAAATGGATTTAGGCGAAGAGCGGGAGGCGGTGGATACGACCGAAACTACTGGGCTGCTGGTCAAGCAACCGATTCTGTTTGGCCAACCGGAAGCTGATTTTCTGGTGGCCTTGCTTAAAGAGTGCGCAGCGAAGGGAGCCGATGCGGAAAAATGTTTACAGGAACGCTTGAAGAAGGACAAGGACAATTTCAAGGCGATGTTGGCGCAAGCTGGACACGGTCATCTTTATGCGGGATTGGAAGGGGCGTTGTTTGGGCGGTTTGTAACCTCGGATATTTTGTCGCGCAGTGATGCCTGCGTGCATGTCGCTCATGCCATGACTGTGCATCCTCTGGATACGGAAGTGGATTATTTCACGGTGGTGGATGATTTGAACCGCGATGATGAAACCGGTGCGGCTCATGCTGGCGATATGGAGTTAGGGGCTGGTTTGTTCTATGGCTATGTCGCGGTGGACGTACCGGGGTTGCTATCGAACCTGACCGGTTGCGACCGTCAGGACTGGAAGGCGCAAGATACGCACGATGCCCGCCAGGTGTTGCAAGGTTTGGTGCGCACGATTGCCGAAGTGACGCCGGGGGCCAAACTGGGATCGACCGCGCCGTATGCCTGGGCCGATTTCGTATTGTTGGAAACCGGGCCGCAGCAACCACGCAGTCTGGCTAATGCCTACTTGCAGGCGCTGAAACCGCGTGGCGATGGAATGGAACAGGCCATCATTGCCCTAAAACAGTATCTGGACGCGCAGGAGCAGATGTATGGGGCGACGGCGGCGTTTCGGGCGGTCGCGGCCACGAAAACCCTGGATTGGGGAGCGGTGCCGGTGTTGCCTTTGGCGGAGGCGAGTGATCGGGCGCTGGCGGCGTTGTTTGAGTAGGCCGTGATGGAGATTCTCTTACTCCGGTTCGATGCGCCACTGATGAGTTTCGGCGATGTCATCGTGGATCATCACAATGTCACGGATCGATTTCCCCGTTTGTCGTTGTTGACGGGATTGTTTGGGAATGCGTTGGGCTACCGACATGGCGATGCGGCGGCGCTGGAACGCTTGCAAGAGCGGATTGAATTCGCGGCGTGTTGGGATGTGGAGCCGACGGCGCTGGTGGACTACCACACGGTCGATCTTGGTCAGCTAAAAATGGCCAATAAGGGGTGGACGACCCGGGGCGTAGCGGAACACCGGGAGGGTGGGCCGGGCGCCAAGTTAGGCACCCATATCCGCTACCGGCATTACTGGGCCAATGGGTTGATGACGGTGACGGTGACGCTGACCGGCGGTGCCGAACCATCGGTCGCGGCGCTGGCGGCGGCGTTACGCGAACCGGCGCGGCCATTGTTTCTAGGCCGCAAGACCTGTTTGCCCGCAGCGCCATTACTTCGGGAAGTGGTCGACGCGCCCAACGTGTTGGCGGCATTGCAAGCGATGCCTCGGGAGACTGGCCTACGCCCAGACGCATCACGATCAGCCAGCGCCTGTTGGCCGGCGCACTTGGGGACGGCGTTGCCCAGTCGTGTGGTGTCGATTTATGACCAGCGCGATTGGCGCAATCAGGTTCATACTGGGCGGCGCTTGCGTCGAGAAGGAATTTTACCCAATGCGGAGGCGCTATGAGCGATCGCTTGTATATGGTGCAACTGCGATTGAACCCGGTCGCGTTGATGCAGTTTGCCCAGGATCAGGGCGTCAACCGATCAGCGGATGAGGATTTAGGGTATGGCGTTCATGCCTGGCTGGCGGCGTTATTTGGGCCGTTAACGCCTAAGCCGTTTCGATTGTTAGATCCTGGTGTGGCGTGGCGCAAAGATCAGCCATTGCAGTGGTTGGGTTATAGTGGACACGATGGCGTGACACTGCGCGACCAGGCGGAAACCTTTGCGCTGCCGTTGGCGTTGGCGGTGTGTGACGCGGCGGAATTGATGGCCGCTAAACCGATGCCAGCGATGTGGCCGGTCGGTCGGCGCTTGGGCTTTGAGGTGTTGACATGTCCTGTTAGTCGGCGCGAGACGGAAAAGGATGTGTTCTTGCGTCGAATCGAGCAATCGGAAACAGAAGACGAGCCGGTGGAGCGTGCAACGGTCTATGGCGAATGGCTGGCCCGGCAGGTGGAAGGAGCGGCGATGTTGGAGTCGGTGCAGTTGGCAGGCTTTCGCTTGGTGCGCGTGTTGCGCCGTTCGCAGCGAACGGTGACCCAGGAACGGCGTTTTGGACGACCGGTGGTATTGCCGCAAGCGTTGTTGCGTGGCGTGATGACCGTGCGGGATGGGGCGGCTTTTGCGGCATTGCTGGCGCGTGGCATCGGGCGGCATCGGGCGTTTGGCTATGGCATGTTGTTATTGAGGCCGCCAACATGAGTTTGCTGGTCGGGCGGTTAGGGTTGGCGGCAGCGCGGATCCCGCAGATGGATCGCCACGGGTTGATCTGGTTGGAGCGGGGCGGATTGACGGTTGAGGAGGGGACGCTGCGGTTTCGGGCGGCAGCATCGGAAGCTCTGGAGTCCGGGGATTATGCGGTGCCTTATCAGGGGGTGTCGATGATTCTACTGGGGCCAGGGTCAACGGTGAGCCATGATGCGTTGCGGTTATTGGCGCGACATGGGACGTTACTGGCGGCAGTCGGCGAAGGTGGGGTGAAGATTTATACTGCGCCGCCCTTGGGGCCGGGATCGTCAGCCGTGGCGCGGGCGCACGCCCGGTTATGGGCGGATGAGAAGGCGCGTCTCGATGTAGCGCGGCGGATGTATGCATTCCGCTTTGGGCGGATTTTGCCGCACAGGGAGATTGAAGTGCTGCGTGGCATTGAAGGCGCGCGAATGAAGGAGACGTATCGGATTGCCGCGGAACAGCATGGCATTCTGTGGCAAGGCCGCCGATACAATCGGCAGAATCCAACAGGCGCAGACATTCCGAATCAAGCCCTTAACCATGCAGCGACCTTTGTAGAGTCGGCGGCGGAGATTGCGGTGACGGCAGTAGGCGCGTTGGCGCCGTTGGGATTTATTCATGAGGATTCGAGTAATGCGTTTACCCTGGATATTGCCGATTTGTACCGGGCGGAGCTGACGGTGCCCTTGGCGTTTAGTGTAGCTAAACGGGCGTTGGCCGATCCAGAATTGCTCTTGGAACGGGCGTTGCGTAAGGAAGCCGCACAGCAGTTTCGTAAGCAACAGGTCATTGCGGGCATGATTGATCGTGTCAAGGAGTTGCTTCGTGTCAATGACAGTAGTCGTAACACGTAATGTATCGGATCGTATCCGGGGCTTTCTAGCGTCATCGATGTTGGAATTGGGGCCAGGGGTATACAGTGCGCCACGTTTGTCGGTGGCGGTGTGCGAGCGGATTTGGGATGTGGTGTCGGAGTGGTTTTTGTTGGAGCGCGAAGCGTCGGTGGTGATGGTGTGGGCGGATGCTCAGGTACCCGGTGGGCAAAATGTTCAAGTGTTGGGTGTGCCGCCTGTTGAATTGGTGGAAATCGATGGGTTGATTGTGACGCGCCGACCCTTGAAGCCAGAAAAGCCGATCCATGCTGTGGGAGATTCAGCGACCGATTAGGCTTGTGTTCCTTAAAAATTTGGTTTATGAAGGAGTTGTTTGCTAGAGTTTCCCCCGTATGCGCGGGGATAGACCTATCGACATGGAGGAGATCATCATCGAGACCATGTTTCCCCCGTATGCGCGGGGATAGACCTCGAGCGTGAGCCGTGGCCGTCGCTATGCAGGAGTTTCCCCCGTATGCGCGGGGATAGACCTCACCTGTGACTTAGCGTATCCCCTGACCTATGGTTTCCCCCGTATGCGCGGGGATAGACCTCCGATCCACCACTGACCCGACCGACTTCCTTTGTTTCCCCCGTATGCGCGGGGATAGACCGTCGGCTGATCAAGACGATCCAGCAGCTTACCCGTTTCCCCCGTATGCGCGGGGATAGACCTGTTGTTTGCTGTTGTTTTCTTTCCTTTCTTTCGTTTCCCCCGTATGCGCGGGGATAGACCGTAGCACCTTCCAGGAAGGATGCATCTAAGAAGGTTTCCCCCGTATGCGCGGGGATAGACCTACGGAGACCATCAACAACACCGGAAGAGCACTGTTTCCCCCGTATGCGCGGGGATAGACCCGACTACAGCATCAAAGTATCGGGCGGCTTATAGTTTCCCCCGTATGCGCGGGGATAGACCCGGGGAATGGAAGATCATCCCGACAACACTGCCGTTTCCCCCGTATGCGCGGGGATAGACCTTGATAATAAGTATCTGCGAGTTGGACGCGCCCGTTTCCCCCGTATGCGCGGGGATAGACCGCACGAGCAGAAGCCGCCCGGCTGGCAGGAATCGTTTCCCCCGTATGCGCGGGGATAGACCCCGATTATCTGGAAAACAAACTGATTGACTTTGGTTTCCCCCGTATGCGCGGGGATAGACCTGACCACTGATCAGGCCGAGATGGCTTGCGATCGTTTCCCCCGTATGCGCGGGGATAGACCTGAACGCCGAACCGCCAAGCGCCAATCACTGGAGTTTCCCCCGTATGCGCGGGGATAGACCTCCATACGCGCCAGAGAAGGCGCAATCATTGGAGTTTCCCCCGTATGCGTGCGTATTTCACGGGATGACGGCAGGTCGTTTCACGGGATGACGGCAGGTCGTTTCACGGGATGACGGCAGGTCGTTTCACGGGATGACGGCAGGTCGTTTCACGGAAGGCGGCAGGCCATTACACGGAAGGCGGCGGGTTGTTTCGCCAATGAGCAGCGACGCAGGTTAACAACTTGTAGGCTGGTTCCTTTTTTTCCGAGGAGGAACTCATGCCGACTGAGAGGTTATCCATGCGCAAGATTCAAGAAGTGCTTCGTTTGCAGGCGGCGGGCCATAGCCAACCACAAATTGCCCGGAGTTGCGGGATCGGCCGTAGCACGGTCGGAGAGTATCTGCAACGCGCCCGACGAGCGGGCCTGGGTTGGCCCCTGCCCAAGGGCATGATGGCCGATGAATTGGAACGACGGTTGTTTCCGCCGCGCCCCGCCGCTGGGTCTGCGGATCGCGGAAAACCGGATTGGGCCACCGTCCACCAGGAATTACGCCGCCCCGGCGTCACCTTGTGGCTCTTGTGGGAAGAGTACAAAGCCACGCATCCCCAGGGCTATCAATACACCTGGTTCTGCCAGCAGTATCGGGCTTGGGTGGCGCATACCGATGTGGTGATGCGCCAGACCCATCGGGCCGGTGAGAAGGTGTTTGTGGACTACGCCGGTCCCACCGTGCCCATCGTGGACCGCATCACGGGTGAACTCCGCCAGGCCCAAGTGTTTGTTGCGGTGCTGGGCGCCAGCAATTACACCTATGTGGAGGCGACCTGGACCCAAGGACTGGATGACTGGCTCATGGCGCATGTCCGGGCCTTTGCATTTTTCGGCGGTGTCCCGGAAATTGTGGTTCCAGATAATTTGAAAACCGGCGTCCAGACGCCGCACCGCTATGAGCCCGACCTCAACCCCAGTTATCTGGAGTTAGCCGCCCATTATGGCGTCGCGGTGATCCCCGCGCGTGTCCGAAAACCGCGTGATAAAGCCAAAGCGGAAAGTGGCGTGCTCGTGGTGGAACGCTGGATTCTGGCCCGCTTGCGCCATCGGACTCTGTTCAGTCTCGACGAACTCAACACGGTCATCCGCGAACTGCGCGACGCCCTCAATCAGCGCGCCTTCAAAAAACTCCCCGGTTCCCGTCAGCATTGGTTTGCAACGCTGGAACAACCGGCGTTGCGTCCCTTACCGGCCGAACCCTACGTGTTCGCGCAATGGAAAAAAGCGCGCGTCAACATTGACTATCACATTGACATCGAGCGCCATTACTATTCGGTCCCCTACCTCCTGGTGCGCCAGGAAGTGGAGGTGCGCCTGACCGCCACCACGGTCGAGGTCTTCCATCAACGTCAGCGGGTGGCTTGTCATCGCCGCCATCCGCAGCCTGGTCGCCATACCACCGTAACCGCCCACATGCCCAAAGCCCATCGGGAGTACGCCGAATGGACGCCCGAACGGTTAGTGCGCTGGGCTCACCAGACCGGCCCCCACACGGCGACTCTAGTGGAACGTATCCTGGCCACGCGGCCCCATCCTCAGCAGGGCTACCGCTCGTGCTTGGGCATCTTGCGTCTGGGCAAAGCCTATGGCGCCGACCGCTTGGAGGCCGCCTGTCAGCGCGCGTTAGCCATTGGGGGACTGAGTTACAAGAGCATCGAGTCGATTCTCAAGCATGGCCTGGACCAGCAACGCCTCCCGGATGCGGGGACTTCGCCACCGCCCATCCCTTCGACCGCGACCCACGCGAACGTGCGCGGCGCACGCTATTACCAATAACCCAGGAGCCTCCGCCATGCTGAAACAACCCCTTCTCGATCAACTGCACACCTTGAAACTCAGCGGCATGCGTCAGGCCTTGCACGAGCAACTCCAGATGCCCGATAGCGATCAGCTCAGCTTTACGGATCGCTTGAGTCTCCTGGTTGATCGCGAACTGACCGAACGCGCGAATCGTCGCCTCCAGTACCGCTTACAGCAAGCCCGTTTGCCCCAGCAAGCCTGCCGGGAAGACCTGGATTACCAACATCCCCGGGGCCTGGATAAAACCCTCATCCAGCATCTGCTCGGTGAACGCTGGCTTGTGGAGCATCTCAACTGCCTGATTACCGGCCCCACCGGCGTGGGGAAAACATGGATTGCTTGTGCCTTGGCTCAGCATGCGTGTCGTCTGGGCTATACCGCGCGCTATGTCCGTTTGCCCCGCTTGCTCCCTGAACTGGCGTTGGCCCGCGCCGATGGCCGCTATCCCAAGCTGCTACGCGAGTACGCTAAAGCACACGTGTTGGTCATCGATGACTGGGGCTTAACACCGCTCACCAGCGAGGGCCGCCGTGATCTTCTGGAAATCCTCGATGACCGGCATCACCGTCAATCCACCCTCGTGACCAGCCAGTTGCCCGTGGCAAGCTGGCACGCCTATCTGGACGAACCCACTCTGGCTGATGCCCTCCTCGATCGGCTCGTCCATAACGCCTACACCCTCAACCTGACCGGAGAATCCTTACGAAAACGTAAAACCCCCTTGACGAACTCCATCACGGAACAGTAAACACTCATCCACTGCGTCGCTGCGCTCCGACCGAGTGAAATACGCTGCCGCCTTCGACTGAACTCGCCGGCCGTCATCCCGTGAAATGGATGGCCGGCATCAGTGAAATACGCACGTATGCGCGGGGATAGACCTTCCGGCTTGATTGTGCGAATGCGACTCATAGCGTTTCCCCCGTATGCGCGGGGATAGACCTGTCTTTCTGTAGATCCCGCTCAGCGTCCATGCGTTTCCCCCGTATGCGCGGGGATAGACCTTTTCATGTCGGTCTCCTTTTTCTGGTCAGAACGTTTCCCCCGTATGCGCGGGGATAGACCTCTTGCAGGCTCGCGAACAGCGCCTCGTCGTCTGTTTCCCCCGTATGCGCGGGGATAGACCGCCAAGGCGTTCTTCCCGAAAGACGCCGCCGACGTTTCCCCCGTATGCGCGGGGATAGACCCATCAAAAAAGCCCGCGCCCGCGCCCGCTCCAAGTTTCCCCCGTATGCGCGGGGATAGACCCTCCAAGAGCCGCAGCATGACTAACCCCCCCTCGTTTCCCCCGTATGCGCGGGGATAGACCTGGTCAGAGTCCATTTACAAGAAATATCCGTTTGTTTCCCCCGTATGCGCGGGGATAGACCGGGAAATGCAAATAGCCTGGCCCCGGCTCAGTGGTTTCCCCCGTATGCGCGGGGATAGACCCTGGGTCTGCATCAATTGGATAAATTGCTCATTGTTTCCCCCGTATGCGCGGGGATAGACCTCCTCCTGCTGATGAAAGGCGGTAATGCGGTCAGTTTCCCCCGTATGCGCGGGGATAGACCCGTAACAACCCTGTAAACAGGTGGGTGCTATGCGTTTCCCCCGTATGCGCGGGGATAGACCTGCGGCTCGCCCGTCGTCGTGTCGGCTTTCGGCGTTTCCCCCGTATGCGCGGGGATAGACCTTCACCACGGAAATCGTGAATCCCAATTTCGCCGTTTCCCCCGTATGCGCGGGGATAGACCTTGGTCACGACGATACGGGCATCCATTGCCAGCGTTTCCCCCGTATGCGCGGGGATAGACCCCCCGGCGGTATCGCACAGTAGCTCGTGGACAAGTTTCCCCCGTATGCGCGGGGATAGACCCGGAAGTCATCATCAGTCGTGGCCCCTGGATTGGTTTCCCCCGTATGCGCGGGGATAGACCCGATTGGGGTGGTTCATGTCTCGCCTCGTTGCGGTTTCCCCCGTATGCGCGGGGATAGACCCAAGCTCAGTCTGGAAGAATCCGTTACCCTCCAGTTTCCCCCGTATGCGCGGGGATAGACCCGCCGTTTCTGCGCTCAGGGCGTTGATGGCGCTGTTTCCCCCGTATGCGCGGGGAACCCACGCTGGCGGACGCCATTCTCGACCGGCTTCTCCATAGCGCTTATCTTATTCACTTAAAGGGAGAATCCCTGCATAAAACTCGAACCCCATTGACGGCAACCCTTATCAGCGCGTAATAAGAGCATGCCCTGCGTCGCTGCGCTCCGTCGGTCCGGCCAAATGGCCCGGAACCGGTGGCCGAATCATCTCGGAATGGGTGGCCGAATCGACTGGAATACGCACCCTATAAGACTATGGCTCTATTCTATAAAGTACTAACGCCATTCAAGCAGGTTGGGATAGCCCTTTTCATTCTGAGTCTGCTTTGGGCTTGGACCAATCCGGCTCAAGCCGTTGCAGCAAACGCCTCACCCTCCACTGCACAGACTGCCGACTCAGTCCACCCGGCTCCTTTGACTAAAGTTTCCCTGCAACTGATCTGGAAGCATCAGTTTGAATTCGCTGGCTTCTATGCCGCGATCGAAAAGGGCTTCTATCGGGATAAGGGCCTGGAGGTTGAATTACGGGAATATGAGCAGGGACTCGATGTCCGCGATGAGGTGCTGTCAGGCCGGGCGACCTATGGCATTGCCAACAGCAGCGTGATCAACTGGCGGCTCATGGGACAACCGGTCGTGCTGCTAGCGAATTATTTTAAAAAGACGCCCTTGGTCGTATTGGGCCAGCCTGGGATTCGCACGCTTGATGATCTCGTGGGCAAACGACTGATGATTGCCGATAAGGACCTTCGTTCGCCGCTCTTTCAGGCGGCTTTGCAGGAAGCAGGATTAGTCCCTGGAGTCAACCTGACCATCATACCCCACACCTTTGATAGCGGACCTTTCATCCGTGGGGAAGTGGAGGCGATGACGGCTTTCCTGAGCAATGAACCGTTCTACTTACAGCAAAAAGGCGTGCTCTTTCAAATCATCGAGTTGACCGGTTACATGCCGGGGTTGGGCGATGTTTATCTGTTCACCTCCGCTGCTCAGATCGCCGCTCACCCGGAACAGACCAAGGCGTTTATCGAAGCCAGCAACGCCGGATGGCGTTATGCCCTGGATCACCCTGATGAGATCATCGAGCTGATTCTTGAGCGTTATTCCCGGCGCAAGAGCCGGGAGGCGTTGCGTTATGAGGCGGAGAAAACCCGGCAACTGGTCATGCCGCGCTCTATGCCTGTGGGTTCCATCCCCGACGAACGCCTCCAGTTGGCGGCCAGAGCCCTGCTGCGTGCCGGTCAGGAAGGCGATTTACGGAATCTGCCAGGATTTCTATTCCAGGAAGACCAGGCTACAGCTGCGCCGGTCAAGACCGCTGCTGCGCTGATGCTCACCCCGCAGGAACAGATCTGGCTGGAACAGCATCGTCACGTTATTTTCCAGGTGGACGACAACTTTGCTCCTTATACCTTTGTTAATGCCTCGGGTGAAGTCAGTGGAATCGTCGTCGATCTGGTCCGTGCTCTAGCCGATGCTGCTGGTCTGGACATCGAAATGGTCCCCAAACCATTTAATGAGATGGTGAAGGCGCAGAAGTTGCCTGGACTCTACGGTTACATCAACTTCGATTACCATTTCTCGGAAACACCGGATGCGTTCCTGAGCATTGCAAGCCCCTTTCCCTCAATGCAAGCCCTGTTTGCGCCAAAACCGGAACAGTTTACCGCCAAAACCCTTGAGGAAATTCAAAATAAGCGCATTCTGTTTTATGAAGGCATAGACCCTATGGATTTCGGTTTTCCCCGCACGGGAAACCAGTACCTTCATGTCCGTGACCCGGCGCAGGCGTTTGCCCTGTTGCTGAATGATCAGGCGGATGGCTATTTCGATAATTTCGCCTATGTTCAATGGCATATGCGCGAGCAGTTCGTCACGGGCCTGACCTCGCTCTATCTCACCGACCGCTTTCCCGATTCCCTGGTTGCCGTCTTCAACGACTATCCTGAGTTGCATAGCATTCTGAAAAAAGCCTACTACCATGTAGCGCCGATGATTCCTTCCCTCCTGCGAAGATGGCAAATCAAATACAATAAAAGCGCCAAACTCATCCTCAGTGATGCAGAGCGCCTCTGGCTTGCGCAACATCCGGTTATTCGTTATGCCGTAGATCCGGATTCGGCGCCGATCGAATATATTGACTCACAAGGCCAACCGGCGGGCATCACTTCGGAGTATCTCCAGCGCCTGGAGGAATTGCTGGGAATCCGTTTTGAGGCGATTCCGGCGGCGACTTGGGCAGAAGCCTTGCAAAAGCTCGATAATCGGCAAATCGATTTGTTGCCGGCCATTGTTCAGACCACAGACCGCCAAGGGCGCTTTCGGTTTACCGCACCCTATCTTACTTTCCCAGTGGCGATTTTTGCGCTGGTCGACGCACCCTTTCTGGGAAATCTGGAGGCGCTGGCCGGGAAGCAGGTCGCGGTCGTAAGCGATTACGCCATTCATGAATGGCTGCAACAGGATCACCCGGAGATCGGCCTGACGCCAGTAACTACCATGACGGCAGCCTTGCACGCGGTAACCGAACGACGGGCCGATGCTTTTGTTGACAATCTGGTCACGGTCAGTTACGCCATCGGTCGCAAAGGAGTCCTTCAGGTGCGAATGGCTGGAAACACCCCTTATGAAATCGCCCTAAGTATGGCAGGGCGCAAGGACTGGCCAATTCTGGTTGGCATTCTGGAGAAGGGAATCGCCGCTATTCCTAAGAATGACCGGGACAGCATTTACAATCGTTGGGTTCAAGCCCCGCAACCCCCCAACACAGACTACCTCCTGCTGGGTGAGATATTGACTCTGGCAGCCATCGTGCTAGCCATCCTGCTGTATTGGAATCGGAAGCTAGCTCGGGAAATCACGCTGCGTCTAAAGCTGGAAGAGGAACTGCGCCAAGCGACTAAAAGCGCGGAATGCGCAAGCCAGGCCAAAAGCGAATTCCTGGCTAACATGAGTCATGAAATTCGCACCCCCATGAACGCCATCATGGGCATGATTCATTTTTGCCTCGACACCTCCCTGGATCACGAACAACGGAATTACCTGGACAAGGCTTATGGCGCGGCAAAATCCCTGCTAGGCTTGCTCAACGACATCCTGGATTTGTCAAAGGTCGAGGCCGGCCACCTGGAGATAACCTGCGTTCCTTTCACGCTCCATGAGGTCATAGAGCATTTTGTTACCCTGGTAGGGCACAAGGCTGAGGACAAAGGGCTGGAGTTCCAACTCGACATCGCGCTTGGCGTACCCAATGTTTTCATGGGCGACCCGTTGCGCCTGAACCAGATTCTGATCAACCTGGGTAATAACGCCGTCAAATTTACTGAGAAGGGTGAAATCGCCATCGCCGTTCGCTTGCTGGAATCCCAGGATGAGCGGCTTCATCTGGAGTTTACGGTGCGGGATACGGGCATCGGCATGACTGCTGAACAGATCCAGACGCTATTCCAGCCCTTCCACCAGGCCGACAGTTCTATCACCCGGAAATACGGCGGAACGGGACTGGGGCTTTCCATCAGCAGACGGCTGGTGGAAATGATGGAAGGAACCATCAATGTAGAAAGCCGCCCCGGTGCGGGCAGCATCTTCCGTTTCGATGTCTGGTTAAAAGCAGGAGAAGAAGCTAAACCAGTTTCCACGGTCAAAGACCGCGCTGCGGATTCTATTGACGCCCATGCGCCGCTGGCTGGCGCATGGGCTGGGCGTCGCCTGTTAGTGGTGGAAGATAACGACATTAATCAAGAGATCGTCTGTCGCTTGCTGGAGCGGTCCGGGGCTATCGTGGAAATAGCGGTCAACGGCGTAGAATCAGTGGCCCTCCTTAAGCGACAAGGAGCCGAGGCGTTCGATGCGGTGCTCATGGACATTCAGATGCCGGAGATGGATGGCTACGAGGCGACCCGCCGGATCCGTGCGTTGCCTGGATTCGATCGCTTGCCCATCATTGGACTGACGGCCCATGTGCAACGACGAGAGACTGAACGAATGCAGGCCGTTGGCATGAACGACCATGTCGGTAAGCCCATCGATCCGCAGTCATTGTTTACGGCTTTAGAGCGCTGTCTAGCCTCGACGGCGATCCCTATGAGTGAGGCGTCGGTAGCGCCGACAGTCTCGGTTTCGCTGGAAAACGCGGCGCAGGCTGAATCCTCTATTCCTGCCACGCCCGGCATTGATGTGGCGGCGTGTCTTGATCGCCTGGATGGCGACATGGCGCTCTTTCGGGAATTATTAACTCACTTTTCAAATAGCTATCGAGATGTCACCCAGACTCTTCGTGATCTTCTCGCTACCGGATCGCGTACCGACGCCATCCGTTTAGCCCACAGTGTGAAAGGGGTAGCGGGCAATCTGGGCATCGTTGCCGTTCAACAGGCCGCAGCACAGCTTGAATCGACTCTGACTGAATCCGAGGGGGAAAAGACCGAACAAATTGATGCCCTGGAAAAGGCAATACAATCGGTCTGCGCGGTCATCGACGCGGAATGGTTAGCGCCCGCCGTGGAAGAAAATGCTGTTGATCGTTGACGCCAACCCGGCGTTTTCATGATGTGGTCCCCTCTGCTCAATACTCCCATGAAATCTATTGCTTATCCTGCTCATCCTGTCCTGGTCGTTGACGATGACACGATCAGTTTAGCCATCACGCATGCCGCCTTGCGCAAGGCGGGCCTAAACAACATTATGACCTGCACGGACAGTCGGCAGGTCATGGCTCTGGTTTCCCAGCATACAGTGGGCATGGTTTTTCTAGACCTGGTCATGCCCTTCACCGGTGGGGAGGAGTTACTGGAAACGCTGTCCAGAGATTATCCCGAGATACTGGTCATTATTTTAACCGCCACGGAGGAAGTCGATACGGCGGTGCGCTGTATCAAGGCGGGCGCCTTTAACTATCTGACCAAGCCGATTGACTTCGAACGACTCTTCTCGACCGTCAAAAACGCGCTGGCGCTTCAGGAACTCCAGCAGGAAAACCGGGCGCTCCGGCAAAGCGCTTTCTCTGTGAGTCTGAGTCACCCCGAGATTTTTGCCAACATTATTACGCACAACCCTAGAATTTTGCAGATTTTTCATTATGTGGAATCTATTGCGACAACCAGCGAGCCGGTATTGATTACCGGCGAAACCGGCGTTGGCAAGGATCTGATCGCTCAGGCGATTCATGCCCTGAGCCGACGTCAAGGGCCTTTGGTCGCGGTTAATGTTGCCGGGCTGGACGATACGATTTTCTCGGACACCCTATTCGGACATCTGAAAGGGGCGTTCACCAGTGCGGAGCGAGCGCGAAAAGGTCTGATCGAGCAAGCGAATAGCGGTACGCTGTTTCTGGATGAGATTGGCGATCTGACAGCGGTTTCCCAATCCAAACTGCTGCGCCTGCTGCAGGGCGGCGACTACTTCCCATTGGGCAGCGACGTTCCCAAACACAGCGACGCCCGGATAGTGTCCGCCACCAATCAAGACCTGTGGCGATTGACCAAAGAAGAAAAATTTCGTAAGGACTTGAATTTTCGGTTACGCACGCATCATATCAACATTCCGCCGTTACGCGAGCGGTTGGACGATATTCCTCTACTGGTCGAGCACTTTCTGGCAGAAGCCGCGACGCAATTTGGCAAACCCGGTTTTCAAGCGTCCAAGGCATTGCTAACCTTGCTGGGGGAATATGATTTCCCGGGCAATATTCGGGAGTTGCGAACCATGATATTTGACGCCGTCAGCCGAACTGACACGACTATGCTCTCCCCGCGCCTGTTGGAGTCCTATCTGAACCAGAGCCTGACCCACACTGTGGTTGCAGCCGGGGCAAACGGCGATGATGCGCCGCTTGGTTTTACTTCTCGCCTACCTACCCTGAAACAAGCGGCCGATCTTCTTATTCAAGAAGCCCTGCGCCGCTCCGACGGCAATCAGACCGCTGCCGCCAGACTGCTGGGTATCTCTCAGCAAGCATTAAGCAAACGTCTTAAAGCTCCGAGAAATTAATTCTCAGCTACAATAAAAGTTGTCAAATCATCACTATAGGTTGTTAATCAATTTTATTGAATAAAAAGATAAAACTTTGTTAAGGGGCGGTTTTCTATAATTTAAGTTGTAATCAAGGAATCCTCTATTCTTAGGCGTTGTATTAATGCTATTTGAAAACAAATAATTATATCAAACTTTATTGGCATCATAGTTGCTAAGTAAGGCGCATCAAGTTTCTACTTCATCTGATCAAGATGAATCCTAATTAAATACGAAAGGAGCGCCTTGCATGTTTAGTCAACTGAAAATCGGCGCCCGCATTGGCTTGGCGATCAGTTTGTTGCTGATCTCTGCCGTGCTGGCGATCACGATCACAGCATTTCTCCGCTTTGACAAGTTACTGTTTGAAGCGGAAGAGCGCGAAGCTCGTGAAACTTTTAAGCTACTGAATACGGAAATCGCGGCTCGGGGCCGGACGGCAGAAACGTTAAGCGTCCTGCTGGCGAATCTTCCTGAAGTGCAACAGGCGATGACCGACCAGAACCGCCCCCAGCTATTGACGCAATTGCAGAGCGTTTATCAGATACTCGCCACGCAGTATGGCGTCGATCAATTCCAATTTCACACATCGCCTGCGACATCGTTCCTGCGCCTGCACAAGCCTAACAAATTTGGCGATGATTTATCCGCGATTCGTCCGGCGGTTGTGGACGTAAATCATTCAGGTAAAACAGCAAGAGGACTTGAAAATGGTGTAGCGGGTCTCGGTATCCGGGGCATCGCGCCCATTGCCCGGCAGAACAAGCATTTGGGTTCGGTGGAATTCGGCATGGCCTTTGATCAAGCATTTCTCGAAGCCTTCAAAGCCGAGCATGGGGTAGAAATGATGCTGCTAATCCCACAAGACCAGGGTTTTAAGACGCTTCATTCGACTCATGGCGAGCGTTCCCTGCTCTCCGAATCACAATTGCATGCCGTATTGAAGGGGGAGATCGTCGCGCAATATGCCAAGTCCGCCAATCAGCCAGTGATTGTCTATGCCCAGGCGATCAAGGATTATTCCGGCCAACCCATCGGGGTGCTGGAGATGCTGGTGGATCGTAGCGGCTATGTAGCGCAAATGGCGTATACCCGCAATTTGATCCTGCTGATCGTGGGATTGACCTTGGCCGTCAGTGCGCTCGTCATTGGCTGGATTGTGCGTTCTATCCGTCGCCCTATTGGCGGTGAGCCGGCGGAAATGGCGGCGCTGGCCCAGCGTATTGCTCAAGGAGATTTAGCTGTCGAGTTGACCCATACTGGCAAGGAAACCGGCGTATATGCCGCAATGGGCGACATGACGCTGCAATTAAAGGAGATGGTGAGCAAGGTTTCCCAAGCGACCGATCAGGTCAATGCAGCGGCATCGGAAATTGCGCAGGGCAGTGCTGACTTGGCGCAGCGCACTGAGGAGCAGGCGTCTGCCTTGGAGCAAACCGCTTCCAGCATGGAAGAGTTGACCAGCGTGGTGCAGCAAAGCGCGCAGAATGCCGAGCAAGCGAATCGCCTGGCTCAACATACCCGGCAGCAAGCTGAACAGGGCGGTCAGGCAGTAGACCAGGTTATAGCCGCGATGGCGGCGATTGATCAAAGCAACCGCCAGGCCGCTGACATTATCGAGGTCATTGATGAAATCTCCTTGCAAACCAATCTATTGGCGTTAAATGCAGCAGTAGAAGCCGCGCACGCCGGCGAGCAGGGGCGCGGTTTTGCAATCGTCGCCAACGAGGTGCGCAGACTGGCGCAACGCAGCGCCGAGGCCGCCAAGCAAATCGAAAGCCTCATCAGCGACAGCGTCAGTAAAGTTGAGGCGGGCAGCCGACTGGCTGAACAGTCTGGCCAGACGCTGGGGAGCATCATCGTTTCAGCCAAAAAAGTCAGCGACATCGTCGCGGAGATGGCGGCGGCCAGCCAGGAACAGGCCAGCGGGATCGAGCAAATTAATCAGGCGATTTCACAGATGGATCAAACGACCCAGCAGAATGCGGCGTTGGTCGAAGAAACGGCGGCTACGAGTCAGTCCATGGGCGATCAGGCAGCATATCTGCATGAGTTAATGGGCTTCTTCAGATTGGATGAGACGCTCATTGCCGTCGCTGCTACGTCTGGGCACACTCCGCAATCGTCGGTTGAATCACCCCTGGCGCCCGTCATACTCATTGACCGGTATCATACCCGGTCACGGCGAACAGTGGCGAAAGCACACCATACCTCGACCCGGCCACGGTATGTCGCCGGTCCACCGGCCCGGGTAGCAGGCGGCGAGGAATGGGACAGTCTTTAATCCTCTCAACGCATCCACTTCCTCTTTAGCTGTGAGGAAGTGGTTCAAACCAGCGACCCTGCACGTGATCATTTGCCGACTTGCTCCTAACTCTCCTGCTTGTTAGGATTAGCGCCTTTTGACGAACTGGACTTTCGACAACATGTTCAAATGGTTGCGCGGTAAGTTTTCAAGCGATCTTTCGATCGATCTGGGGACGGCTAACACATTGATTTACGTTCGGGGAGCGGGCATCGTCCTCAATGAACCCTCGGTGGTCGCCATCAATCAAGACCCAGTGCGCGGCGTCCGGACGATTGCAGCAGTAGGTACTGACGCCAAGCGAATGCTGGGTCGCACCCCCAACAATCTCTCGACCATTCGACCGATGAAGGATGGGGTTATCGCTGACTTCACCGTCACCGAGAAGATGCTCCAGCACTTTATCCGCAAGGTCCATGCTCGCAAATTTTTCAATCCCAGTCCGCGAGTGCTGGTTAGCGTGCCCTGCGGCTCCACCCAGGTCGAACGGCGGGCGATCCGCGAATCGGCGATGGGCGCCGGCGCGCGCGTGGTGTATCTGATTCCCGAACCGATGGCCGCGGCGATTGGCGCAGGCGTTCCGGTCGAGGAAGCGCGCGGCGCGATGGTGCTGGATATCGGCGGTGGCACTTCCGAAGTCGCAGTCATCTCGCTCAATGGCATCGTGTACGCCGGCGCGGTGCGCACCGGCGGCGACCGGTTTGACGAGGCGATTACTAACTATGTGCGCCGCAATTTCGGCGTACTGATCGGCGAACCGACAGCGGAACGCATCAAGCACGAAATTGGCAGCGCCTATCCCACCAGCGAAGTTCGCGAGATCGAGATCAAGGGCCGCAACCTGGCGGAAGGCGTGCCGCGCAGCTTCACGCTGAACAGTAACGAAATCCTGGAAGCCCTGCAGGAACCGCTGTCGACCATTGTGGGTTCGGTGAAAATGGCGTTGGAGGCCACCCCGCCGGAACTGGCCGCCGATGTCGCCGAACGCGGCATCGTACTGACGGGTGGCGGAGCGTTAATGCGCGATATCGACCGGTTGATCATCGAGGAAACCGGCTTGAACGTGGTCATTGCCGAGGATCCGCTGACCTGCGTGGCTCGGGGCGGTGGCCGGGTGCTGGAGTTAATTGCCAAGGATGAACGCGCGGTCGACGCTTTTGCTATCGAATAGCGCGATTGGCCACTCTCAAACCCAGCCGGCGTATCCGCTACTTGTTCGCGGTTAACCCAACAGCCGTCCTGCGGCTTGGCCTGTGGGGCGCGCTGTCCATTATTCTGATGACGGTGGATCATCGTTATCAGACGCTGGATGATATGCGCGACGTTTTGTCGACGATGGTCTATCCGTTGCACTACCTGGTGCGTCTGCCCACCGATGCCGGCAACTGGCTCAGTGAAAATCTGGCGAATCGCGACGCCTTGCTGGAAGAAAACGCCCGGTTGCGCGAAAAACAGGTATTTCTCAATGTTCAGTTGCAACGGTTAACCGTTCTGGAGGCGGAAAACCGCCGGTTGCGCTCCCTGTTGGAATCCGCAGTCAATACCCCGGAACGGGTGCTGATTGCCGAGTTGTTAGCGGTGGATTTCGACCCTTATCGACATCATATCCTGCTCAATCGCGGTCGCCGGCATGGCGTCTACGTCGGACAACCGGTGCTGGATCAGCATGGGGTCATTGGCCAGATTATCCGGGCCGATCCCCTGACCGCCACGGCGATTTTGATTACCGATCCTAATCATGCCCTGCCGATCCAAATCAACCGCACCGGGGTGCGCACCCTAGCGCTCGGCACCGGTGATTTCCAGAAACTGGAACTGCCGCACATTCCAAACAACGAAGATGTCAAGGTTGGCGATCTGCTGGTGACTTCGGGGATGGGCGGCCGGTTTCCACGCGGCTATCCGGTCGGCACAGTCACGACCGTGGAATTCGATCCGGGCAGTCCGTTTGCCCACATCATCGCTAAGCCGGTTGCGCAACTGGATCGTATCCGCGAAGTGATGTTGCTGGAAAGCGAATCGCCGACCCTGAAGCCCGAACCCGGATCAGCGGTCGCCACGGTTCAAGCGCCATGACGACTGCGCGCCCGACGGGTCGCTGGGTCATCGTGATCAGTTTTCTGGTTGCATTCCTGTTGGCAGGCATTCCACTACCGAACGAACTGCAGCAGTTCCGTCCAGATTGGGTGACCATGGTGCTGATTTATTGGTGCATGGCGCTGCCCCATCGGATCGGCATTGGCATCGGTTGGAGCGTGGGATTGCTGCTGGACATTGGACGGGGGGCGCTGCTCGGCCAGCACGCGCTGGCCCTGGCCGTGGTCGCTTATCTGACCCAGCAAACCTATCGACGCATCCGGGTCGCGCCGCTTTGGCAGCAGGCGTTCAGCGTGCTGGCGTTTCTGCTGGTTGAACAAATTCTGATTTTCTGGATCAGCGGCGTGATCGGCTACCCACCGCGTGATTGGTGGTATCTGGCGCCGGCGATTGGTGGTATGGCGTTGTGGCCCCTGTTGTTTGTGATTCTGCGCGACGCCCGCCGGTATTTTCAGGTGAGTTAAGAGCCTTATCGATCATGAGTCTTGAAGAATGGCTGGACCGCCCGTCTGGGGAAGACTTACTGGCCCGGGAAAAGGATAATACTGCGGAAAGCGAACTGTTTTTCCGTCGCGCTCTGGTGTTGCTGGGGGTCGTCCTGGCGGCCTTCCTGGCCGTGGCGAGCCGACTGGTTTATTTACAAGTGCTCCATCATGAGCAGTTTAGCACGCTGTCTGAAAACAACCGGGTGCGGTTGCAACCCTTGCCGCCAACGCGTGGTTTCATTTTCGATCGTAACGGCGTCTTGTTAGCCGACAATCTGGCCTCCTATCATTTGGAAATTACCCGCGAGCAGGTCGAGGATCTGGATGCGACACTGGCGGAACTGGGTGAGCGTATTGAGTTGACTGATGCCGATATCGAACGTTTCCAAAAACTGAGTCGGCGCAGTCCACCGTATGCCGGGGTGCCGTTGCGCTTCCGGTTGACTGACGAAGAAATTGCCCGGCTGGCGATTGATCTGTACCGGTTGCCGGGCGTCGAAATCAAGGCCGACCTGACCCGGCGCTATCCACTGGAGTCGCGGGGCGCCCATATTCTGGGTTATGTGGGCCGCATCAATGAAGATGAGTTAAACCGGATCGACCCTGGTCAATACAGCGGCAGTACGCATATTGGCAAGGTGGGCGTTGAGAGTTTCTACGAGGATACCTTACGCGGGCGCACCGGATGGCAGCAGGTCGAAACCAACGCCGAGGGCCGGCCTTTGCGTATTCTCAGCCGCACCCCTCCGGTCCCCGGCCAGCATCTCTATCTCACCATCGATATGCGCTTGCAGGCCGTGGCGGAAAAGGCGCTGGAAGGCTATAACGGCGCCATTGTCGCCCTGGACCCGCGCAATGGCGAGGTGTTAGCCCTGGCCAGTCAGCCCACTTATGACCCGAATCCGTTTGTCAACGGGATCGATTACGCTTCCTACCGCAAACTGAATACTTCCAAGAATCGGCCATTGCTCAATCGCGCCCTGCGCGGGGTCTACCCACCCGGTTCGACCATCAAACCCATGATGGCGCTCGCCGGATTGGAATATGGCGTCGTCAATCGCTATAGCGGGGTGTATTGCCCAGGCTTCTACCGATTGCCTGGCTCCAGTCATCGTTTCCGCGACTGGAAGCGCGGCGGGCATGGCAGTGTAAGCATGGATCGGGCCATCGCCCAGTCCTGCGATGTGTACTTCTATGACCTGGCGTTCAATTTGGGCATTGATCGTATTCACAAGTTTCTCGACAAATTGAGTTTTGGCCGGCAAACCGGCATCGATCTATCCGGCGAAAAGGGCGCGTTGCTGCCTTCCCAGGAATGGAAGCGTCGGATGCATAAACATGGCTGGTTTGCTGGCGATACCCTTAGCGTCGGTATTGGCCAGGGTTATTTCCTGGCTACACCGCTACAACTGGCGCACGCCGCCGCCGTCGTCTCGCAGAAGGGCATCGATTTCAAGCCTCGGGTACTGTTGGCTACCGAGGATCCAGGCGCGCGGGTCAAAACCCTGGAAGCGCCGCGCTCCCTGCCGCCGATTAAAGTAAAAAACCCCCAATTTTGGGACACGGTCATCGCTGGGATGATCCACGTCGTTGAGGGCGGCACTGCTTATCGCATCGGCATTGGGGCCAAGTATCGAATTGCTGGCAAAACCGGCACCGCTCAGGTCTTTACCTTGGGACAGGGTGAGAAATATAACGCTCGACAGCTGGCCAAACACCTACTGGATCATGCGCTGTTCATCGCGTTCGCCCCGGTTGACGATCCGCGCATCGCCGTTGCGGTGATCGCCGAGCATGGCGGCGGCGGCAGTAAAACGGCGGCCCCCATCGCCCGCAAGGTCATGGACGCCTGGCTGCTGAATAAATATGATGAAGTCTCGATTGCGCCGGAACCTCCATCTGCTCCGGATGAGGACGCGCATGGAACGGAATAATGATGACGGTAAGTTGTTCAAACTGATCCGTCTGGATGCGCCCTTGTTGTTGGGTTTGCTGACGCTGTCGGGACTGGGATTAATTGTGCTGTACAGCGCGGGACAGCAAAATATGGACTTGGTGCTGGGACAAGGTATGCGCCTGGGCCTGGGATTCCTGATCATGCTGGCCTTGGCGCAAGCTCCACCCCGTTACTTCCGGCTCTGGTCGCCGTGGATTTACCTGACCGGTATTCTGCTGCTGCTGGCGGTTATGATCGTCGGCGATATCTCCAAGGGCGCCCAGCGCTGGCTTGATCTGGGCGTGGTGCGGTTCCAGCCCTCGGAAATCATGAAATTGGCTGTACCGATGATGATGAGCTGGTTTTTTGCCGACAAGCCCCTGCCGCCGCGCTGGTTGCATCTGCTGGGCGGGGTGATGATCACCGCGATTCCGTTTATCCTGATCGCGGAACAGCCGGATTTGGGCACCGCTCTGGTCGTAGGTTCCGCGGGCGCCTTTGCGTTGTTTCTGGCCGGGCTGAGCTGGACGATTATGCTCGGACTGATCCTGCTAGTGGGTGGGGCGGTCCCGTTGTTTTGGACTTTCGTTATGCATGATTACCAGCGCCAGCGGGTATTGACTTTCCTGAATCCAGAAAGCGATCCCCTGGGCAGTGGTTATCATATTATTCAATCCAAGATCGCCATCGGTTCCGGCGGCATCTATGGCCAGGGTTGGCTGAACGGCACCCAGTCGCATCTGGACTTTTTACCGGAAGGTTCGACCGATTTTATTTTCGCCGCATTTTCGGAAGAATTTGGCCTGGTCGGGGCCTGCCTGCTGCTGGCGCTGTATTTTTTCATCATCGCCCGCAGCTTGTACATGGCTGCTTGCGCGCCGGATACGTATACCCGGTTGCTTGCCGGCAGTCTTACACTAATCTTCTTCCTGTATGCGTTCGTTAACTCCGGAATGGTCTCCGGGCTGTTGCCGGTGGTCGGTTTGCCGCTGCCATTGTTCAGCTATGGAGGAACTTCCCTGGTGACGATCATGGCGGGCTTTGGTACCCTGATGAGCGTTTATTCGCACCGCCGGACCCCAACGCGGTAATCGCCGCCTTCACTTACGACGAGAATCTGCGCGTGAAAAGCCCGTATTTACTTGGCGTCGCTCTGCTGCTGAGCGCCTGTGCGCCGACCGCAGCCATTCGCCCCCCTGTGCAAACTGTGGAAACGCCGGTCGTAGCGCCGCCATCGGAACAGACGGACCCGTCGCCGACCTCAGAAATTATTGTCGCTCGATCCACTCCCAGGGTGGGCCCGTCGTTGGCGCAGCGGGCGGATGTGCAAGTTTTTATCCGCGAGATGGCGACGAAACATGGCTTTAACCCCAACCGCTTGCAAGCGATTTTCAGTCGAGCGCGCACCCAACCGAGCATCATCCGGGCGATGTCGCGGCCTGCCGAAGCCAAACCCTGGTACGCCTATCGGGACATTTTCATCAACGACCGGCGCATTCGCGGCGGGGTGAAATTCTGGCGCGCACACGCGGCGACTTTAGCGAAAGCCGAACGGATTTATGGCGTGCCGCCGGAAATCGTGGTCGCCATTATCGGCGTGGAAACCCAGTATGGCGGCAACATGGGCAATTACCGCGTTCTGGAGGCGCTGTCCACCCTGGCTTTTGACTATCCCCGACGCGCCGACTACTTCCGCAAGGAGTTGGAAAATTACCTGCTGCTGACCCGCGCCGAGGGGATTGATCCGCTGGCGTTGCGCGGTTCCTATGCCGGCGCCATGGGTCTGGGCCAGTTCATGCCCAGCAGTTTTCTGTCCTATGCGGTGGATTTCGATGGCGACGGCCATCGCGATCTCTGGGACAACCCGCGCGACGCGATTGGCAGCGTCGCCAACTATTTCAACAAACACGGCTGGCGCGGCGGCGAGCCAATCACTGTACCCGCATCGGTCAGCGGCGTCCGTTATTCCCAATGGGTCAGCCGCAAGCTAGCCCCACCGACAGACAGTGTGGCCAGCCTGCAAGCCCAGGGTATTTCACCGAGTAGGCCAGTCCGCGGCGGCCAGTCTGCGATGCTGTTGGAATTCGAGGGCCGCAACGGCCTGGAATACTGGCTCGGCTTTGCCAATTTCTACGTCATTACCCGTTACAACCACAGTCAGTTGTATGCGATGGCCGTGCATCAGCTCGGTCAGGCGATTGGCGAACAATATGCGCATTTCGACGCGAGCGCGTTCCCTTGGGCAAGGGTCGCGCTTATTGACGAAGTCTTTTGGTAGTTCCTCACCTGTCTCGAACTTCAATAACCATCGCACGATCCGGCGCACTGATTCGTGTTGCCGGTGCAAGGGAGGTCTTTTATGTCGAAATCCTGGAGCCATGCTTTGCTCTTCGCGTCCTTGGCGGGCGCGCTGGCCGGTTGTGCTACGGCGCCCGACCCACAACAGCGGTTAGCGCGCCCGTCAACTGATGTCACATATAGTTCTGGCAGTGTTGCTTCTTCCGAGCCGGTTCCGCACGCCGAACCCCCCAGTCGCAGCGGCAATCCCGATAGCTATGTGGTGTTCGGACGGCGCTATCGCGTCAAGGAGACCAGTGAGGGTCACCGGGAAATCGGCACGGCATCCTGGTATGGCTGGGATTTCCACGGGCGCAAGACCTCTAGCGGGCCGCCGTTCAACATGTTCGAGCTGACCGCCGCCCACAAGAGTTTGCCCATCCCAACCTACGCCCGAGTGACCAACCTGGAAAATGGCCGCAGCGTAGTTGTCAAGGTTAACGACCGAGGGCCCTTCGTGGGTGAACGGATTATTGACCTGTCCTTCGCCGCCGCCGCTCGGTTGGACATGCTGGATCATGGGACGGCCCAGGTGGAAGTGGTCGCTTTAGAGCCGTATCAATATCTGCCGCAACTGGCGGCGCGGCGGGCCGAGGCGCAGGAACGGCTGGCCCGGCGCGCGGTCGAACCCGTGCCTGACAAGAAGAAGACGCTATCGCGGTTAGCGAGGAATACTGACCCGGTCAAGAGCAATCTGCGAGGCAAGCCTGCGGCAAAAACGCAGTTAGCCTCGGCGGCCCCCATTGCTAAACCGGTCAAGAATCAGCGCGAGACGGCCAAGAGCAGCGCCGCGCCAGTGGCGAGCAAGAGCAATGCGCTTTACGTGGTAGGGACCATCACTGAACGCAATAACGTCCGGCAGGTGCAAACCCGGCTGAGTAACCAGTTGCAACGCAATGTCCAGGTCGGATCTGGCAAGGGTCAGCAATACGAAGTGCGGGTGCCGCTGCGTAATCCCGGCGAAGCCCGACAGGTCACGATTCGTCTGGCGAGCTTGGGGGTGAGCCGTTCCCGGATTGTCGCGGATTAACTGGCATTGTAGAGGCGCCGCTGGCCTGTCGTGTCGCCCGCCGGCCAGACAGTTTGCTTCCCCTGGACTTCTGGCTAGAATCGTTGCTCATCATTTTTTAACTACGGGACTTGTCACGGATCATGTCGTACTCGATTCCAGTTCGTCTTTTTAGTCTGCTCGCGATTCTGATGTTTACCTGGTTGATGCTGGGCGGCGCAGGCGCTCAAGCGCAAACCGAAACCCAGGCGATTCCCCCACCGCCGCAGGTTCCAGTGCGCGGCTATATTCTGATCGATTATCAGAGTGGCAATATTCTGGCGGAGATGAACAGCGGGGAGCGGATGGAGCCGGCCAGCATCACCAAACTGATGACCGGTTACATCATTTATAAGGCGCTGAAATCAGGTAAGATTACCTTGAATGACCAGGTCACTATCAGTGAAAAGGCCTGGCGGATGCAGGGTTCCAAAATGTTTGTCAAGGTCGGCAGTCAGGTGTCGGTGGACGATTTACTTATGGGCATGGTGGTGCAGTCCGGCAATGACGCGACCGTGGCGCTGGCTGAATATGTGGCGGGTTCGGAGGAAACCTTCGTTAGTCTGATGAATCAGGAAGCGGAGCGGCTCGGTTTGACCAGTAGCCACTTTGTCAATGCATCCGGGATGCCCGATCCCAACCACTACATGTCGGCCCGCGATATTGCTTTATTGACTCGGGCGATCATCCGGGAATTTCCTGAGCAATACGTCCGCTATTCCGTGCGCAGCTTCAAGTACAACAATATCGAACAGCAGAATCGCAATCGATTGATGTTGACTGATCCGACGGTCGATGGTGTTAAAACCGGCCACACTGAATCAGCGGGTTACTGTCTGGTGTCCTCTGCCAAGCGCGGCGATACGCGGCTGATTAGTGTCGTGTTAGGCGCGCAGAAGGAGCGCGAGCGCTTCCAGGCTAGCCAAGCTTTGCTGAATTATGGATTCAGTTTCTTCGAGAGCCATAAGCTGTACGATGCGGATACGCCCATTGTGACAGAACCGCTTTGGAAGGGCGAGGAAAGCGAATTGCCCCTGGGAGTAGCGCAGGGACTGTATGTGACTGTACCCAAAGGTCAAGCGCAGCATGTCAGCACCGTGACCTCGGTGCAACCGACCATCGTTGCGCCCATTCAGAAAGGTCAACCGTTTGGCGAGATTGTGGTCCGGTTTGGCGAACAGGATGTTAGCAAAGCGCCGCTGGTTGCATTGAAGGACGTGCCGGAAAGCGGTTGGTTTGGGCGCATGATTGACTCGATTCTGTTGTTCTTCTATTCGTTATTCCATTGAAGGGCGCCGCCGGGATGAATAATGAGTCGCTGTTGCAGTTTCCCTGTGATTTTCCAATCAAAATCATGGGGGCAGGCGGTGCCGATTTTCGTCCGCTGGTGGTGGATCTGGTGCGTCGACACGCACCCGATCTGGATGAAACCCGTATTACCTTGCGGGATAGCCGCGCCGGGCGTTATCAGTCGGTCACTGTCATTGTCTGGGCACGCGACCGGGAACAACTGGACGCCATCTATGAGGACCTCAGTGGCCATCCACGGGTGACGCTGGTGTTGTGATTTTCTTTCGCCGACTGGGACGCTGCGAATACCTGCCAGTCTTTGACGCCATGCGGGCGTTTACCGATGCCCGTGATGCGGATACCATCGATGAACTCTGGCAGGTCGAACATCCGCCGGTGTTTACCCAGGGACTGGCCGGCAAGGCGGAGCATCTGCTCAGTCCCGGCAATATTCCAGTCATCAAAGTCGATCGCGGCGGACAGGTTACCTATCACGGTCCGGGGCAGGTCGTGATTTACTGTCTGCTGGATGTGCGACGGCTGAGGCTCAGTGTGCGGGGACTGGTGACAGCTCTCGAGCAATCGGTGATCGAGTTGCTGGCGGCGCATAGGATCACGGCTCAAGCCCGGCCCGATGCGCCAGGCGTTTATGTCGATGGCGCTAAAATCGCTTCACTGGGTTTGCGCATTCGTCAGGGTCGTTCTTATCATGGTCTCAGCTTGAACGTGGACATGGATCTCGAACCGTTCGGTCGTATCAACCCTTGTGGATATCCCGGTTTGCGGGTTACTCAGTTACGCGATCTGGGTGTTCATCTGACCCCGGACGCCGCTGCTGAAGCCTTGTTGGCTCGTCTGGGTTGTAATTTGAGCCATGCAAATTTTGGCTCCTGATACCTGGAACCTCTATCAGTGAGGAACCGAAAGATCGGCTCCGATGGCCGCCTCCAGCCGATGCGCGGTCACATCCACCGCGCTGCCAATGCGCTTAATCCATGGATCGGCGTAGAGTCCAACGCCAATCATTACCGCGCAGAGCAGGCCAGCCATCAGCAGTTCCCGATGGCGCAGGTCGGCGAAAAACGGTGCCGCGCCCCGTGGATAGCGGGCGAGAAAGATGCGCTGATACGCCCACAGCAAGTAACCGGCGGCCAGCACATTGCCCACTGCGGCCAGCGTGGCGATCCCCCAACCCTGCGTCTCCAGCAATCCTTCCAAAGCCAGATGCGCCGCTTCAAACCCAGGCGTACCCGGCATGGCGATGCTGCCCAACACGACCACCAGGAAGGTCAGCCCCAGCAAAGGCGCGGTTTCGAATAGGCCGCCCAACTGATGAAAGCGCGTCGTCCCCAGGCGTCGGTAGAGCAGTCCGGCAACGATGAACAGGCCGGAAGCGGCCAGTCCCAGGTTTAGAGCGAGCAGCAGACTACCCCGTAGACCCGCGGGGTTCAGTGAAAACAGTCCAGCCACCAGTACGCCACTCTGACTGATCACGGCGAACGCCAGTAATCGTCGCAGATCATGCTGGCGAAAGGCCAGCAGCGCACCGTAGAGCATTCCGGTCAGGCCCAACGCAATTACACCTGCATCCCATTGCCAGGCGGCTTCGGGCAAGAGCGGGAACACCCAGCGCAACAAGGCGTAAACGCCTACCTTGACGCCGACCAGAAACACGATGCCAATGGCTACTGTGCCATGTCGAGCCACGATGGGCAGCCAGGCATGGAAGGGGAACAACGCCAGGCGCACGGCTAGACCTGCGAATAACAGAATAAAGATCAGCGATTGTTGACCTGCCGCCACTGGCGTTTCCAGCAAAGCCGACCCGGCGAAAGACCATCCTTCATGAGTCACGGTGGCATGATTCCAGCCCAGCAACAGGATTCCGGCCAACAACGCCGCTAAGCCGCCGAGCATGAAATGTAGGAAGTAGCGCGCCGCTTGGTCACGGGCCGGACTGGTTCCATAGCGCGCAATCAGGAACGTCGCCGGTAGGACTTCCGCCAGGGCGAAGAGCCAGAATTGCAGCAAGTTCAACGCCGTGAACATGCCGATCAACACCGTTTCCAACGCCAGAAGATTGGCGACGAACACGCCGGGGCGTTCCTGCTGTTGGCGGTGCGACTGGGTGTACAGCAACACAAACAGGGTCAGCAATGCTGTCAGCGGCAGGAACAGCACGCTGACGCCGTCTATGCCCAAGTGAATGCCAAGCCACGGCAGAATTTCGTATTGTTCAACGAACTGGGCGCCTGGAATCTCTGGCTGAAAATGGCTCAGTAACTGGATCGTCAGCATTAATTCCACTGTCGCTGTGGCCAGGCCCAACGCAAAGGCGGTATGCGCCTGCTGCGTCCGAAACGCGGCGAGCATTCCGGTCAGGGGGACCGCCAATAACAGGCTTAATAGCAGGAAACTGGTGGATGCCGGGCCGGGTTCTCCGCTGGCCATCATGCCACCGACTCCTGCGAGCGTTGCCAGCAGGGCGGCTGCCACGGCGATTCCGATCCAGGAACGGCCCATCAGGCGTTCCAGGCGATTCAAACCCCGTCCCAACTGCTGGCTTAGAATCGCCAGCCCTTGACCGGCGGTTTTCAACATCAAGCGTTCTTCAACCCAGTGGAATGTCGCTGCCGCCCATTCCGTCGCCCGTCCCACCAGACCCGGTTCCTGATCGATGGCGCTGGGCGCACGCTCCAGGGTGCGTCCCGTACCGAGTTGGCGTTCTTCCCATTGCGCCACAGAAGACAGGGCGTTGACGGCTGGCGCGGGTAACCCCGTGGCGCGATCAATCACTCTGGCGTCGAAGTGTCTCATTAGCCCGGCCAGCCGTTGTACGGGACGGACGATCAGCGCGTCAGCGGCTTCATCCAGCCAAAAGCGTTGCAACGCTGCTGTGTAGATGCCTCGTCGTTGCGCGAGAGCGTCGGATACTGGGCGGGTGCGTTCGCCGTGGAGTTGGCGCAAAATCGAAGGGGCGGTAAAAAATTGATAACCACGAAAAATGGCGTGGCAACACAGATAGATCAGCGTCAGTCGCCAGAATCCCAGACCGCAGGCCAGAAACATCAACCCGAGTTGGCCAGTGGTCGAGAAAATCAGGGCGCTCTTGATATCGGTCTGCGTCAGTCCGGTTAGAAACCCATACAACGCGGTCGCCAGCCCAATGAGCGTCATGACCGCCATTACCATCGGCGATTGCTCGAACAAAGGATGCAACCGCAGCAGCAGATAAACGCCGGCGTATACCATGACCATGCCGTAAAACAGCGCGCTGGAGGGCGTCGGTCCTTCCATCGCCCGGGCCAGCCACGGCGCCAGCGGAACCTGGGCCGATTTGGCGATTGCCGCCAGTAGGAAACAACCGGCCAGTATGCTGATTTGCCCGGAATTCAAACCGATCGCTCCGGCGTTGATCATGGACCAGTCCACACTGCCCAGCCAATAGAACGATAAAGCGATGCCCAATAGAAACCCAGCGTCGCCCACCCGGTTAGCAACGAAAACTCGGGTGGCGTTGCCGGCGGCAACCGGGCGATCCTGGAAAAAGGAGATCAACAGGTAGGAACAGAATCCGGCGATTTCCCAGCCGATGAAGGTCAACACCGCATTCCCGGCCATAACCAGCACGGTCATAGCTGCAGTGAACAGGCTAAGGAGCATGAAGAAGCGATGAAACCCAGCTTCCCGGTGCATGTAGTTCACAGCAAACCGGGTAACGAGTAGGCAGCCCAGCGTCGTGATCGCCAGCAGCGCGAGCGTCAGGGAGTCGGCGATAAAGTTGAGATGGATTTGATAACTGCCACTGGTGAGCCAGCTGCCCAAGGTAGTTTGATCGGGTAACCATCCCATTAGCCGCACGGCGATGAGAGCGAGCGTTACCACCAGCGAACCGACGTTGGCGGTCAGCGCAATCCGGCTGGTGCGCGGTTCATGAGCTTCGCCGCGCGTCTGGCCAAACAAAATCGTCAGCCCGATCCACACGGTGGCGGCCAGCGGCAGGGCGGGAATGAGGGCGATGATTCCTTGAAGCATGGTAAGTCCTCGATCAGCGTTCAGACTTTGAGACTTTTACTACTTTATGCGGTTTTTTTATAGTAATACATTGTCCTACATGGTTTTTATGATTGCTTTTTTTATGAATTCTCGCTTACTCCCTGGATAATGACTCAATCATCTCCCGACTCAACCCGGTCTTCTCGGCAATCACCTCGATGCTGAGCAGGCCGATCAGGCTCCGGGCCAGCGCCAGAGTGGCTTCCTGACGCCCTTGGTCAAGGCCCTGCTGTAGGCCCTGCTGTAGGCCCTGCTGCAGACCCTGGTCGATGCCCTGCTGCCGGCTCTGTTCCATGCCTTCCTGCAATCCTTCTTTACGCCCCTCATGGAATCCATCGCCATACGACGATAGGAACATACTCGCCTGATAGTGCAGGTCTTCCGCGTACCGTTCGTAGGCCACCCGTTCCTCCGGGGGCAGTTTCAGAATGTCCAGCTTCTCCCGCGCTGCCTGCAACCCTCGCGCGGTGAAATTTTCCTTGATCTCTTCATGCTTGAGAAAGTAAATCCACTCATCCAGCGGGTCCTTCGCGACATCGTTAAACTGATTGATCTTGATCAGATAGTATTCCGGGTACAGAGCGCTCACCGTGGTCTGCGCGAACAGTTTCTGCTGCTTTTCATTGAGCTGGAGTTGATCGTGCTTATGGATGCCGGTGAATACGGTCTGGCCGTGATAGACGTAATCCTCGCCCTGCCCGAGGTCAAAATACAGAATGTTGACCGAGATGACTTTCACAATGTCGGCATACGGCTGACCTTCCGCTAAATGTTCAGTGACCGCCCTGGCCGCCCCGTAGAACATGCGCTGGAGATAGTCATATTCCCGGTCATATTGAATTTCAATCAGAATGATCTGCTGGCGGCGGTTGCGAACTTTCAGATCGACGCGATTGAACTTGTCCGCGATCCGGTCTTTATTGCTCTCACTTTCCAGCACTTCAACGATCTGGATATCATCCTTGAGCAATTCGCTCAGGAAGCCCTCCAGCACGTCAAAATTGGCCTTGCTGCGCAGCAGGCGTTTGATGGCCCAGTCAAAGGTGATCAGTCGGCGCATAGTGGTCTTTCTCCATAAAACTCTTCAAGAACCAAAATTGTAGCCTGGATGGAGCGGAGCAGAATCCGGGAAAGTCTGGTTCGAGTCGTTGGGTGATACAGGGAACTGATCAACGTAGACAAAGCTTTCGGTGCGCATCTCGCACCGGTTTTACTGGCTGATGGGGAGTTTTTTCATGGATGGGGAGGCGCCGGATTCTGAGCGTCAACGGGTTGTCCCTGTAATTCCTCACGAATGACCCGTCTGAGTGTGTCTTCCAAATGTTCTTGCTGGATGGCTTGTTTGAGCGTTTCGTTGAGCAGTGTTTGGTAGCCGCGCCCGCCAGCGCGTTGTTTGAAATGCTCAACAATCTCCCGATCGAGATAGATGTTGACCCGTTGCTTGAACGGTAATATCCGTCCTTGTTGTCGCTGTCGCAGAATCAGCCGCCCCGCGTCAATGTCGGCCTGAGTGATCGGCGGGCTATCTTCCAACAGTTCGGAAATAGAGGGTTTGTTCATGATTTGTAGCCTTGCGCATGGAAATGATGCGAGCTTCTTGATCGGTTTCGGTGGTGACGACAACGACGACCTCGCCATTCAGAAGGCCCAAGGTGATGAATCGTGGTTCTCCATAGTCGAAACGTCGATCCTCAAAGGTCACATTGGCTTCGGATTCAATAACTTTTGGCGCATCATCAAAGTCAAGTCCGTGTTTTTTGAGGGTAAGCGTTCACCTCCCCCCTTTGAAAAAGGGGGGGGCGGGGGGGATTCTGTACGGGCGACGGAGCCAAAATCCCCCCTAGCCCCCCTTTGCTAAAGGGGGGGACTGAATGGTTACTTTTGAGGTTTGCGGTTTTCTTGGTGGGGTCGTAGAGATAATGCATCGTTTGGGTATTATACACAAATTAATACATATATTGTATCCAATGAAATTCGGGTGTGCATCTCGCTCCGGTTTTGCAGGTCGATGGGGAGTTTTTTCATAGGCGGCCGTTCGACGAGAAATGGTAATGCACTGATTTTACGGGACTGTCGATATTTTTTACACCCTGTTGGGCGAAATCCAGGATTTTCGGGGGAAGCCTGTCGGAAAATTTTACAGCGCCGTTTTTTCCAGGTCGCAAACCGGCTCTTCTTAATTTGAGTTGATATAGTAGAATTTTCATTATTGATATGAATGGGTTAATATGTAAACTTTGTTAATTGTGATACACAATTATTGATAAAACGGCGAATTTGTCACTGAATAGGACATGTAGATTTTTTACAATGGTTATTGACCGATGGTTTTTATCGGTTTTTAACTATTGATTAAGATAAAATATTTTTATTATGGTGTAATTCTTGCCGTAAATTATTCGGTGTTTCATACGAATCATGACGGGTGGCCACTAAACCAACTGAGAAGGAGATTTGAAGCATGAACAAGAGAACGTTATCGGTGCTGGCCTTTACGGCGGCGTTGGGTTTTTCCGGGGCGGCGAACGCGCTGTTATTCGACAGGGGCAACGGGCTGATTTACGACGATGTGCTGGATATTACCTGGCTGGCGGACGCTAACCTGTTCAAAACCCAGTATGACGCTGACAACACCGTTGTGAATCAGATTATCAGCGCTGTGCCGACGATTACGGACAGTACTGGCACTCACAATGTAGTAGCTGGCGATTTTTTCACCGGTGGGGGTGGCATGACTTGGTGGGGTGCGATGGCGTGGGCGGAGTGGCTGAACTTTGGTGGCTATGACGACTGGCGCTTGCCGACGACGCTGCAGCCCGATTCAAGTTGTGAATATCAAAGTGGTGGAGTTTCTTATGGCGATAACTGCACGGGCAGCGAAATGGGTCATATGTTCTACAACAACCTGGGAGCGACGGTGGGTAGTAGTATTCTGAATGGCTCTAATACGGCTAACTTGTCTTTGTTTAGCGGTATCCAGAACTTCGTGTACTGGTCCGGTACCGAGTACGCGCCCGGTACCTATAGCGCGTGGTTCTTCAACGCCGATTTCGGCAACCAGTTCGCCCTCAATAAGGACATCGAGAACTTCGCGTGGGCCGTGCGCTCCGGCGATGTCGCCGCTGTCGATCCTTCCATCCCGGAACCGGGCAGTCTTACGCTGGTCGGGTTAGGACTGGTGGGATTAGGATGGGTACGGCGGCGGCGTGGGTGATTTGGTGATTCGGGTGATTTGACCCTGTCAATTTTTAAGTGTAACTTAATTATTACGATAGCGCGTTACGAGCACTTACCGATCTACAAGCAGGCCATGGACGTGGCGGTGCATTTCGAGCGGGTGGTGGCCAGGTTCTCCCGCTACCACAAATACACGCTGGGGACGGAACTGCGCAACACCAGCCACGAGATTGTCGGCCTGATCATCCAGGCTAACTCGGCGCGGGACAAACCACCGGAATTGCTCCGCGTGCGCGAGCGGCTGGAAGCCCTGCTGGTGCTCATGCGTCTGGCCAAGGAAGTGCGCGCCTTCAAAAGTTTCGCCGCCTACGTCCACATCGTGGAAATGGTCGGCTCGGTTTCCAGACAGAACGAGGGGTGGTTGAGAAGCGTAACGCCGGGGACTTCCAGGAAGTAAGTGGGGGCCAGAAGCCTCCGGTTTCCGAACCGGAAGCGCGTGCCGAGAAACATCATTCCCAGTGGAATATTTGGTTTATCAATCAATAAATCGAATGGTGGATATTCCGCATCCCTGTCCGTCACAACTAGCAAAACGATTTCATCCAAATCACTCAAATTCTGGATTTGTGAAGCGGAAAGCGGCAGGGAATCCAGCCGGTCGCGCTGCTCGCGTAATCCTGGAGCTACCCCTTCCTCAAGTCCATGCCGAACCATTTCACGGTACCAGATCAAGGGGTCTTGAACTGGATCAGGTTGCTTAAAGTCTGCCATATAGCCTCCAACTGAGTTCCATCCCTACGCCCCGCCAATCAATGCCGGCGGCAATGGCCCGGTATGTCCCCGATACCAGTCGCCTGAACGGCGACAAACGGGCAACGGTTTGACCGGCCCGGTCCATGGTACAAACCCTTGCGCTGGATCGAAAATCGCAAATTCCCCCGTGTCCGGGTCTTTGGCGATGATCTGCACCCAACCATTGCCAATCAACTCCCGCAAGGGCGGTTGTCGTCCGTAGATCGCACCCAGCGTCTCAAGATGCGCTTCGACCACGATTTGCAGGCGCAGCGGTTCGTGAATCTCGATCATCTGCCGGGGCAATCCGGTGCGCAGGTCGCTACTGGCCCCTTCCATGACCGCAAACAGCCCGGTGACGTTATGCGGAGTCTTGGTTCCGCAACCGAACCGTTCATTGTTCACCGTGGAAAAGTAGTATTCCAGGTTGATCCCCGCGCCGACCGGCCCTACGGCCAACAGAATGCCTTCCAGCACCGTCCCGCTGGGGTCCTGAGTGGGATCATAAGACACCAGGAATGCCCGTCGATCCAGAAACACCCCCTGGCTCATCGACCGCCGTCCCACCAACGCGGCGGCATTGGTCGCATGACCCAGCTCCGGGCGGGCTTGGCTAAAATCGCGGGAACGCTCGATGACATGGCGTAACGCCTGGGCAGGGGTCGGATGGCGTGGGGCGGAGGCAAAGCGCCGACAGCGTTCATGGGCCGATAGCATGCACGCCTGATCCAGAATCCATTGCAATTCCTTGAGTGCCGGTTCTACATCTGCCGGTAGCTCGCTTTGGTCGTAGAAGGTGATCGCTTCATCACAGGTATTGTGTTCCGCGCCGATGAACCAGGTATCCGCCGGAATGATTATGCCGCGCTCTATCAGCAGTTTGCGAACTTCCGGACGGTTGGCCATGGCGGCGAAGGCTCGGGCATTCGGCCCGCCATGCCGCCCGCCGCAGGCCCCACAATCATACGCGCCCAGATGCGGGTTGTTCTGACTCATCGAGCCATGCCCCATCAAAATCACCAGCGGCGCAAACTGGGAGGTCAGGCCGATATTGCGCAACAACGCCGCCACCCGGTCGACCTGTTCGATATCGGTGAATCCTGGACGCGGCTGTTCCGGAGTTGCTGGAATCGCCGGATCAGCGGCGTTAATCGCCGCCTCGGTCGGCGCGTCGGGAACCCAGCGCGTGGCCAGCGTCTCGGCCAGCTGACCTTGGCGGAAAGGCGCGAAAATCTTGCCAACGAGGATCGGTAATACCCCGGGGGCCAGCGTTGCGATCAGCGGAGCTGAGGACAGCAGGTTGCGCCGAATTTCATGGTAGAAGGCGCGCAATCGGTCGCGCCGCGCCCGCCGTCGATTACGGAAAGCATGTTGAGGTTCCGCGCCAGGCCGAGGAACTTCCCGCACCTCATGCGCCGGCGTAACCACGACCGGGCAGAGCGGGGTCGCTGCACGATCATCCAGTCCTCGCCAGTTCATTGCCACACCAAAAAAACCCGCTGCGCCCAGGGTTTCAATCTCCGGGTTCAACTCTTCCAGATGCCGGCGGATGCCTTCCTCGCGGTCATCGATGCAAAACACCACCTGCGCCTTGGGTCGATGTTCGCGCATCACCCAACGTCCCCGTCCATGATTGCTGGCCAAGGCATTGATGAGCGCTTCCCGGTAATGATGTTCATAAGCGCATTGCCAGATTGCACCGCGCAGACCGGGCGGTAGTTCATCGAGGGTTGCCAGCAGGCGTTCCCGGTCGCTGGGGGAAAGCGCGCGCACCTGGTCGCCGGAGAGTCCCAAATGCTGAGCCAGGCGAAATAGCCGCCAGACGTCGCCATGCACGGTGGGCACACCGGGCTGACCAGCAACTGGGCTATGCCGCCAGGTCCAGATCATATCGGCCAGCGTATTCCAGGAGTCTTTCTCTTCTCTATTCCCCTCCTCCTTAGCCAAAGAGGGGTGGCGCGCAGCACCGGGGTGGTTTGCACCCTCAATCAATCCACGCGCCCGGCTGGCCAGATACTCCGGCAGACGCCCTTCATACAGGGCATAACGCACCAACGCTTCGGCTGAATGAGAAAGTAAATAATCGCGCAGCACCGGCAGCGCGGCCTCCAGCCCCCAGGTGTCATGACACAGACGTTCGCTCCACAGGCGATCAAGCCCGAGCCGCACCGCCAGATAGTCAGCCAGGGCGACCGGCGTTTCCTCATTCGCCGGGTAATCCGCATGGTGCTGCCGCCAATTTATCATCCCCGACCAGCCAGGCAACTCCAGCGCCAGACGGGTGAGATAACCGGCCCAGCGCGACTCGGGAAGGCCCAATCGGCGTAGTTCGGCAACGATCGCGGTGACCGGTTCATCCGGCCAGTGGGTGACTGTTTTGCGTTCATCCGCCAGTCCCGCGCAAGTCCAGGCGAAATCATGCTGCATGAAATGACGCCAGGCCGCGTACAAGCCCGCGTTGCGATTCGGCAAATTCCATGCAGCCAGCCCTTCGTCCAAGTGCGCTGCGCAACAGCGAATGAGCAGGGGGCGGACCTGATCCAGCAGGTCCTGACCGGTCAGCGCCCGTAGCAGGCCACGCAGCGTAGTTCCCGCGCCGACATCAGTGAATAAACGCTCGATCAGCGCCCGAGATTCGGCCTGCATCTGCTGATGGACGACTGGACGTCCGGTATCCTCCACCGTCCCGGCTTTGAACCGGGCCAGCAGCGACTTGGCCAGGGTCAGTTGCAGATCCACCAGTTCCTCGGGATGAAGACTGGTCGCCGGTAATTGGAAGCTTTCCAGGCCGGCCCGCCACAGGTCTTCCAAAGCCGCCCCGGTATCCTGCGCTGACGCATTTAGCAGGCGCTGACGCGCTGTTTCCGGAACATCGTCCTGAAAGCGGCGCGTCGCATCGAGTTCTTCCATGCGCCAAACCAGTTGACTGGGCGTCAACGCTTCCACGCCGTAAATCAGCGAAATGCGCAAAACCTCGCCGCGCTGAATCCTTCGTTCAGCGACTTGCGCCAGCGTTTCCTCCGCCAGCAAAGTGGGACGTTGGGCAAAAGCGGCGTCGAGATCGGCATCGCCGATCCGTCCGGCTTGGTACAGCTTGCGGAACTCTTCTTCCGGCAGATAGGCGCGAATCCCGGTGAGTTGTTCGGCTTCGGTCAGCGCCTGTTCAAAAGGCAGGTGCTGGTAACCATGCAGGGTGTTGTGATGAACAAAGTTCAGAATCGGCGCTTGGCCGGGCAGCACATGATCCAGGTGAGCAATGGCGTGTTCGACCGTTTGGCGAGGGGTAAGCGACGCTTGCGGGATAGCGTCGGTTGGCGTATTAACGAGCGCCGTTGTGGTCATGGTCATCGTTCCTACGGCAGTGGGATGAAAATGGCGGTCAATTCCGTCACTGTGGCGCTGATCAATTTGATGACCGGCGCAGGCATTATGCCCAGAATCAGCACCCCCGCCGCCAGGGGAACCGCCGCTAACAGCTCGCACGGCTGTAAATCGCGAAGATCCGCCATCTCCGGGCGCACCGGACCCGCGAATAAGCCGCCGATCGTGCGCACTGCGTAAGCGGCGCTGATCAACACGCCAAGACTGGCCAGGGTCATCCACCAGCCCCACTGTTGAAAACCGCCAATTAAAACATGCAGTTCGGCGATAAACCCGACCAAACCCGGCATCCCCATGCCGGCCAGCAGGGCCAGAGTAATGAGGAAGGCAAAGCGCGGCGTCACCCGGATCAGCGCCCCGTAATCGGCGACCTCGCGGGTATGGGTGCGTTCGTAGAGCAGGCCGATCAGCAGGAACAGCGCGCCAGCGACCAGGCCATGGGCGGTCATCTGCAGAACCGCGCCGAGCAGGCCGATCTCGTTCAGCGTGGACAGACCCAGCAGCACGACTCCCATGTGGCTGGCTGAGGAGTAGGCGATCATCGCCTTTAGATCAGTTTGTCGCCAGGCCAGCAAGCCGCCATAAAGAATGCTGACCAGGGCGATGCCGACCAGCAGCGGTTGTAAGGCCAGTGCGCCCTCCGGCAGTATCGCCATGACGCGCAGCAGCCCATAAGCGCCCATTTTCAGTAACACGCCGGAGAGCAGAATACTGACTGGACTGGGCGCTTCAACATGGGCCAGCGGCAACCAGCCGTGCAAGGGGAAGATGGGGATTTTCACCCCGAAGCCGATCAGGAAGGCCAACAGCAGCCAGATTTGCTCCTGACGAGGTAAACCTACGGCAGCCTCGGCGATGGCGGTCATGGCAAACGATTGAGTCGGCGTCAACCGGTAGATGACAATCAGGCCGATCAGGATGAAAATCGCCCCGCCCATGGTGTACAGCACGAAATTCAGGCTGGCGACATGACGTTTTTTACCGCCCCACAGATCAATGAGAAAAAACAGCGGGATGAGGGTCAGTTCCCAGAACATGAAGAACAGCGACCAGTCGCGGGCCATGAACACCCCGAGCATCCCGAATTCCAGAATTAGCATCCAGGCGTAGTAGCCTTTGACGCCAGTGGTTATCCGGTCGGAAGCCAATAGCGCTACGGCGACCAGCAAGGTTGTTAGCAACACCATCGGCAAGGCCAGGCCATCAACGCCCAGGGCGTAGGAAACGCCGATGGTAGCGCTCCAGACAACCTGCTCGGTGAATTGAATAGCGGACGTACTGTGATCAAACGAGGCCAGCAAGCTCCATGACAATGCCAGGGTCAGTCCGGCATGAACCAGGGCCAGACCGCGAATCAGTCGCTGCTGAGCGGCTGGCAGCAAGGCGACCAGCAAGGCGCCAAAGAAGGGAACCCATAGAATGAGGCTGAGCATGTGCATGAGAAAACGGCTCTGTTCTTTAGTATTCTGTTGGGATTATATCTTGTGGCCAGTAGCCAGTGTCGTTAATGAGCAGCTTTTGATTCTTATGGAGAAATCCGATGCAGTGTTCGATCTATAAAAGCAATAAAAAACAATATACTTATCTTTATTTGGCCGCCAAGGATGATTTTTCCCACATCCCCGAGGCGCTGCTGAAATTGCTGGGCGAGCCAGTGCATGTTATGGATCTGGACCTGCATCCCGAACGGCGACTGGCGCAGGAAGACGTGGTGGAGGTATTGCGTAATCTTGAGGAGCGAGGCTGGCATTTGCAGATGCCCCAGTGCGAGGAAGGGTTGGGGATCGAGGTTAGGCATTGAAGAAATGCTGAGACACTCTATGCTTAACTCACTCCAATGGAGGGGTGATCGGAATATCGTTCCGTAGAACCGCAGCGGCATTCCGTCAAACAGATCTGATTAAACCAATAATGAGCTCGTGAGTCATAAGTTCTCAATAACTTGTTGAAGTTGTTAAAATTCGCCTATTCGACAAGTTATTGCCATAGGAGTAAGAAACCAATTATCCTTCAAAGGGATATATGCTGTTCAACCCCAATGCTTCATGAGAACTTGTGACTCTCGATCTGGGTAGGCGAACACATGATTCTCTGCTTGGGGATCACCGCTTACGCCCACGCGGCTTTGCCCCTCAGCTGACCGATAGCGAAGTGATCACGATGGAAGGGGTCGGCGAGTTTTTGGGTTTGGATACCGATGTGGGCATTTGGAAGTACTTCGGTCGCCATGGGGGTGATCAAGCAGCACCTTCATCAGCAACTGCGGATCGAGGTGGGGGTGGCGACCGACCCGATTCGCTTGGCGGATGGCTGCCCGATGCCGATGTGTGTGGCCGCCGGGTGGAAATCGTCATCGGGCAGATCAGCGAACAGTTTCATTTCGCAAAAATCCGGGCGCGTGATGTTTGGCGCTTAACCCGTCGGCTTACCCGAAAAATCCTGGCGCACACCTTGGGGATTTTCATGAATCGGCAACTAGATCGGTCAGACCTGCAGTTTGAGGGCTTGATCGCCTGAAAGTCGGAATATCGCGTTAAAACTATGATATATTTTTAAAATTCCATAACCTGTAAAGGACTGCTATATCCTTGCAAGCGCGCGGGATGCGCTTCATCCGCTCACCGCACCCAGTCACTACAGTGATTTTGACGAAAGCTCATTGCGCGGCTTTGCACGTTTCTACTCTACTGTCACCGACTTAGCCAAATTGCGCGGCTGGTCAACGTCGGTGCCTTTGAGCACCGCTGCATGATAGGCCAACAGTTGCAGGGGGATGGTAAACACGATCGGCGCAATCGATTCCGGCACTGCGCCGAGCGATAAAACGTGGGTATCGACCCCGCTAAGTTGGGTATCCACTTCACGATCCGCAAACAGGAATAACACGCCGCCACGCGCCCGCACTTCCTGAAGATTGGAGAGCACTTTCTCCAGCAAATCATCTTTAGGCAGCACACAGACAACCGGCATATCAGCATCCACCAACGCCAGCGGCCCATGCTTGAGTTCACCTGCTGGATACGCCTCGGCGTGGATATAGGAAATTTCCTTGAGTTTAAGCGCCCCCTCCATGGCGATAGGATATTGAGCGCCACGCCCCAGGAACAGGGCGTGATGCTTCTCGGCGAAATGCTCGGCCAGCCGTTCGATAGCGCTGTCCAATAACAGTGCTTCCTCCAATGCGCGGGGCAGCAATTCCAAATCCCGTACGAACGCCTCTGCATCTTTTTCGCTCAGACCGTGGCGTCGACCCAGCATCAAGGCAAGCAAGCGCAAGGCCACGAGTTGGGTGGTAAACGCCTTGGTGGACGCGACGCCAATTTCCCGGCCTGCACGGGTCAACAGAGTCAGTGCTGATTCACGGACCAGCGAACTCTCAGTGACATTGCAGATCACTAGTGTGGACAAATAACCGCGCTGTTTTGCCTCACGCAACGCTGCCAAAGTATCAGCGGTTTCGCCGGATTGGGAGATGCTAACGAACAGAGTGCCCGATGGCGTGACTCCGCGCCGGTAGCGATACTCGCTAGCTACTTCGACCGTGCAGGGGACTCCCAGATTTTCCAGCCAGTAACGGGCGACCAAGCCCGCATGATAGCTGGTGCCGCACGCCACGATGTGAACGCCCTGTACCTGGTCAAACAATGCGCTGGCTTCCGGCCCGAAGCTGTCTTCCAACAAATGGCCTTGATAGATACGCCCTTCCAGAGTCTCGGCCACGACCGCAGGTTGCTCAAAGATTTCCTTGAGCATGAAATGCCGATAGCCGCCTTTGCCGGCCGGTCCGCCCTGCTGAGCGGCATAGGACAGCGGCCGCTCCACAGACTGTCCTTCATGGTCGTAAATGGTGAACTGTTCACGTCGCACTTCGGCGATATCGCCTTCTTCCAGGAACACAAAGGTCTGGGTAACCGGGGCCAGTGCGAACACGTCAGAAGCGATGAAGTGCTCTTCAATCCCAATACCCAGCACTAGCGGACTGCCGGCTCGCGCTACGATCAAGCATTCCGGGTCTTCGCGGCAAATCACCCCCAGGCTGTAGGCGCCGGTCAGTCGTGTGATGGCCTGCTGAACAGCGACACGCAAATCACCCGTTTCGCGCATCTGCTGTTCGACCAAATGCGCGACAACTTCGGTATCAGTGTCGGACTCAAAACGGTAACCCGCCGCGATGAGTTCCTGCCGAAGCTCCTGATGATTCTCGATGATGCCGTTATGCACCACCGCGACCGAACTGTTGCTGATATGGGGATGAGCGTTGCGTTCGCAGGGTTCACCGTGCGTGGCCCAGCGGGTGTGGGCGATGCCGAGCGGGCCGCGCACCGGCTCCTCGCGTAAGCGATCGGCGAGCATTTGCACCTTGCCAACGGTGCGCAACCGGTGAAGTTGACCGTCCTGGTTATCGAGAGTAACAATGCCCGCCGAATCGTAGCCGCGATATTCTAGCCGCCGCAGCCCTTCAAGCAGAATGGGGGTGACATTACGTTCAGCGATAGCGCCTACAATTCCGCACATGGCAATTTCCAGTCGATCGATTGAATGGATGGTAGAGAGTGTTGGAATCAGATTAGCGGCTTGCTTGCTGAGGGACAAGTCATACTTATCCGATTCGTTTTGAATATTTTGGCCGTGATCCGGTTTGCAAGATCGAGCGCTTTTTTTTGATCGACCTTAGCAACTTCAATGACTTCCAGTGCTTCGGCTTCACTGGAGCGGTCAAACTGGCTCATGGAAGGGCAACCGCCATCATTTAAGTCGCTTGGCTCAAATTTATCCAGATTTCCACCATACCGGCGCTTGTTGGTCATGACAATATTCTGACCGATATCGCTCATTAAATAAACAAACAGCCGATTAATATAGTTTTGTCCCAACGGGTTGGGGTAGAAGGCGTGAAAACAGGTGAAGTTGATAGCGTTCGTGAAATTGCGGATGATTTTGAGTCGTCCCCGATTAAAGACTCCGGCTAAAATCGGCGCTGGAGAACGGGATTCGATCTTGTACCAGGGATTTCTGTGTCGGGTCAGGAAGCGTTGATCAAATCCCTTGCGAATGCCGTAATCCAGATAAGCAACGACTTTTTTATTACCCTGTTCCCTGATATTCAAACAGTAAACGGGTGCGCCATTGGTTGCCAGCGCATTGAAATCCTCATCAGTAAAGACTAGTTTGCGAATTTGCGGACTCTTGGTAATGCAAGGGCAATAATTTTCTGGTTCAAGCTCCCAATGACTTATTTTTTGACTACTTAACGCAAAGAATTCATTTGCGCCGGTAGCGATGCCCCGGACAAATTTACCATATTCTGCAATTCTGGATAATCCACCGGGTATTGTCATTGTTTCATATAAGCCAGAAATAACCGTCGACCACTTTTTATCGTATGACAACAGGTCAGGCGCTAACTCGTGCTGAAAAAAATCTTCAAAACTTGCAATATTTTCCAGTTGATCAATATGATTGATACGAGCAATTTTTATAGGATCAACAACGCCATCTTTCCGGCAGAGAAGAATGCAAACTGTGGTGATGACCTCTGAAAAAATATCCTTTTCTCTTGAGAAAAAGATAATCTGTTTAAGCAAACCCCTTTCCAAAAGGGAGCTTTTTACCTGCTTTCCATAACCGGTGTTAAAAAACTCGAACGGCATGATATAAGCCAGTCTGCCGCCAGCATTCATTTCCTTTAGCGACCGGATAAGAAAAACCGACGCAATATTGGCATAACCATCAAGCTTGACACCGATTTTCTTCTCAATTTCCTGGAGAACGCGATGGCGGTTCAGGAATTGCTGAAACCGCATATAAGGGGGATTGCAAACAATGGCGTCATAACCTTGTAGATCGGCCTCCAGATAATCGGCAATCTCGATGATAGGGCGCGGGCTGTTGCCATAATCCAGATAACTAATAATGTTTGGGTCGATCTCGTAGGCTTTGTAAATGATATTGGCAAGTTGCAGGGCGTCAATTTTAGAAAGCGAATCAAAGAACACGCCGAGACCAAAAGCCGGATCGAGTATCGATTTGGGATTATCTTTGATAATCCATGAAATCATTAAATCAGCAATATTGCATGGAGTAAAAAACTGGCCAAACTCTTTCCGACGCCTGATGGGCGTTGAAGCAACATACTTTGCTTCATGCATTTATAGCGGAAATCACACATTAAACCGGAAATGCATGACATCGCCCTCCTGCACAACATATTCCTTACCTTCCAATCGCCACTTACCGGCCTCGCGAGCGCCCGCTTCGCCATTGCAGGTGATGTAATCGGCGTAAGCAATGACCTCAGCGCGAATGAAACCACGTTCGAAATCGGTATGGATTACCGCCGCCGCTTGGGGAGCCGTCGCGCCAACCCGCACTGTCCAGGCCCGCGCTTCCTTTGGGCCAGCCGTAAAATAGGTTTGCAGTCCCAATAACTTGTAAGCGGCGTGAATCACCCGGTCCAGTCCCGGCTCGGATAGCCCGTAATCAGCCAGAAACTCGGCTTTATCCGCATCCTCCAGTTCCGCCAGCTCCGCCTCAATCGCTGCGCACACCGGCACGATCTCGGCCCTTTCCCGCGCCGCAATCTCCCGCACCTGCGTCAGAAACGGATTATTTTCGAAACCGTCCTCGGCCACATTGGCGATATACAAAACCGGTTTCCCGGTCAGCAGAAACAGATCCCGCAACAGCTCGCGCTCACTGATTTCCAGCGCCAGGGTCCGCAACGGCGCGCCAGTATTCAGATGCGCCTGCACCCGCTCCAGCAACGCCTTACGTTCCAGCGCTTCCCGTCCGCCCGCTTTGGCCGCCTTTTCCGCCCGTTGCAACGCCTTATCCACTGTCGCCAGATCGGCTAACGCCAGTTCGGTGTTGATAGTCTCGATATCTTCCCCAGGATTAACCCGCCCGGAAACGTGGATGACATCGTCATCCTCGAAACAGCGCACCACCTGCGCAATCGCGTCAGTCTCGCGGATGTGGGCCAGGAACTGATTACCTAGCCCTTCACCCTTCGACGCCCCAGCGACGAGTCCGGCAATGTCCACAAACTCAACCGTCGCCGGAATAATCTTTTGTGGCTTCACAATCGCCGCCAGCGCCGCCAATCGAGGATCCGGCACGGGCACTACCCCGACATTCGGATCAATGGTGCAGAATGGATAATTTTCGGCCTGAATGCCGGCCTTGGTGAGCGCATTAAACAAAGTGGACTTGCCGACGTTCGGCAGGCCGACAATGCCGCATTGGATACCCATGGAATACCTTGAAAATTCAGTTTGCGGAGGGAGGAGAAGAGGATTCAATCTTCCGGCTATGCAGGGCGTGCGTGGCGCGTTCCCACTGGCCGGCCAACATCCGGGGCAGCTCGCGCAAAGCGTCGGCAATCGCCTGCTCAATTAGCTCCTGTTCCGAGCGAGGCGCACGGCGCAGCACATGATCCAGCACCTCCCGGCTATCGCCAGGATGACCAATGCCCAGGCGCAACCTGGCAAAATCGTTACCGCCCAAATGAGCGATCAGGTCGCGCAGCCCATTGTGCCCGCCATGCCCGCCGCCACGTTTCAGCCGCACCGTACCTGGCGGCAAATCCAGATCGTCATGAACCACCAGAATCGCCGACAGTGGAATTTTGTGAAACCGGGTCAATGCCGCAACCGCTTGGCCGCTGCGATTCATATACGTCATCGGCTTTAGCAGCCACAGTTCCTGACCAGCGAGCGCGATGCGGCAGGTTTCACCGTGATACCGGCCTTCGGGACGAAAAAAACCACTTTGCTGGCTGGCCAACGCATCGACCAGCCAGAATCCGGCATTGTGGCGGGTCTGGGCGTATTCGGGACCCGGATTGCCTAACCCAACTACTAACCGCAATATCGGCGCTTGTTCCGCCATGATCGGCGTCCTGTTCCAGGAATAAATAGTCACTCCTCCCCTCGCCCTGCTTGTGGGAAAGGGGCTAGAGGAGAGGGTGTTCGCCAATCAGGTTGCGGCCTCTTCGGATGTTTCCCCACCGCCGTGGGCATGATGAATGCCGACCACAATCGCATCATGCTCGGAGCCAGGAGCAACATGGGTAGCCAGCTCCACGCCAGGCGGCAGCGGAATCTGTGAAAGATGAATCGTCTCGCCTACGCCCACCTCAGCCAGATCGATCTCGATAAATTCTGGCAAATCTTTGGGTAAGCAGGTGATTTCAATTTCAATGAGGGTATGACTGACCGCACCGCCCTGCTGTTTGACGCCCTTGGAAGTACTCTCATTGAGAAAATGCAGCGGTATATGAGCGCGTAATTTGCGATCAGCGCTGACCCGCAGAAAATCCAGATGAACGAGCGTCGGCTTGAACGGGTGGCGCTGGATATCGCGCAGTATGGCGTTTTCAGTGCGGTCACCAATTTTCAGGGTCAGAACATGAGAATAGATCGCCTCGTTCTTCATCTGATTGATCATATCCATTTGATCCAGCAACAATGGCATCGACTCCTGGCCATCGCCATACAGAATAGCTGGAACTTTGCCAGCGCGGCGCAGGCGGCGGCTCGCACCTTTCCCCAGATCGCTGCGCGGGTCGGCTTGCAGTTCAAAAGTAATACTCATTCTCTTTTCTCCAAACGGTGAACATAAAAATGCGACGCGCCCGCGACCAGACGCGCCGCTTTCAGTGATTCCACCTTTGAACCAGGCGGGATGGTGAAAATTTTACAGGAACAACGAACTCACTGACTCTTCGAGATGAATCCGGCGCATGGACTCAGCGAGTAGCCCCGCCACGCTGATCTGGCGAATATTCGGGCACGCCGCCGAATCAGGACGCAGGGGAATGGTGTCGGTCACGACCAGTTCGTCCAGCGCAGATTCGCGGATGTTCGTGGCCGCTGCGCCGGACAGTACCGCATGAGTACAGTAACCGCGCACCGAAGCTGCGCCCCATTCCTTCAACGCCTTGGCCGCCAAACAAAGCGTGCCGGCGGTATCGACCATGTCATCCACTATAATGCAATGCTGCCCCTCGACATCGCCGATGACATGCATCACCTGCGCCTGATTGGGCGCGGGCCGGCGTTTGTCAATGATCGCCAACTCGGAATCGGCCAATCGCTTGGCCAGAGCACGGGCGCGCACCACACCGCCTACATCCGGCGAAACCACCATGAGATCGCCCAGGTTTTGGGACTGAATATCGCTCAACACCATCGGCGTGGCGTAGATATTATCCACCGGAATGTCAAAAAATCCCTGGATCTGATCCGCGTGCAAATCCACGGTCAGCACCCGATCTACGCCAACGCTGGTGATCATGTTGGCAACCACTTTGGCGGAAATCGGCACGCGCGCTGAACGGGGCCGGCGATCCTGCCGGGAATAGCCAAAGTAGGGAATGACTGCTGTGACCCGCACCGCCGAGGAGCGCCGCAACGCATCGGCGATCACCAGCAGTTCCATGATGTTGTCATTGGTCGGATAGCAGGTGGGCTGAACAATGAAGACATCCTTGCCCCGTACATTCTCCATTAACTCCACCATCACTTCGCCATCGCTAAAGCGACTGACGATGGCCTGACCTAGCGGCATTTGCAGATGATTGACGATATCGTGGGCCAGTTGCGGGTGGGCGTTGCCTGCAAACACCATCATTCGACTTTCATACACGACCTGTTCCCCCGCTATCATCGGTCTGCTCTATTAAAGATGGCTGGGCCGCCAGGATTCGAACCTGGGAATGCTGGAGTCAAAGTCCAGTGCCTTACCGCTTGGCTACGGCCCAAAAAATCAGAAGCGCTTCAAACAGATTCGCGTCTGGCTTGCGCCAGGCGATCATGCAGCGGCGAACAGTTATGCCCTCGGGCAATAAACCCTGACCAACCTGCCGGCAATTGCCTGAGCACTTGCCTAGCGTTGACGACATCCGGGAAAGCGGCGAACACCCCAGCGCCGGTGCCGGTTAACCGCGCATCTCCGTAACGCTCTAACCAGGCAATTGCAGCGGCCACTTGCGGGTAGCGACGATAAACCACCGCTGCGCAATCATTACCGCCCATGCCCTTCGCAAAGTCCGCTATTGTGAGGAGTGGGGAGTTTCTTGTCAATTCCGGGTCGCTGAACACCGCGCCCGTGGCGATCGAACAAGCCGGGACTAAGACCAGGAACCAGGGTTCGTCAAGCGTGATCGGCGTCAGCTGTTCACCTACACCTTCCGCCCAGGCGGCACGACCGTGGACGAAGACCGGCACGTCAGCGCCCAGTCGCAAACCCAGTTCCGCCAATTCCGCCAAGGTCAATCCGGTTCGCCAATACTCATTTAGCGCTACCAGCGCGGTCGCTGCGTCGGAACTGCCGCCGCCCAGCCCTCCGCCCATCGGTAACCGTTTAACAATGCGTATTGTCGCGCCTAACCGGGTTCCGGTGGCCTGCTGCAATGATCGGGCGGCGCGCACTATTAAATCCGCGTCCGGGGCAACGCCAGCGACTTCACCCTGGCGCTCGATCACGCCATCATCACGCCGGTCGAACCACAACCAGTCGCTGTAATCGAGAAACTGAAAGACCGTTTGGAGCAAATGGTAGCCATCCGGGCACCGGCCCACGATGCGCAACATGAGGTTGAGTTTGGCCGGGGCTGGCCAAGCCGTCGCGTCAGGTGGCGACGTTACAGCGTCCACTGCTGGATGACCAGTTTGATGTTCAGATCCCCGTGTTGCGCAATGACGCGCTCCGGCAGATCCAGGTCGGGAATAGAGGTCGGCGCATAAATCAAGTACTCAATCACCCAACCGTTTTGTTCCAGCCGGGTCAGTCGACCTTCAGTGTCGGTTTGCAATACCGGTGCCGGGCCGGGTGCTGGCAAGCCGCGCACCCAGTACCGCAAGCCGTTGACCGGCAGACGCACTCCCAGAGTTTGTTCGAGTAGATCATCGGGATCGGGCGCGGCCCAGCTTTGACCCTCCTGGGTCTGGACCCGCACTTCCTCGCCATCGCTTTCAATAACAACTCGACCTTGACCGAGCGGACCCAGCAGATCGATACGGTAACCGGGTTTCCGCTGCACCCACTGGAAAGTGGCGTGCCAGCCTTCCTGGCCGCTGATGACGCCAATGCGTCCGTCCACCTGCCAGTTTGCCAATTGCATGAGCCGGGTTTGCCGGGCGCTCCAAGCCGTCGCCTTCGGCACAGAAGGCGGTGGAGTAGCGCACCCGGTCAACAGGAAGGTTGGAATGAATAGTGCGATGATCCCAATAAAAAACCGGTTCTTGCTATTGCGCCTGACTAACCGGCTCATGGCGACGGTTGCGGGGCGGTGAAACCTGCATTGGCGGCAGCAGCAGGCATCGGGTTGTCTGCTTCTTCATCCCGCAGGCAATGAATCAGACCCAAAGCATTTTGGATATGACGCGAGGCGGCGCCAAGCTGATCCTCGGGCTGCGCCGCCAACGCTGATGAGGCCAGAACCGCGGCGACGCTGACCAGAAACGATGAACGCTCCAGTCCCGCCTCATCCGCGTAACGGAGAATGTAAGCGCTCACTTCCTTGGCGCAGGCGGCAATGAAATCGCTTGCGCGTTGCTCGTCTTCAGTCATTAACGTCAATCCTCTACCAGTTAAACCGTTCCTGCAATTTGCGCAAGTGTATATTATCTGGGTCGCGCGCCAGAGCTTCCCGCCAGACTTTCCGGGCTTCGTCCCGCTGGCCGTTGACCCAGAGCACTTCGCTCAGATGCGCGGCAATTTCGGCGTCCGGGTTAATCCGGTAAGCCTGGCGTAGATACTCCAGCGCCCGGTCCCGGTTGCCGAGTCGATAGTGCACCCAGCCCATGCTGTCGAGCACCGCTGCATCATTGGGCATTTGCTCCAGCGCCTGTTCGATGTAGCCGAGCGCCTCCTGATAACGGTCCGTGCGGTCCGCCAGCGTGTAGCCCAGCGCATTCAGCGCTTGCCCATTTTTGGGATCAGCCGCGAGAATCGCGCGTAAATCCCGCTCCAGCAGATCCAGCCGGTCCAGTTTTTCCGCCGCCAACGCTCGAGCGTACAGTAAATCCTTGTCGTTGGGGTGCGACGCCAGCGCTCGATCCAAACCGTCAAAGGCTTCCTGATAGCGTCCGGCCTCGCGCAACGCTTCAGCCTCGGCCAGATACAGGGTGATGTCGTTTTGCGGATTATCACGGCGCAAGGCATCGAAATGCTGGCCAGCGCCGGCGATATCACCCGATTTGGCCAGCACCACGCCCATGCGCATCTGGGCGCTGAGATAGCGATCCTCGTCCTTGACCCGTTCATACCATTCCCGGGCCTTGGCGTAATCACCGCGCTGCTCCTCGATGCGGCCCAGTTCAAAGTAGGCGTCCGCCAGTCGCGTATTGCGCTTGATCAAATCCAGAAAATAGGTTTCGGCCAGGTCAAACTGGCGAGTTTCCGCCGCCAGCAGGCCCAGTGCGTACAGCGAATCGGTATCCTTGGGATTCTGATTGAGCAGGATAGCGAATTCCCGGCGCGCCTTGTCCAGTTGACCCGCATCGATCAGCAAGCGTGCGTAGCTCATGCGCAGGTTGCGGTCGCGTGGAATAGCAGCCACCGCCTTGGCCAACCCGGCCAGCGCCGCCTCTCGATCACCACCCTCCAGCAACAAACGAGTGCGCAGCAGATGCGCGGGAACCAGCTTTCGATCACGAGCCAACGCCCGCTCCAGCCCGGTCAGCGCCTGTTCGCGTTCGCCGGCGGCGGCGGCTAGCATGGCATAGTAGTATTGAGCGAAGGCGGAACGGGGGTTGCGGTCGCGGAATTGTCCCATCACGCGCAGAGCCAACTGCTTGTCGTCCGCCTGACTGAGCAGCGAGGCGATGGTCGCGTAGCCCTGTTGCTTGTCCTTGTTCCGGGCAACACGGCGCACCGTTTCCAGATATTCAGCCGCTTCTTCCAAACGACCATTACGCAAATAAGCCAACGCCAGGGTTTGTTGCGCCTGCTCGCTGGCGGGGTCGAGCGCCAGCCAGCGTTGCGCCAGCGCCAACGCAGCAGCGTTTTCCTTCATGATTAAAGCCAACACCACTGCGCGTTCAGTTACGCGCGGGTCGTTGCTGACAATGGCTGCTTGCTGGTAGTGGTTCAACGCTACATCGAGTTGGTCGCGTTTACCTGCCAGTTCCGCTGTCAGAACCTGGTACATCAACTCGGCCCGGGGACTGGGTTCCAAAACGGGACGGATCTGGAATTCCGGCTCAATGGGCGCCTGTGCATCCACGACAGTGACGCAACCACTGAGGAGCGGGCTGCAAAAAACCAAGGCTTTTAGGAGTATGTTCATTACCAACTTTTAAAAATCGTTCAAGCAGAATCAGCAGGTTTCAGGTTCCCTGGTACAAATATCTTGCTCGCTATGAACCTCACTCTGGAAGCGTAGGGCACAGCGCATCGCGATATGAAGTATGACCTTGTCACAAGCTGGTTTTATCCCGCACAATTCAACATTTTTCAGCCCAATCCTGATTGCATCCCATGTCCCTGCTGGCTCTTGGCCTCAATCATCAAACCGCGCCGGTCGGCGTCCGCGAACGGGTGACGTTCGCGCCAGACCGCCTGTATCCAGCCCTGCGGGATTTGCGTGAACGGGGCGGTGTTTATGAGGCGGCCATTCTGTCCACTTGCAATCGCACTGAACTGTACTGCGGCCTGAAAGATGGCGATAGCCAGCGCGTAGTAAAGTGGCTGGGCGACTATCATACGCTGCCGGCTGCAGATTTGCGGCCCTATCTTTACCAACACGCTGAGGGCCGAGCGGTGCGGCATATTCTGCGGGTCGCCTCCGGGTTGGACTCAATGGTGTTAGGCGAACCGCAAATTCTCGGGCAAGTCAAGAGGGCTTATCAGGCGGCCAGTCGGGCCGGAGCCTTGGGGACCCTGCTGGAGCGATTATTTCAACACACCTTCTCGGTGGCCAAGCAAGTGCGCACCGATACGCACATTGGCGCCAGCCCGGTCTCGGTCGCCTTTGCCGCAGTCAGTTTAGCCAAACAGATTTTTGCCGATCTGCCACGCCGCACCGCATTGCTGATCGGCGCAGGCGACACAATTGAACTGGTGGCCCGCCACCTCCATGAGAGCGGAATTGGCCGGTTGGTGGTCGCCAATCGGACCCTGGAGCGGGCGCATGCCTTGGCGGCTTCCTTTGCCGGTTATGCAATCGCCCTGGAAGAAATTCCCCTGCATCTTGGAGAAGCGGACATGGTGATCGCTTCCACCGCCAATCCCGGCCTGATGCTGGAAGCCGCACTGGTTCGCCGTTGCTTGAAACAGCGCCGCCATCAACCGATGTTCATGGTCGATCTGGCCGTGCCGCGTGATATCGATCCAGCGGTGGCAGATCTGGATGACGTATACTTGTACACAGTGGACGACCTCAAGGATATTATTCAGGAGAACTTGCGATCAAGACAGGCGGCCGCCCGGCAGGCGGAAGAGATTATTGACAACCAGGTCGAACGCTTCATGGCCTGGCTGCGTGCGCAGGACAGCGTCGACAGTATCCGCGCCCTGCGGCAACGCGCTGAAGCGGCGCGTGATGAGGCGCTGGCCCGCGCCCGACGACAACTTGCCCAAGGCCAGGATCCCGCCGAAGCACTGAATTTTTTGGCTAATACTTTGACAAATAAGCTTATTCATCCGCCCTGCGCCGGTCTGCGGGAAGCCGCGGCTCAAGGCGATTTGGAAATGTTGACTCTGATTCAGAACTTATACCGTCTGCATGACGGAAAACCGCATCCATGAACCCCTCAATGCTGGCTAAGCTGGAACAACTGGCGGCTCGTCACGAAGAAATTAGCGCTTTACTGGCGGAGCCGGAGATCATCAACGACAATGACCGCTTTCGCGCTCTGTCCGTGGAATACGCGCAACTGGAGCCGGTAGCCAGCGGGTTCCATGCCTACCGCCAGGTGTTGGACGAACTGGACAGCACGCGTGAAATGGCCCAGGACAACGACCCGGAAATGCGCGCGCTGGCCCAGGCTGAACTGCTTGAAGCAGACCAGCGGCGCATGGAGCAGGAGCAAACCTTGCAATTTTTGCTGCTGCCGCAAGATCCCCATGATTCTGGCAACGTCTTTCTGGAAATCCGCGCCGGGACTGGCGGCGACGAGGCGGCGCTGTTCGCTGGCGATTTATGGCGGATGTATGGCCGTTATGCCGAATTGCGTGGCTGGACCTTGGAAATCCTTAGCGAAAGCCCTGGCGAACATGGCGGTTATAAGGAAGTCATTGGCCGGATTATCGGCCAGGGCGTCTACTCCAAGCTGAAGTTTGAGTCCGGCGCCCATCGGGTGCAACGTGTGCCGGTGACCGAGGCGCAGGGACGGATTCACACCTCGGCGGCGACCGTGGCGGTTATGCCGGAACTGGAGGAAGTAGAGCAAATCGACATCAATCCTGCTGACTTGCGCATTGACACCTACCGCGCTTCCGGGGCGGGGGGGCAGCATGTCAACAAGACGGATTCAGCAATTCGCATCACGCACTTGCCCAGCGGCATTGTGGTGGAATGCCAGGACGAGCGCTCCCAGCACAAGAACCGCTCGCGGGCCATGTCCCTGTTGCAGGCCAAATTATTGACGGCGGAACAGGAGAAACAGACCAGCGCTCAGGCGCAGACCCGCAAGTTGCTGGTGGGCAGCGGCGATCGCTCCGAGCGCATCCGCACCTATAATTTTCCGCAGGGACGGGTGACTGACCATCGCATCAACCTGACATTGTACAAGCTGGGCGAGGTGCTGGAAGGTCATCTTGATCCGGTGATCGAACCGCTGATTCAGGAACAACGACTGCTGGACCTGAATTCGCTGATGGATGCGCTATAACCAGGCAATGGAATTTACTCCCGATCAGGTTTGGCGGTTGCTGCTCGAACTGCGCTGCGCATCACGAACGCTGGAGACGCTTCCCGATCCGGTGATCTGTGGATTGACCGGAGACGGTCAACTGGCGCTGGTTCCCGCCGGAGACGCCGCTACCCTCATTGAGATCGCCAGCAACGGTTTCTGGACCGCCAGGGTTCCGGTTCCGCAAACCAGCGCGGAACTGCTGGATCTCTATCTACCAATGGCCTTGGCCAATCGGCAACGACCGTTCACCCTGGCCCATCTGGGGCAAAGTCTCGATGGCCGCATTGCAACAGTCTGCGGCGCATCCCGCCATATCAACAGCCCGGAAAATCTTACGCATCTGCACCGATTACGCGCACTGTGCGATGCGATTCTCGTTGGCGCAAGCACGGTGGAGTGCGACGATCCACAACTGACTACCCGGCGGGTTACGGGACCGCAACCGGTGCGAGTCGTCATCGATCCCCACCGTCGTCTTACTGCTGAGCGCTATCTATTTCAGGATCAAACCACGCGAACGCTGCTGGTTTGCGCTGAAGGGCTGGCTCATCAACCGGGGCCAGGTCATGCAGAGGTCATGGGCATTCCCCATGATGGCCCACATTTGCCGCTTCGAGAGGTTCTACGGCAGTTGCACGAGCGGGGTCTGTTTGGGTTGTTTGTCGAAGGGGGTGGGCTGACGGTGTCGAACTTCCTGGAAGCGGGCTTGCTGGATCGGTTACAGATTGCTATCGCGCCGCTGGTTATCGGCTCTGGTCGGCCGAGCATTACGTTGCCGACGATTGAAGATTTGTCGCAGGGACTGCATCCTCGCCATCGCCGCTATGTGATGGGTGAAGATGTGTTGTTTGATTGTCACTTGCGGGATTGAGATACCCGTTTTCAAAAGATTATATGTAGTGTTTTATTCTGGTCGTGATCGGATCCTTTTATATAACTCGGTAATATGGCGATTTATATCAGCTTGTTCTGATTTGATAAAATATATTTCGTTTTCCAGTTGTTCAATGCGGGTCAAAGCTAAATAAAGCGCATCGCGCATTTTTTCAGGGTCTGGACTGGTAATAATGGCTTCCAGTGAGTTCATCGCTTCATCTAAGGGGTTCATCGCATTGTCTCCTGATTCAGTGTTTATATTTAAATCAACAACCCACACTGGTAAAAGCCCGTCGCACCTCGGTAATCGTCGCCAACCGTTCGCGTCGCAAGGCTTCGGCCAGCGCCAAGCCGCTTAAACCTTGCTCCATCAATGGTCGCGCCTGGATGCCGGATATTGCCTGATAAATGCGTCGCAGCAAATCTGCCTGCGGATAATCACGATTCTCCAGTCCTAGGCGGCCTCGGGCATCCGCCTCACAGGCCAGCAGGAATTGTTCAAAGCGCTGCGGTTTGCGCAAGGTATCCAGAGCTTGCAGAATTTTCAACAGGGTTCCCGGACGCAATTCCAGGGCGCGATGGCAGTGTGTGTGATAACGGGCGGTCAATACCCCCAGTTCCCGATGCAGGTTGGGAACCCTCAGTCGCTGACAAAAGGCGCGCACCAGTTCGGCGCCACGATCCTCATGGTCGAGATGACGCGGCCATTCTTCTGGCGGAGTTGCTCCCTTGCCAAAATCGTGAACCAGCACTGCAAAACGGGTCACCACATCCGCGCCCAATCGCACCGCCTGAGTCAACGCCATCAGTGTGTGAAGGCCCGTGTCGATTTCTGGATGATGAACGGGAGGTTGCGGCACGCCGAACAGGCGATCCAGCTCTGGGAAAATGCGCGCCAGCGCGCCACAGTCGCGCAAGGTTTCAATAAACCGCTCGGGACGCGATTCGCCCAGTGCGCGCACGGTTTCCGCCCAGACCCGCTCCGGCGTCAAGTGATCGACTTCGCCACTGACGACCATGGCGCGCATCAGATTCAGAGTTTCCGGCGCAACCCGAAAGCCCAGCGAGGCATAGCGGGCGCTAAACCGGGCCACGCGCAGAATCCGCACCGGATCTTCGGCAAAAGCGGGCGAGACATGGCGCAACCACCGCGCTTCAAGATCGCGGGCGCCGTGATAGGGGTCGATCAGTTGGCCTTGCGCATCGCGCGCCATGGCGTTAATGGTCAGATCGCGGCGCTGCAGGTCATCCTCCAACGTGACCTCGGGGGCCGCGTGGATGTGGAAGCCATGATAGCCCGGCGCGGTCTTGCGTTCAGTGCGCGCCAAGGCGTATTCGTCACGGGTCTCCGGATGCAGGAACACCGGAAAATCTTTGCCCACCGGACGAAAGCCGCGCGTGAGCAAGTCATCCGGCGTCGCGCCGACCACGACCCAGTCGCGTTCCTTAACCGGCAGATTCAACAACTCATCGCGCACCGCACCGCCGACCAGATAGGTTGTTACTGTGTCTGTATTCATCCGACCAAGATTAGAACCCGCTGCTATGATCTGCACACACCACAAACATCCTTCAGTGAAGCAGAATGATCGGTGCTGTCAACCTTAAGTGGTTTTCCGGGTGATGCGACAAATTTCACAGAATTTTTTCATCATACTGACAATCATAATGGCCCTCCCCGGTTGCGCCGATCTGGCTTATTACCAACAGGCGGCGGCGGGCCAATGGAAGCTTTGGCAAGTTCGACGACCTGTAGCGGACGTGCTGGCGGATTCAACAACCTCGCCGGAATTGCGTCAGCGCCTGGAAACCGCTCAGGCTTTGCGTGACTTCGCCGCCACCGAGTTAGCGCTACCAGATAATAACAGTTACCGTGACTATTCCGATCTCCAGCGGAGCTGGGTGGTAAAAAACGTCTTTGCTGCGCCGGAGTTGAGTCTGGAGCCACGTCAATGGTGTTTCCTGGTGGCCGGTTGTCTGAGCTATCGCGGTTATTTCGACGCTGAGGCGGCCAGCCGGTTAGCAGCGGAGTTGCGCGCAACCGGCGACGATGTTTACATGGCCGATATTACCGCCTACTCGACGCTTGGCTGGTTTGACGATCCCTTGCTTAACACGTTCATTGACTGGCCTACTGGGCGATTGGCGGAATTGATGTTTCACGAACTGGCGCATCAACGGTTATATGTGGCTGACGACACGGCTTTCAACGAAGCGTTTGCGACTGCCGTGGGCCAGTTGGGCGCGGAACGCTGGCTGGAACGGCGGGCTGTAGCGCATGAACGCGAGGAGTATGCGGCAGACCTGCGCCGACGTGAGCAGTTTTTGCAACTTACGGTGCAGGCCCGTGAATCATTGGCAGTGCTTTATGTTTCTCCCCACCGCGAGTCGGAAAAACGCACCGGCAAGCAGCGCATCCTGGGGGAATTGCAGGCGCGTTATCAAGCGCTCAAACAAGATTGGGGAGGTTATGCGGGTTACGATCGCTGGTTCATGCAGGACTTGAATAACGCCAAACTGGCCGGCGTCAGCACCTATTACCGGCAGGTTCCGGCGTTTCTGGCCTTGTTTGAACGGGAAGGGCGAGATTTCGCAAGATTTTACCAAGCGGCGGAAACCATCGGTCAATTACCGCCTGTGGAACGGGAGGCGCGTTTGCGGGAACTATTGCCAACACTAGCGCCCTTCCAACGCATCCACACTGATGACTTTTAAACCGCTCCACGCTGAAGGCAACCTATGCAGATCCATTCCGAAGCGACTGAATCCACTCCCCTTCTCGAAGTCCGCGATCTCTCCGTTTCCTTCGGCGCGATACCGGCAGTCAAGCAGGTTTCCTTCGCGCTCCGGCGCGGCGAGACGCTGGCGCTGGTGGGCGAAAGCGGCTCCGGAAAATCGGTGTCAGCGCTGTCGCTGCTGCAACTGCTGCCCTATCCTCACGCCCGCCATCCCGGTGGCAGCATTCGTCTACGCGGCGAGGAACTGCTGGGCGCGACGCCCGCCCGATTGCGCGAGATTCGCGGCAACCAGATCGCTATGGTGTTCCAGGAACCGATGACCTCGCTTAATCCTCTGCATTCCATTGAAAAACAGATTGGTGAAACATTGTTGCTGCATAAGGGATTAAGCGGCGCACGGCTCAAGGCGCGCATTGTGGAACTGCTGGAGTTGGTCGGGTTACCCGATGCGGCGCATCGATTGAATGCGCTGCCGCATGAGTTATCCGGCGGCCAGCGGCAACGAGTGATGATCGCCATGGCCTTGGCGAATGATCCTGATATTCTCATCGCTGACGAGCCAACGACTGCGCTCGATGTGACGATTCAAGCACAAATCCTGAAATTGCTGAAGGACTTGCAGGCGCGACTGGGCATGGCCATTCTGTTCATCACCCATGATCTGAGCATCGTGCGTAAAATGGCTGATCGCGTTTGCGTGATGCAGGCTGGTGTGGTCGTAGAAACCGGTTCAGTCGCCGGGATTTTCAGCAATCCCCAACATCCCTATACCCGGCAACTGCTGGCCGCCGAACCGCAGGGCGAGCCGCCCCCCGAAAACAGTGAAGCGCCGATCGTCATGGCTGGCGATGATCTCAAGGTCTGGTTCCCACTCAAACGCAGCCTATTTGGACAAGCCACAGAGCATGTCAAGGCCGTCGATGGCGTTAGCGTGAGTGTGCGCGCTGGGCAAACCCTGGGCGTGGTTGGCGAGAGCGGTTCCGGCAAAACCACCCTGGGGCTGGCGTTGCTGCGCCTGTTGTCCAGCACCGGCGCGATTCGCTTCGAGGGGCAGCGCATCGACCATCAGCCGGACAAGGCGTTGCGCCCATTGCGCCAGGCCATGCAGATCGTCTTTCAGGACCCTTATGGTTCATTGAGTCCCCGGTTATCCGTAGGCGAAATTGTCGAAGAAGGTCTGCGGGTTCACGGATTAGCGGGTGATCACAAAACCCGCCGCACCCGGATTGCCCAGGCGTTAGAAGAAGTCGGACTGGACCCGGAGACTCAGGATCGCTATCCGCATGAATTCTCTGGCGGTCAGCGCCAGCGCATCGCCATCGCCCGCGCTCTGGCACTGCAACCGCGCCTGTTGATCCTCGACGAACCGACTAGCGCCCTGGATGTCTCCGTGCAGGCGCAGATTGTAGATTTATTGCGCGACTTGCAACGCCGCTACCGATTGGCGTACCTGTTTATCAGTCACGATCTGCGCGTCGTGCGGGCGCTGGCCAATCATTTGCTGGTGATGAAGAATGGCCGGGTGGTGGAAGAAGGGCCAGCGCGGCAGGTGTTTGAGCGTCCTCAACACCCCTATACTCAGGCTTTGCTGGCCGCCGCCCTGAATTTGGAAGCCGTGGGAAATGGTTCAGACCGTTTTTAGCAGCTGGGAAATAAATGAGGCCGTACTGGCGCGCGATCACTCATCTTCAAGATCAATAAACTGTTCGCCCACATCCCGGTTGCGATACCGGGAGAGCTTCAGCGCGCACAACTGGGTGTCTTGAACGATCATTTCCGCTAATTCGTCGGCTGCCTGCTGCAACGCTTCGCAGACCAGATGCGAGGTGGAGTCCGTGTTCACGTTCAAGGCGCCGATGCATCGTAAAAGCGTGCCGTGCAAAACCGTCAAGCGGTCAATCCGGGTTTCCACCTGGGGGATGAGAGTGGCGTCCTGAATCGAAATCTTCATCTCTCTAAGAATCTTCCAACAGCGCCAGCAAACCGGCCTCGTCCAGAACCGTTACATTCAACGCTTGCGCCCTCTCCAGTTTGGAGCCGGCGTCGCGACCCGCCACCACATAATCGGTTTTCTTCGACACGCTGCCACTAACCTTGGCGCCCAGCGCTCGCAAGCGATCAGCCGCCTGATCGCGGGCCAGGGAATCCAGCGCGCCGGTTAAGACGAAGGTTTTACCCGCCAGTGACGAAATCACCGCCGGTTTCCTCGCACCATCAGGCCAATGTACCCCTGCCGCTCGCAGGCGGGCGATCGCTTGCTGATTATGCGGTTCCTGAAAAAAGGCGCGAATCGCCGCGGCAACCACTGGCCCCACATCCGGCGCCTGTTGCAACGTTTCTTCCTCAGCCACCACCAATGCCTCCAGCGCGCCAAAATGCGCCGCCAGCGTCATGGCGGTTGCTTCGCCGACCTCGCGAATGCCCAGCGCGTAGAGAAATCGCGCCAGGGTCGTGGTCTTGCTGCGCTCTAGCGCCGCTGCCAGATTGGCCGCCGATTTTGCGCCCATTCGTTCCAAACCCGCCAGCGTTGTTACGTCCAGTGCATAAAGATCAGCGGGACCCCGCACTAACTCCTGATCGACCAACTGCTCCACCAGCTTATCGCCCAACCCTTCGATGTCCATTGCCCGCCGCGAGGCAAAATGACGCAGCGCTTCCTTGCGCTGGGCGCGGCAGTAAAGACCCCCCATGCATCGCGCCACGGATTCCCCTTCCGGGCGAACGACATGCGAGCCGCATACCGGACAGGTTTCCGGCATCACGAATGGTTGCGCATCGGCAGGCCGCCGATCCCGCACGACGCTCACGACTTCGGGAATCACATCGCCGGCCCGGCGCACGATCACGGTATCACCGACGCGTACATCCTTGCGCGCAATTTCATCGGCGTTATGCAAGGTTGCATTGGTCACCGTGACCCCGCCCACGAACACGGGTTTGAGTCGCGCCACCGGGGTGATTGCTCCCGTGCGTCCAACCTGGACTTCGATGGCTTCGACCACCGTCAGCTCCTCCTGAGCCGGAAATTTGTGGGCCACCGCCCAACGCGGCTCACGAGTGCGAAATCCGAGTTGCCGCTGCCAATCCAGGCGATTGACTTTGTAAACCACGCCGTCAATGTCGAAAGGCAGCGCGTCACGCTTTCCGGCAATGGCGTCATGAAACGCCATCAGCCCATCGGCGCCTTGCACGACCGCTCGTTCCGCGCTCACCGGCAAACCCAAAGCCGCTAGAGCATCCAGCGTCGCGCTGTGCGTGGCTGGCGGCTCCCAACCCTGCGTTTCACCTAGGCCGTAAGCAAAAAAGGACAGCGGGCGCTTCATTGCCTGACGAGAATCCAGTTGCCGGATCGCGCCTGCTGCGCCATTGCGGGGGTTAACCAGCGCCGGCAAGCTGGCAGCCCGTTGCTGAGCGTTATAGCGTTCAAAATCCGGACGGCGCATGTACGCTTCGCCACGCACCTCCAACACCTCGGGTGCAATGCCTTGCAAGCGCAGTGGCACGGTCTTGATAGTGCGCACATTTTGCGTTACATCCTCGCCGGTCTCGCCATCACCGCGCGTGGCCGCCTGCGTAAGCACTCCCTGCTCGTAACGCAGGTTGATGGCTAAACCATCGAATTTCAGCTCACAGGCATACTCAACCGGCGCCGCGTCTTCACTCAGCTCCAATTCGCGCCGCACTAGGGCATCAAACGCTCGGGCGCCATCCGGACCTGTATCGGTTTCAGTGCGGATGGACAGCATCGGTCGCTGATGACGGATTGGCGCGAACGCTTCCAGGGGCTTGCCGCCCACGCGCTGAGTCGGGGAATCCGGCGCGATCAGTTCAGGATGTGCGATTTCCAGCGCCTGCAATTCCTGAAATAACCGGTCATACTCGGCATCGGGGATTTCCGGGCTATCCAGAACATAATAGCGATAGCCATACCTATTCAATTGTTCGCGCAACTGGACGGCGCGGACTTTTAAATCATCAGGGATATTTTGAGCCTTCATCAGCCTTCATCCTTTGCCCTTTAGCCTCCATCCTTCATCTCCGAAGACTGCATCCAAAACCGTTGCTTGCGCCGGAATTCGACGACTTCGTTGCGCAGGTGCAAGAGTCCCTGGTTCGTCAGTCGGTTACGACGCTCATCACAGATCATGCCGCCCAACCGCTGCGCCAATTGGTCGGCAGTGACCACCAGCAAATCCAGCGCTTTCATCTCTTCCATTGGACCCGGCAGGCTCATAAATAACAGTAATCCTGGCGTTGTCAGAGCATCCAGCGAAGGCGAATCGAAGGCGCCCGGCTTGCGTAAATGGGCCATACTGAAAATCGGCTCGCCGCTACTGTGGTCCGCGCAGCGATCAAACAGTCCACTTGCGCCCAGTTGGAAATCCAGATCAAGGGCCACTGTCTGAATATCCAATCCTTTAAAGGACGATTGACCGACTGGCACCGCCACTACGGTCAGGGCCACAGTCATTTTAGGCGACTTGGCAATCGCTGGTTTCTGGGGTGAATCATTCGGCGGCTTAGCCTCCGCGACAGGTTCCACCTTGGGTTCCGCGTCCACCGCATCCCTCTCGGTAACTGGCGGTTCCTCAACGACGTCCACTGCAGATGTTTCATCGTCAGGCGCTGATCTTCCGTTGCGATAGATCGGTCGAATTTCGACATCGATCAGCGCTTTTTTGGCCAGGGGATGATCCGGGGTGATCAACATCCCGCCAAAGTCATGCCCATTGCTGACCTCCTCGGAAGGTTCCGGCGCCAGGGAATCGCCAAATATCGGTTCTTTCTGCTGCGAAGGCTGGCGCCGACGTTTGCGGATACCCTCACGGATACGGACGCGCATCCCCCAAAGATAGATGAGGACCACGACCACGGCGCCAATGCCCGCCAATAACCACTGCAACTGTGTTTTATCCAACATTTCCATGAATTCAAAGCCCCGGATTGCGCCTGCCGCATTCTGCTATGCATCTTAGTAATGATAAACCTGTTCAGCCCCTACAGGGCGAACGGAAAACGACACACCGCCGTTTATACTGAAATCGCCCTCTATTAACAAATACCTTTTGTCATGTTGGCGAAGCATTCTCTCTCAGGGAGGTTGTTACCGTTATCATTAACCTACCCCGGCCAGGCGAACCGCCGCTTCAACATCAACCGCCACCAACCGGGATACGCCAGGCTCCTGCATGGTCACCCCGGCCAGATGATCCGCGATTTCCATGGTGGCCTTGTTGTGGGTGATAAATACGAACTGCACCCGACTCGCCATGTCCTGCACCAGCGCGCCGAAGCGCCGCACATTCGCCTCGTCCAGTGGCGCATCCACTTCGTCCAGCAGACAAAAGGGCGCAGGATTGAGCTGGAAAATGGCGAATACCAGCGCTACCGCCGTCAACGCCTTCTCGCCGCCGGACAGCAGGCTGATGGAACCAATCCGCTTGCCCGGCGGCTTGGCCATGATCGCGACCCCGGCATCCAGCACATCTTCGCCCGTCAGTTCCAGATGCGCCTCGCCGCCACCGAATAAACGGGGGAACAAGGTTTGCAGCCCTGTATTGACCTGTTCAAATGTCTCGCGAAACCGGGCGCGGGTCTCACGATCCATTTGCCGGATGGCTGTTTCCAATGTCGCCAGCGCTTCCAGCAAATCAGCGTTTTGCGCATCGAGATAGTCCTTGCGCTCGGACAGTTCGGCGAACTCCTGAATCGCCGCCAGATTGATCGCCCCCAGCCGCTGAATACGCCGCTCAATCTGCTCCAATCGGTTGAGCCAGTCGCTTTCGAACGCCTCGGCGGGCAGCGTAGGCATCACGGTTTCCGGGTCGGTCTCCAACTCGGCTAACTGCTCGCGCAAACTCTGTTGACGCACCCGCCCCTCGCTCGACGCCAGGCGTTGCTCCTCAATTTGTCGACGTTGCGCCTCGGCCTGCCGTTCGCAACGGCTGCGCGCCTGCTCACCTGCCGTCAGTTCAGCATCTTGGGCCTCCAGGCGTTGCCGCGCATCGGTTAATTCCCCTTCCACCGCCAGCCGGGTCTCCAGCCAGTCCGCCAGTTCGTCTCCCGCAGTCTGCAAAAGTTCGTCGCTATCCGTTACCCGTTCCGCCGCTAGTCGATCCCGCCGCTCCAATAACTGGCGGTGCTGCAAATCCAGGCGTTCGAGCGCCCGGTCAGCCGCCGTGACCCGAACCCGCAACGCCTCCAGGGCTGCGGCCTGACGGGCCGCTTCCTGGCGAGTGGTCTCGGCCCGGGCGCGGCATTGCTGATACGCCTCCTGCAACTGCTCGCGCCGCTCGCTCAATTCTGTCTGTTCCGTTTGCAAGTTCTCCAGGATCAACAGCGCATCCTCCAACCGCATCCGGGCCAGTTGCACTTGCTCCCGATCCTGTTCGCATTGAGCGTCGAGTTCCGCCTGTTCTTCGGCCAGTGTCTCGCGGCGCGCGCACGCCTGTTCCCAACGGGCCTGGGCGGTTTTGATGTCACTCTGTGCGTGAGCCTGATTGCGGTGTCCCTGATTGACAGCCTGCTGGGTTTCGCGGCGCTGTTGCTCCAATTCGCGTTGCCGGTCGCGGAGCTGGTCGAGTTGAGTGGTCTCCCGCTCGACGTCTACGGCATTGCCGTCCAGCCGCGTTTCCAGTTGGCGAATTTCCCGTTCCCGAGCCAATACGCCATCTTCTTCGCCGCCGCGCGCCAAACGTAGCCAATGACGACCGCAGAGCACGCCATCCGGCGTCACCAGGATTTCGCCAGGTTGCAAGTGCATACGGCTGGCCAAGGCTTCCGTAATGTTGGCCACCGTGCGCATTCGGTCCAGCAGCCCGGCCAGTGGCCAGGGGGCCTGGATGCGGGCCGACAGAGACCATCGCTCATCTCTCCCAACCCAGCTCGCTCCCGTCAATGAGGATGGCGTTTCATTAGGTAGAAGATCGGGAGCAGAGGAGACTGGGTCGCCGGGGGGTTCAAATAGAGTCAATCGGCCTTGGGAAAGCGACGCCTTAGCGGCAAGCGCCGGATCATCAAGCTGCGCCACGCAAATCGCATCCAACCATCCGGCCAGCGCGGCTTCGACGGCGACCTCCCAGCCCGCTTCCACATCCAACTGCTCGGCCAGACGCGGCGCATCGGTCAAGCCCTGAGTGTGCAACCAGTCTTGTAAACCGCTTGCCTGGCGTCCCAGCGCCGCTTCCTGCAAAGTCTGCAACGAGGCCCACCGTCCACGACCGGTTTGTAACCGTTCCTGGGCCGAGCGTAACCGCTGTTCGACTTGCTGACGCATCTCCCGTGTCGCGTTCAAGTCTGCTTCAACGCGCGCCAATTGTTCCTGAGCGCTGCGCAGGTCCTCAGTAATGCCCTGTTCGACTTCCCGTCGTTCGGCCAAGTCCTGTTCAAGGTCACTGTTAGCCAGTTGCTCCTGTTCAAAGCGCAAGCGCTCCAACCGCCGTTCGCCTTGCAGCAACTGATGGTCCAGATGTTCAATGCGGGTGCGTTCCACCTCGGCCTGACGCTGCGCTTCGCCACGGCGTCGACTAAAATCTTCCCAGTCCGCCTGACCTTCGCGCAAGGCGTTTTCGGCGGCGGACAACGCCGCGCTGGCCTCGGTTTCAGCGGTCAGCGCGCTTGCCAATTGCGGTTCAGCTTCCATCAAAGTAGTCGCCCACTCATCACGCTGTTCTCCATCCAGCGCCCGTTGCGTTTCGACCTGCTCCAATGCCGCCGAGGTCTGCCGCCAATCCTCCTCACGCCGCCGCCGCAACTCCTGTTGGTGCTGAAGGTATTGCTCCAGCCGGCTAATCTCGGCGCCCGCCTGGTAATAGCGCCCTTGGGCCGCGTTAAAAACCTCATTCAGCTCTAGCCGCCGCGCTCGACCGGTTTCCAGAGCAGCCTCTAACCGTCGCTGTTCCGCCAGCGTGGCTTCCAGCGCCGTTTCTTGCTGACGCTGTGCGTGTTCAAATTCAAGGATTTCGTTTTGCAACCTGCGCCAACGCAGAGTCAGCAGTTCCGCGCGCAACTGGCGCTCCTCAGCGCGAAAATCGCGGTACTGCTCCGCTGCCCTGGCCTGGCGTTGGAGATGTTGAAGCTGCCGGTTCAATTCCTCGCGCACGTCATTGAGCCGGTCAAGATTCTCCCGGGTATGGCGGATGCGGGTTTCGGTTTCGCGGCGCCGTTCCTTGTATTTGGAAATACCGGCGGCTTCCTCCAGAAAGAGACGCAGATCTTCTGGCCGGGCTTCAATCACCCGCGAGATCATGCCCTGTTCGATGATGGCGTAACTGCGTGGTCCCAGGCCCGTGCCCAGGAACAGATCGGCAATGTCGCGGCGCCGACAACGGCTGCCGTTCAGGAAATAACTCGACTGGCTATCGCGGCCCACCAGACGCTTGACGGCGATTTCAGCATAACTAGCCCAGGGACCGCCCAAGCGTCCCTCGCTGTTGTCGAACACTAATTCGATAGACGCCTGGCCGACCGGCTTGCGGCTGGCCGAGCCGTTAAAGATGACATCGGTCATACTCTCGCCGCGCAGGCTGCGCGCCGAGCTTTCACCCATCACCCAACGCACCGCGTCGATAACATTGGATTTTCCGCACCCATTCGGGCCGACGACGCCCATCAGATTACTAGGCAAATGCAATACAGTGGGATCCACGAAGGATTTGAACCCCACCAGCTTGATCTTACTCAACCGCATGGAAACGTGGGATATTCGCTCCGGACGGACTCAGGCGCGCCGGACCAGGGGGCGCAACACGGCTTCAATCGCGTCCATGTCGGGAATCACCACCAGCTGATCCTGATAACTGGCCCAACTCAGGACACCAAGCCGATCACGCTCGGCATCCGGGATTTCCCGGTCAAAGTCGAGATCCTCGCGTTGCAGATTCAGGGGGCGCGGCGCCGCGGTGCCGAGAAGGCCAAAGTGCGGCAAACGGGAATCCGTACTCAGGGTATTGACGATGATAATCCGGGAATTGAGATCCGCGTCAGGCGTGATCCGAAAGATTAGCCGCCCGAGACTCGCCAGCGGTGTGGTCAGATTATGCCACAACATGGCGCCGACGACCCAGTGCGGCGCAGCCTCGATCTGTAAGGGCGTAGCGAAGGGTAGCACTTCAACGACCAGACTGTTGGGCAGGATAACCTGTCCGCCCTGAACGGTTATCAGCAGGCAACGCAGGCTAGGGGAGGCATCCATTAAGTCATCAACTCCAGGGCGCGTTCGCCCAGAATATTACGGATCGATTCAATCAATTGATCTTCCTGATAAGGCTTGGTCAGGTAATCGTTGACGCCAAGGCGCATCGCCCGTTCACGATGCTTCTCGCCGCCGCGCGAAGTCACCATGATGATCGGTAAATGTCGTAAATTGCTCTGGTTGCGAACATGGGCCACGACTTCAAAGCCGTCCATGCGCGGCATTTCGATGTCGAGAATGGCGAGATCGGGCACCTGGGTCTGCAACATAGCGACCGCATCCATGCCATCTTTGGCAGTAATCGCATGAATGTTATGGCGCTCCAGAATCCGCGAGGTGACCCGGCGCATGGTGATTGAATCGTCGATCACCATAATGTTGAGCTTCTCCTGGCGGGCTTCCTGACGCGCCATCCGCAGCGCCCGACTTTCGGCCTGCTTCTGGCGCTGGGAACCGATATTACGCACCAGCGCCGCCAGCTCCAGCACCACAATCACCCGACCATCGCCCAGCACGGTAGCCCCGGAAATGCCGGACACCCCATTAAACTGGGGGCTGATCGGTTTGACAATGATTTCCTGATTGCCGAGCACCGCCTCGACCTGCAGTGCAGCGCTCGCTTCTGCGCTGCGGAACAGCAGCGCCGGCGGTTTCCGGTCCTTGACTTCCTCAAAAGGCAGAATCCGCTCGCTGTTGGCCAGAATGCCCAGATTATGCACGGGATAACGCCGATCGCTGTATTGATGCAGGATCTGTTCGCCGGTCAGATAAGCTTGAAACTCGCTTTCCTTGAGCCGGGTCACGACCTCGATGCTCAACAGGGGAATTGCAAAGATACCTTCGCCGGCCTGCACCAGCAACGCTTGCGTGACCGCCAGCGAGAACGGCAAGCGCACAATAAACCGGGTGCCTTGACCGGGTTCCGTATGCACCAGCAGTGCGCCGCGCATGGCTCGAATCGCTTCATTCACGACGTCCATGCCCACGCCGCGCCCGGAAACCTGGGTCACCGAAGCCGCCGTGGAGAACCCGGGGCGCAGCAGCAGGGAAATCAGTTCCTCCTGGGTGGCCGGTTGTCCCGGCTCCAACATGCCCTTTTCCTCGCCCTTGACGCGGATGGCTGCAAAATTGAGGCCCGCGCCGTCATCGCCCAATTCCAGCACCAGCTCCGCACCTTCCCGGCGCAGACTCAGGGTGATGGTGCCAATCTCGGGTTTGCCCGCTGCTCGACGTTGATCAGGCGACTCAATGCCATGCGCCAGCGAGTTACGCAACATATGTTCTAAAGGCGCGACCATGCTATCCAACACGGTGCGGTCAACTTCTGCTTCCTCACCGCCTACCAGCAGTTCAGCTCGTTTACCCAAATCCTGAACGGCTTGCCGCACCACGCGTCGCAGACGAGGAATAATGCTGCCAAACCGGACCATTCCGGTGCGCATCAAGCCCTGCTGAATTTCCTTGTTCACCTTGGCCTGTTGATCCAGCAGCGCCGTGACTTCCCGTGAGTGTTCGCCCAGCGTGTTGCCGATATTGCCCAAGTCATCGGCAATTTCCATCAGCGACCGGCTGAGTTGCTGCAACTCGGTGAAACGGTCCAGTTCCAGCGGATCAAATTCTTGCAGATGGGCTTTGGCGCCCTGATCCTGCCGGGATTGAATGCGCGCTTCGGCTTGAGTGGAAAGATGCGTGACCTGACGACGCAACCGGGTGATCGTCTGCTCCAGTTCGTTCAGGTTGAAACTCATCGCGTTGACGCCCTGGTCGATGCGGGCGCGGAAGATACTGCTTTCGCCCATTTGATTGACCAGAGTATTCAGCAATGCAGCGCCGACGCGAATTGTATCGGACGGGGCAGCCGCCGCCGGCTTCCCCGCGAGTTGCGCGACCGGCGCTCTGCTCGGAACTGCCGCCAGCGCCACCGCCGCCGACGTAGGCGGAACTCGTTTGACCCGCTCCACCGGCTTACCGCCCAACACGTCGTGTAATTCATCGATCAGTTCCTGACGCGCCGCCGGTTGCTGGCCGTCATGGATGTCCGTCAACATCTGATGCAAGCTATCCAGCGCTCTCTGGAGTTTATCCAGCACCGGGGTCGATAACTGCAGAGTTTTCTCTTGCAGAGCGCCTAGCACCGACTCGGTAGCGTGGGCGACTTCGCCGACGGTCATGAAGCCAGACATTCGCGAACTACCTTTAAGGGTATGTATTTCGCGATACAAATCGCGGTACAAATCTCCTAGCAATTCAATATTATCTGATTCTTCTCCCAATCGACGCAGGATAACATCACAGGATTCAAGGACTTCAGAGGCTTCGGTTTGGAAAACCGCGACTAACTCTTGGTCGAGTTCAGTCATGGTCTGGAACGAGGGCGTTTCGGAAATCGTAGAAACAGATTCCGGTATGCCCACCGGACGTGTTTCCACTCGTTCACTGCCGACTGCCGTTTCGGCTAACCGCTGCAGGTCCTGGATCAAGTCCGTTGCGGGCGCTAAACCTGCGCCGCTGGCCGCTTCCGCCAACATCCGGTTCAACCGATCCAAGGTGTGCTGCAAGGTATCCAGCACCACCGGCGTCGCCTGACCCAGGCCTTTGCCCAAGGTATCCAGCACCGATTCAGCAGCATGAGCCAGATCACCGACGGTCATGATGCCGATCATTCGTGCGCTACCCTTGAGGGTATGCATACCTCGGCGCAAGTCGTTCAGTAAAATGGTATTTTCAGGTTCATCGGCCAGTTGCTGCAGGATAGCATCGCTGGCGTCGAGAATTTCCGTAGCCTCGTATTGGAAAACGCGCGCCAGCTCCAGGTCCACAGGCGCAGCGGTTACTGGCTCCGGGGTTGGCGTGGAAACGGCTGCTTCGGGAGGCTGAGCTTCCGCAGACGGTATCTTGCTGGTCACCGGCGGCGATGGAACCACCACGGGCGCCGGAGCAGTGATTTCAGGAATGGGCGGTGGAATTACTACGGACGCCGGCGTCGCCCCATCAAGAGATTGCGTCTCGGTAGGCGGCGCCAGCTCTTCACCCGTAACCGGTTCAGCGGGCGCCTCCGGTTGCTCGATTTCCAAAGGTTCAGCGGCAGGAGCGGCAACCGGCAATTCCTTCGCCAGCGCCTCGGCGCGTGCGGTCAGTCCTGGCAACAGCGCCAGTGTTTCATCAGCAAGCGCAGCTTCGCCGAGCAGCGCTTCCAGCGCAGAGACAGCTTCTTCAAACAATTCAGCCATCACCGGCGTGGCGATCTGCGTCCCGTTGATCACTTGATTCAGCAAATTTTCGAAACACCAGGCAAAATCACCCAACACCGTTGCGCCAACCACGCGCCCACTACCTTTGAGAGTGTGAAAAGCCCGGCGCAGGATGGTCAGCACCTGGCGATCCTCGAAATTCGCGCGCCAAAGCACCAGTTGTTGGCGAATGACCTCCAATTCGCCGCGCGCTTCTTCAAGAAACACCTCGACAAATTCTGGATCGACTTCCAGCGAGATGACCCGGCTGGAAGGAATTTTCCGGGATTCCGGTTCGGCTGTTGCAGGAGCGGGTTGTAGCTTAGCCACCACCGCTGCTGTGGGCGTAGCTTCCAGCGCGGTGGAAGACCGATCTTGTAGCACTGCTTTCAATCGCGTCGTCAGTGCTGACAGCGCCTCCAGTTCGCCGCCCCGCAGTGGCGTTTCCCCAACTAGCGGCGCCAATGTTTCAACAGCGGCGGCTGTAGCGTCGACGATCTCCATACTAGGCGGCAGGCTGCCATCCAGCACACGGTTCAGCAGGTTTTCCAGTTCCCAGGCAAAATCGCCGATCACCATAGCGTTGACCATGCGCCCGCTCCCCTTGAGGGTGTGGAACGCCCGACGGATCGTGGTCAGCGCTTGTCGATCCGTCAAATCCACTCGCCAGCGAATCAGTTGCTTGCGAATCACATCCAACTCGCCACAGGCTTCTTCGAGAAAGACTTCCGCAAATTCGGGATCGGTATCCGTCAGCCCGATCAGATGGATCAGACGCTCCATATCGACTTCACCGGCTTCACCGGCTCCGTCCAATGCGTCCCCGGACTCATTCGTTTCCCGATCCACTTCTATCGCTATTCCATTGCCTGGCTTGGCATCGATTTCCGGTAATTCCATGTCAATGCTTATTGAATCCAGCAATTCAATATCAAGCATCGGTGGGGAGGATTGTACGGTTTGAGTCGCAGTTACTGGAAATCCCGGCAGATCAGGCAGATGCAAATCGAGTTCTGGCAACGCAGTCAAGGGTTCATCGGTTTTTCGCGCTTCCGGCATCTGTAAACGGGATGCCGGCAGGGGGGCATGGAGATCGGCAGGCAGTCCCAGCAGGGTATCCAGTTGCGCTAAGTGCTCCTGTGCGCTATCCAGAACCGCCGCCGACATTCGAGCATCCTGACTCATGGATTCCAGGGAGTAACTGAATCCGGCCAGAATCTCTGCGCAGACGCCGCTGACCAATAATCCATAGTGCTCGGCGTCACCAGCCGCCAACACATCGACGATCCGGTTCAAACGGTCCAGCACCTCGATAGCGCGGGTCCAGTTTCGTTCGACGAAGCATTGGCGGAGAACGGCCAGATCGTCCCGTAACGCCTCCCAGGACACCGTTTGGTCAGCGGCGGTTTCTAGCTGATCATGCATCGTCCGCTGGAGCCGCGCCAGCACATCGCGCACATCGTACAAGTCCATCGAAGACTCCAGCCAGTCGTCCTCCGAAGCGGCGACCGGCTTGTCATCGTCCGCGAAGCCGTGCATGCGGGCCTGACGCAGGGCAGCGGCTGTCTCCACCAGTAAACTCGAATTCGCCTGTCGGCTACCCGGAGACAAGTAGGCTTCCAGATAGTCTGTTAGCCGTTCGGCGGCTTGGCGCAATAGCGTTGGATCCAGCGACGCAGCGGCATCTTTGGCTCGTTTCAGGACCGTCGCGCGCATTTCCTCAAGCAGTGCCACCGCCTCCCGATGCTCCAGCACCACTAGTGGGCTGCGGATTTGTTCGACGGCGTCGACCAGCGTTTCCAGCGGGGCCGGTTCGGTCAGATTTTCCTCGTAAGCATCCAGATCAAGGTGGATCCGCCGCAGAGCCAGCAGCAGATCATCCTTGAGAAAACTCAAAGGATTATCGGCGATGCGATGCGACGTTATCATCGTTACCTCCGCGCAGGAAACTCGCCTGGTCTATTGCCGCTATCCGGAACCTGTCGGGTGCAAATCCAGCGGCGCCGGTTTAATCCAGCCATGGTTCTCGTGAATTCACAGAGGCAACCGGAAGCCCGCCACCGATTGACGAAGTTCCTGGGCCAACTGGTGCAGTTTGCCAATCGCGGAAGCGGTTGCGACACTGCTCTCGGCGGTCTGGCCAGTAATTTCGTTGATCGAAATCATTGCGCTCGACACGCGCGAGGCCATCTCCGACACCTGACCGGCGGATTTGGAGATTTCATCGATCAGTTCAGCCAATTTAGCGGATACCTTTTCGATCTCTTCGAGGGCTTCGCCGGCTTTCTCCGCTAGACCAGCGCCGCCGACCACTTCGCTAGTGCTCTTCTCCATGGAGATGACCGCTTCGTTGGTGTCGGCCTGAATGGTTTTGACCAAAGTTTCGATGCGCTTGGTGGCGTTGCTGGAGCGCTCGGCGAGCCGCTGTACTTCGTCGGCGACCACCGCGAAACCGCGCCCGGCTTCGCCGGCTGCGGAAGCCTGAATCGCCGCGTTCAGCGCCAGGATGTTGGTTTGATCGGCAATGTCGTTGATCAGCGCGACGATGTCGCCAATCTCCTGGGAAGATTCGCCCAGTCGCTTAATGCGCTTGGAGGTATCCTGGATATGTTCGCGGATGGTGTTCATGCCGCTAATGGTGCGGCGCACCCGGTCGCCGCCCTCGTGCGCGATGCCCACCGATTTCTCGGCGACCTCGGCGGAGGCGGCGGTCTTCGACGATACATCGTCCATGGATTGCGCCATCTGCATGACAGTGGCGCTGGCGTTTTCGATCTGCCGGGCCTGAATTTCGCTGGATTTAGCCAATCGGTCGGCAATGGCGCTGGTTTCCTGCACAGCGGCAGCAACCAGTCCCGAGGTGCTGTTAATGGTGGACACTAGATCGCGCAAGGCTTCGATGGCGTAGTTGACCGAATCGGCGATGGCGCCAGTGATGTCTTCGGTCACGCTGGCCTGCACGGTCAGGTCGCCCTCGGCCAAGTTGCCCAGTTCATCGAGCAGCCGCAGAATAGCGTCCTGATTACGGCGGTTCTGCTCTTCGGTTTCCTGCTTGCGCTGTTCGGCGTCAACCAGTTGCTGGCGGCTTTCGCGATTCTGGACGAACAACAGCGTAAGCAGCAGAATCAGGGCGATGATACCCAGGGCGTAGGCGGCCGGATAACCAAGTGGGATGCCGAACAAGGCGATCTGCCGGCTCTCGATGACGATGGCCTCCAGAAGCTGGGTAGCCGCTGTCAACAATCCATCGCCCTTGTCAGCGATCCCTTGGGCGGCATTCTGTATTTTAACCAGTTCCGGCGCCCTCTGAATAATACGATCGGTTTCCGCCCCAAGCGTCTTGAACAGTTCAGTAAGGTCGGCCAGTTTGCTGGCGCTGTCGGGAATGGTGACCCGCTCGATACCTGGTCCGCCTTCACGCATACCGCGCAAAATCTGTCCAAACAATTTGACATTACGACTGAAGCGGTCGGCTGCGGTGGCGGCGCCCAAACCGCTTTCGCTCAACATTCGCTTGAGGTCAATGACGATTTGCTCGCCCAACTGCAGCTGCTTGGTGGCCTGATAAACCTGACGCGGATCGGCCCGATTGCTGGCCAGACTCTTGGCAATCTCATCGGACAGGGTATTCATCTGCGTCAGCGAGCTTTCCAGCAACGGAACAAAATTGTTGACCGACACTACCGGTTCGCGCCCCGCTAGAATGATGTCGATTTCATCGCGGATCGGTTTCCAGCGGTTGAGCAGTTCATCCAGAGCTGAACGCGCGCCCTGTGGCGTCGGGGACAATCCGAGGGTATCGTTGCCTTTTTGTTGACCATTTAGAATGAGTTCAAAACGGTCGCGACTCTCCTTAAGTTGGCCAAACGCACTGTCTTTACCCTGCCTCGCTTCGAGCGCCTCCGTCACGATGGCGCGCGATAGCAGGCGCTGCTCGCTGGCCAGGTTAACCTGGGTTTCGTTTTGTTCGCTTTGTCCCGCCAGCAGGATAAAAATAAAGCCCATCAGCATGATGGACAGTACCAGCGCCCCCAGCAATGACAGATAGGTGACAGAAAAGCCTTTTAACGCCGAATGATCTCGCGAGTCACGCATTGTTATTTCTCATCAAACAGAATCTTATGGTCCCCGTCCATGTAGCTGACGGGAAAATCCCCAGCAATGCCTAGCTGGCTGCATTCAGAAATCGTGGATCCGCCAGCAGCTTACCGGTATCGAAAGCCAGCCAGTGCTGATTGTCGTTCAGGAACGCCTCGATCACATAGAGTCGCAAATTCGCCTCGATCGCCTCCAGCGAGGGGACACGATGCTGGGGTCCGAAGTGCCGCATGCCAATAATTTCATCCACCAGCAAGCCATAATCCCACTCACCGGCCCGAACCACCACAATCTGGCTACCTGGGAGTCGCGGGGTGGGACGGTCGATCAGAAAATCCCTTAAATCCGAGACGGAAATCACCTTGCCGCGCAGGTTGGCGATCCCCAGCAACCAGCGCTTGACGCCGGGCACCCGCGTAATATTGCGGGGCACCGGGATGATTTCAGCGACGTCATCCATGGAGAATAGCAGGTTCCAGGAACCGAGGCGTAGCGCCAGTCGCCCGCGAATCTCCGACAGCTGCGTACCTGCTGTTTCAACCGGCGCCCGCTCCCGGATGCGCTGATCGAGTTTCAGCAACACATCGAAGGGATGCAACGGCGACGCAGGCGCCGCAGGAGAGGTTACTTCCGCATCTGCCACATCACTATCCTCTGACGAAATTCGGACCCAATCATCGCGGATTGAATCCATGCAAGAGCCAGCGCCCAGGTTCGCAGTTTTCCGGCGACAGCGTCACACTACAATAGAACATTGGTTTTTTGAGTGTGATATTTAGCATACTAACAACCTTGACGCCATGACAAAATCGGTAATCTTAAATCATAGTCGCGGTTTATTCCGTATGCCGGACTTTTGAACCCACTTGCCTAACCTGACGGATAGCGCCCATGACCCTCAAACTCGGCGTGGTAATGGATCCCATTAGCGCCATTACCATTAAAAAGGATACAACGTTCGCCATGCTGCTGGCCGCCCAGGCCCGAGGCTGGGAACTGCATTATTTCGAACAGGCCAATCTTCATGCGCGCGGCGACCAGGCTTTTGGTTATTCCCGGCGATTGAGCGTTAAGGATGAAAAAAATGGCTGGTTCACTTTTTATAACGAGCGCGATCTGCCCTTGACCGAACTCGACGTGATTTTGATGCGCAAGGATCCGCCTTTCGATATGGAATACATTTATACCACTTATTTACTGGAGTTGGCTGAAAGGGCGGGGGTATTGATTGTCAATCGACCGGGTAGCCTGCGCGATGCCAACGAAAAGTTTTTTGCCCTGCATTTTCCACAGTGTGGACCACCAACCGTGGTCGCCCGGCAACCGGCGCGGCTCAAGGCGTTTCTGGAGGAGCAGGCGGATATCGTTGTCAAACCGCTGGACGGTATGGGGGGAGCGTCGGTATTCCGGTTGCGGCAAGGCGATCCGAATTTGAACGTGATTCTGGAGACGCTGACTGACCATGGTCGGCGTTTGACCATGGCGCAGACCTATGTACCGGAAGTCACCGCCGGTGACAAGCGTATCTTGCTTATCGACGGCGAGCCGGTTCCCTACGCGCTGGCGCGCATTCCCCAAGTGGGTGAAACGCGAGCCAATCTGGCGGCGGGTGGGCGGGGCGAGGGCGTCCCGCTTAGCGATCGCGATCGCTGGATTTGCGGTCAGGTTGCGCCGCGCCTGCAAGAGATGGGACTACTGTTCGTTGGTCTGGACGTGATCGGAGACTATTTGACCGAGATCAATGTCACCAGTCCCACTTGCGCACGGGAACTTGATGCTCAGTTTGGATTGGATATCGGCGGGGATTTGATGGCGGCTATTGCAAAACGATTGCAGCGCTAGCGGTCGTGGAGATATGACTTGATTCGTTTCGCTCATCTGGCTGCCGACGATGCAAGTCATCGCTGGGCGCTGGCGCTGGTGCTGGCGCTGGGTCTGCACATAGCGTTGCTGTTCGGCGTACCGATTGACCCGTGGACGTTTCGCTTTCCCGCATTGCGACAGTTCGATGTAGTGCTGTTGCCGGCTAAAACAGTCGCGCCGCCGCCCAATCTAAAATCTGTTTCCACACCGGCGCCTGAATCGGAACCCGAGCCAGCGCCGGCTCCGAAGCCTGAACCCAAGCCAGCCCCAAAACCTGAACCCAAGCTGGTACCAAAACCTGAACCCAAGCTGGTACCAAAACCTGAATCCAAGTTGGCACTAAAACCTCGCGCTAAGACAACTACGTCAGTCGCTAAAACCAAACCCTCTCCCCCGCCCCCTCTCCCGCAAGCGGGCAAGAGGAGTAAAAGGTTAAAACCTAAACCAATTGACTCGGTCAAACGTCCTAAGATGCTCCCCTCTCCTCCGCCAGATCGGCTAAACAGCACAGCGCTGCTAAGCCAGGTTGCTCGTCTTGAAACTGAAAAGCAGCGCCAGCAACTGGCGGGAGTTCGCACGAAGCGCGTTACTTTGGCTGATACACGCTCGGTGGCCGGCTTTTATGCGGCGGACTGGGCGCGAAAGGTGACACGGGTGGGAGAAATGAACTTTCCTGATGTCGCCCGACGACTCAGTCTGAGTACTGGACCGTTGCTAGAGGTTGCTATTCGCGCTGATGGCAGTCTGCGAGACGTGCGAATTCTCCGTTCCTCAGGCAATGCTGAACTCGACCGCGCTGCTCAGCGTATTGTGAAACTGGCCGCGCCTTATCCGCCTTTCCCCGACAATCTTCGCCAACAAGCGGATCTACTGCGCATCGAAAGCCCGTGGCGCTTTGATCCAGTAGGTCGGGTGCGGGCGCGATAGAGCCAAATCATCGGGTGGCTTGACGTGCATACAAAAACGGGCGCCGAGCGGGATTTTGTGCAAAATCTAAACCCTTTGGCGAACATGACGCCGGAGATGCTGACTATTCTTATGAGTAGCAAGGTTCTTTTACCGACGCGTTGCTTGGCCAGCATTTCAAAACCTTCAGTCATTTCAGGAGAAAAACAGCGATGACGGGTTTCGATCCTCTACCGAGTCAGATCGGGCGCAAAGCGTCTCGCAAGCAACGCGCGCGGCAGGCGGATCGACCCAACATCTGGTTCGGGCTAGGCCTCTTTGGCGCCGTAGGCTGGTCGGTGGCCTTACCTACCGTGCTGGGTGCATTGCTGGGATTGTGGCTGGACCGGAATTGGCCAGGCCCGCATTCCTGGACGCTGACGCTGTTAGCCGCTGGACTTGCGCTCGGCTGCGCTAATGCCTGGCGATGGTTGCATAGACAGCGTCCGAAAGATCGGGAGCAACGTAATGACTGAATTCCTGAGCGGGCTGCTGGCTGCGCTGGGAGGGACCGTGCTGGGTCTGTTTTACTTCGCCGGTCTGTGGTTCACTCTGCGCCGGTTACCGGGACATCCACATCCAGCATTATGGATCGCGGGGAGTTTCATTTTACGCTTGACAGTCAGTTTAAGCGGGCTTTATGTGATCCTAGGGTCGGACCGCAGTTTGACCCGGTTGGGGATTGCGCTCTTGGCGTTTCTAGCGGTCCGGGTGGTGCTGACTCAACGCTTGCAATTGGCTGAGAAGTTACGATCCTAATTTTTTTGCTGCTACAACCGAAGATGTATAGCAATCTTATACAGATTGTTGAATATTTATAATACCAATAAAATCTCATCAAAATTTTTACAAAAATTATAAATTTTTTTAAAATTTAATAACATGTAAATGGTTGCTATAGCGATTAACATTATTCGCCAGAATGACTTTGAATCAATTAAGGCAGGTTCGATATTTTTGCATCAAACATCAAAAAATTGTTAGAAATTATTGTGGTTCTTCGATACTTTTTGTGGAATTGATGCAGCAATCCGTAGCAATCTGTAGGTCGGGCACCGGACGTGCCCGACATGGGCTTTCTTGTCGGGCAACGCTACGCTTTTGCCCGACCTACAGTGTGAGTTCCACAAGAATCTTCGAAGAACCATTATTGTGGCTTGATGAAAACTTAACAGCCCTGCCTGGGTCTGGGAGGGAGATTTGACGGACAGATAGGTGGGGGAATAATAGAATCCCATAAGCTTAATCTCCCGAATCCTGTTAAACTGCCTCATCGCGGCATTGCTCCAGTCTCCTGCGCCGCGCCCCATCCTGGTTAACCTCATTTCATCCGCCGCAGACTGGCGCCGAATCCCGGCGGCAGGCCGATGTTGTTTCTATTTCTGGAGTCTCATGTCGTTTTCATCACTTGGACTTTCCGATGCTCTCGTTCGCGCCGTTACTGAACGTGGCTACACCGTTCCTACCCCGATTCAGCGGCAGGCGATCCCCGCTGTGCTGTCGGGCGGCGATCTACTGGCCGGCGCGCAAACTGGCACCGGCAAGACTGCTGGTTTTACCTTGCCGATCCTGCATCGCCTCGCCGCTGATAGTGGCAATAATAAAAATGGCCGCGCGCCGATCCGCGCTCTGATTCTTACGCCAACCCGTGAACTGGCCGCACAAGTCGAGGAGAGTGTGCGTGAGTATGGCAAGTATTTGAATTTAAAATCGATGGTCATGTTTGGTGGCGTGGGCATCCAACCGCAGATTCAACAATTGCGCAGCCGGGTAGATATCCTGGTGGCGACGCCGGGCCGCTTGTTGGACCATGTCGGACAAGGGACACTCAATCTGTTACAAGTCGAGGTGTTGGTGCTGGATGAAGCCGACCGGATGCTGGATATGGGTTTCATTCACGACATTAAAAAAGTGTTGGCGCTGTTGCCTCGACAACGCCAGAATCTGCTGTTTTCCGCAACCTTCTCCGACGAGATTCGCACCCTGGCCGATAGCCTGCTCAACCGCCCGGCCTTGATCGAAGTCGCACGCCGCAATGCGCCCGCTGAGGCGGTCAGCCAGCGCGTCCATCTGGTGGATCGCGAACGGAAACGCGAATTGCTGGCCCATCTCATTCGTGAGAATCGCTGGCGGCAGGTGTTGGTCTTTACTCGCACTAAACATGGTGCTAACCGCTTGTCCGAACAACTGACCAAGGGCGGTATTTCCGCGCTGGCGATTCACGGCAACAAGAGTCAGTCGGCGCGCACCCATGCCTTGGCGCAGTTCAAAAGCGGTGCATTGCCGGTGCTGGTCGCGACCGATATTGCCGCCCGGGGCATCGATATCATTGAATTGCCGCATGTGGTCAATTTTGAATTGCCCAATGTGCCGGAGGACTATGTCCATCGCATCGGACGCACCGGTCGCGCTGGCGCTGAGGGCGAAGCGGTCTCGCTGGTCTGTGTGGACGAATATAAATTGCTGGCGGATATCGAGAAGGTGCTCAAGCGCTCTGTACCCAGGGAAGTCATTCCCGGCTTTGAACCCGACCCGCGCATCAAAGCCGAACCGATCCCGAACGGACGCAATCGCGGCTCTATGCCGGGTCGCGGCCCCTCCAGAGGCCATGCATCCTCCCCTGCCCGTACTGAACCTGCTGCAAGGCCGCACCATTCGCGGGAGGCGTTTTCTGGACGAGGACGCCCGGCAAAAACGACTGTTCAGCCTCCCCGGAAAACCGTTAAGATTCCCGCTTCGATGAGGTAATTCAGCGTCATCGTTCGCTCCCTCTCCCGCTGGCGGGGGAGGATTGAAGGATAGTAGGGTATGGCATACAAAGGCATCATTCTGGCCGGCGGTTCCGGCACCCGGTTGCATCCGCTGACCGTTTCCGTCAGTAAACAACTCATGCCGGTTTATGACAAACCGATGATCTACTACCCGATCGCCACGCTGATGCTGGCGGAGATTCGGGGCATTCTGATTATCACAACTCCTCACGATCAGGAGGCGTACCAGCGTCTACTCGGTGATGGCCGCCAATGGGGAATGAGCTTCCATTACGCGGCGCAGCCTAGTCCCGAGGGGCTGGCGCAAGCCTTTCTGATCGGCGAGACCTTTATTAGCGCGGATCCGGCCTGCCTGATCCTCGGCGATAATATTTACTACGGTCAGGGTCTGTCCACGGTGCTGCGCCGGGCGACAGCGCGTCAGCAGGGCGCTACGGTATTCGGCTACTACGTGCGTGATCCCGAGCGTTACGGCGTCGTCAGCTTTGACGCCCAGGGCCGAGCCATGAATATCGAGGAAAAACCAAAACAGCCCAAGTCGCACTATGCGGTAACCGGGCTGTATTTCTACGACAATGATGTAGTCAATGTTGCCAAGAACATTCGGCCTTCGGCGCGCGGCGAGCTGGAGATTACCGATGTCAACAAGGTCTATCTGGAGCGCGGCGCGTTGAATGTCGAATTGCTGGGACGTGGTTACGCTTGGCTGGATACTGGTACTCATGAATCGTTGCTGGCGGCGGCCAATTTCATGCAGGTGGTCGAACAACGGCAGGGTTTAAAGATTTCCTGTCCGGAAGAGATTGCCTGGCGCATGGGCTATATCGACGATGAGCAACTGGCGCAACTGGCGGCACCGCTGGCCAAAAATGGCTATGGTCAGTATTTACAGGAACTGCTGCAACCGGGGAGCGTGTCATGAAAGTGATTGAAACCGGCCTGCCGGGCGTGTTACTGCTGGAACCTAAAGTCTTTGGCGATGCGCGCGGCTTTTTCATGGAAACCTGGCAGGCGGCGCGTTACCAGGAAGCTGGAATGCCGGAGCGTTTTGTTCAAGACAATCATTCCCGCTCCCGGCGGGGCGTACTGCGCGGTTTGCATTATCAATTAGTGCAACCCCAGGGCAAGCTGGTCTGGGTGACCCGTGGCGCGGTGTTTGACGTTGCGGTCGACATTCGCTGGGGTTCGCCGGCGTTCGGACGCTGGTATGGTTGTGTGCTGGACGATGTGGATCACCGGCAATTGTATATTCCGCCTAGCTTTGCCCACGGGTTCTGCGTGATGTCGGAGGAAGCGGATTTCTTCTACAAGTGCACAGACTACTACCATCCGCCGTCCGAGCGCGGCATTGCCTGGAATGATCCAGAGATTGGCATCGCTTGGCCGTTGAGTGACGTATCGCTGTCGGGCAAGGATCAGCAGAACCGGCGGTTGACTGAGCAGACGGTTGAGGATTTGCCGGTTTACGAAGGATAAGTCCATGCGAATCATTGTCATTGGCGCACAAGGTCAGGTCGGCTGGGAATTGACCCGGCGCGCGCTTGCGTTAGGTCACAACGTGCTGGCCTGGGATCAGGCGGAACTGGACATTACCGATGCCGCCGCCGTGGATCAGGCTCTGAACGCCAGCAATGCAGACGTTGTCATCAATGCAGCGGCCTACACCGCAGTGGATAAAGCTGAACAGGACCCGGAACAAGCATTTGCGGTTAACCGTGATGGCCCCGTCCATCTCGCTGCCGCCTGCGCCCGATTGAACCTTCCATTGCTGCATATTTCCACCGACTACGTGTACGACGGCGCGAAAACAAGTCCCTACGTCGAGGATGATCCAACCGCGCCAATGGGCGTTTATGGCGCAAGCAAGCTGGCTGGCGATGAAGCAGTGCGCCCGTTATGTCCACGTCATCTGATTTTGCGGGTCAGTTGGGTATTCGGTGTTCACGGCCACAACTTCGTTAAAACCATCCTGCGACTGGCGCGAGAACGTGAGGCATTGCGCGTGGTCGCTGATCAGTACGGCTGCCCGACGTTCGCCGGCGACATTGCCGACGCCTTGCTGGAACTGGCGGGACGCATCACCGAAATCGACGCCAGAGCCGCTTGGGGTACTTATCATTACTGTGGGCACCCCGCGACGACCTGGCATGGTTTCGCCAGCGCGATTGTCGAAATGGCTCGCGAACAAGAGCCGCTGCCAGTTAAAACCGTGACGGCTATTACCACTGCTGATTACCCAACCCCCGCGGCCCGTCCGGCCAATTCGGTGCTGGATTGTTCGCGCCTGGCCAGAAACTTTGGCATTCAGCCTCGTCCCTGGCAGGAAGGCTTGAGACAGCTTTTGTCGTCTAATTCCTAAGCCCTGATTTCCACCCATGTCCGTTGATCTTGGCGAACTGCTGGTTAACCACCAGAAACTGGCTGATACCGACCTGCAACGCGCCCGGCGCGTACAGGAAGGTACCGGCGAAAACCTGGATACTCTTCTGCTCAAGCTGGGCTTGGTTTCCGAGCGTGATCTAGCCGAAGCGCTGGCGGCGCAACTCGGGTTGCCACTGGTGCGGCCTGCTGACTATCCTGATGCGCCAGCGATTAATGGCGCGGTCTCGCCACGCTTTCTCAAGGAGTCGCGCACGATCCCGTTGGCCGATGAAGAACAGGGATTAGTCGTAGCGATGGCCAATCCCACGGATGAATATGTGCTTTCGGCCTTGCGGCTGGCTACCGGCAAAACGATCTTGCCGCAAGTCGGCATTCCCTCGGAATTGGAAGTCGCTTTTGAACGGTTGTACGGCAGCGGACGTTCGGCGATGGGCCAAATCGTGGATTCCATCGGTCTGGCCGACGATCTTACCGACGAAGAACAGATTCAACATCTCAAGGACTTGGCCAGCGAAGCGCCGGTTATCCGCTTAGTGAATCTGATGATCGCCCGCGCGGTCGATTCAAGGGCTTCGGATATCCATATTGAACCCTTTGAGAACCGGCTCAAGGTGCGTTACCGGGTGGATGGCGTGTTGCGCGAGGTGGAATCGCCGCCGTCCCGGCTGTCAGCCGCCGTCATCTCCCGCATCAAGATTATGGCCAAGTTGAACATCGCCGAACGGCGGTTGCCACAGGATGGGCGAATTCAACTGCGGGCGCAGGGCAAAGAGATTGATCTGCGCGTCTCCACCGTGCCAACCTTGTGGGGGGAAAGCGTGGTGATGCGTATTCTCGACAAGGCCAGCATGGTGCTGAACTTCGAGGCGCTCGGTTTCAGCCCGCGCACCCTCAAACGCTTCCTGGACGTATTGATGATGCCGCATGGCATTATCGTGGTCACTGGCCCGACCGGAAGCGGCAAGACCACAACGCTGTATACCGCCTTGTTAACCTTGAACACCCCGGAGCGGAAAATTCTCACCGTCGAGGACCCGGTGGAATACCAACTGGAAGGCATCAACCAGATTCAGGTCAAGCCACAAATCAACTTAACCTTTGCCAACGCTCTACGCTCCATCGTCCGCCAGGACCCCGATGTGATCATGATCGGCGAAATGCGCGACCTGGAAACGGCGGGCATTGCAGTGCAGTCGGCGCTGACGGGTCATTTGGTGCTGTCGACCCTGCATACCAATGATGCCGCTGGCGGCGTGACCCGGCTGCTAGACATGGGCGTGGACGATTATTTGCTGACTTCGACGATCAACGGCATTCTGGCTCAGCGCCTGGTGCGATTGCTTTGCCTGCATTGCCGCGAACCTTATCCGGCTTTACCGGAACTGGTCGAGGAAATGCGGTTGCAGCGGTTTGTTGAGACGGAGGACAGAGGGAGCGGCATCACCTTGTACAAGGCGGTTGGTTGCGAACAGTGCGGCGGAACCGGTTATCGGGGCCGGGCGGCGATCATGGAATTTCTGATCATGAGCGATCCCCTGCGGCGGCTGGTGCTGAAACATGCGGATGCGACGGTGCTGCAAGCCGAGGCTCAAAAAGAGGGTATGGACACCCTGTACGAGGATGGGTTGCGCAAGGTGGTTGCGGGTCACACAACCATTGAGGAAGTCCTGCGGGTCACGACGCAACAGGAACAGGAGGGCTGATATGCCCCGCTATCGCTATGAAGCGGTGGACAATACCGGCGAAGTGTTGCGCGACGAGATCGAGGCGCCTACTCCGGAAGCAGCGATTGAGCGACTGCGCGATCAGGGATTGTTGCCGTTATCGGTCAACGAGGCTAAGAGCGGCTTCCTGCGCGGTGGCCTCGGTCAGCCGTTGTTCAGCAAACGCCGGGCACTCTCCCGCAAATCGATCATGCTGCTGACCCAACAATTGGCCAGCTTGCTTCATGCCGGTATGCCGCTGGATCGGGCGTTCACTATTCTGATCGGCGTGGCCGATGACGAACAGGCGCGAACCCTGTTGGAGCGAGTGCAAGAGAAGGTGCGCGGCGGCTCTTCGCTGGCCGATGCCTTGGAGGCGCAGGGCGCGTTCTCGCGCTTCTACTTGAACATGATCCGCGCTGGCGAAGCAGGCGGCGCGCTGGAAGTTGTGTTGAAACGACTGACCGAATTCCTGGAGCGGTCGCAGGCGCTGCGGGAAACCGTGACATCGGCGTTGATCTACCCAATGATTTTGCTGACGGTTTCGGCGTTATCGGTGATCATTCTACTGACCTTCGTGGTGCCGCAGTTCCAGCGACTGTTCGCTGACGCTGGCAAGGCGCTGCCGTTGGCGACGCAAATCGTGATCGCAGTTGGCGATGGCTTCCGTCATTACTGGTGGGCCGGGGCGCTGTTCATCATGCTGGCCGTGGCAGCGGTGCGCCGGCAATTGAACCAACCCGAGAGCCGCGCCCGCTGGGATCGCTGGCTATTGCGCCTGCCACTAGTGGGCGATCTGATCGGCAAGGTAGAAACCGCTCGACTGTCGCGGACCTTGGGAACCCTCCTCGGCAATGGGGTGTCGCTATTGAACGCGCTGACCATCGTCCGGGAAACGCTCAGCAATCAAGTGATGGCGACCGCGCTTGGTGAAGTCGCCGAACACGTCAAGACCGGAAGGGGACTGGCTGAACCGTTGCAGGATGCTGAGAGCTTTCCCAAACTGGCGGTGCAGATGATTCGGGTCGGCGAGGAAACCGGCCAATTACAGGAAATGCTGATCCAGATCGCCGATGCCTACGATGGAGAGGTGCAAACGGCAGTCAAGCGGTTGCTGACCCTGTTGGAGCCGGCCATGATTTTAGGACTGGGCGTGATCATCGCTGGCATTATCATGTCGATTCTGGTCGCAATTCTCAGTTTGAATGAATTGGCTTTTTGAAAGGTATCTGATGAAAAAAGAGAGTCTTAGCCGCTCGCGCGGTTTCACCCTGATTGAGTTGCTGGTCGTGTTGGTGATTCTGGGGCTATTGGCCGGGTTGGTGGGGCCACAGGTGATGAAATATCTGGGTGGCGCCAATACCAAGACCGCCAAGTTGCAAATTGAAGATTTCAGCACGGCGCTGGACGCTTTTCGACTGGACATGGGGCGCTATCCCACGACGAACGAAGGCTTGCAGGCGCTGGTTGTCCAACCACAGGGCGCGAACCACTGGAACGGTCCCTACCTGCGCAAAAGCATTGTCCCCAAGGATCCCTGGGGCAATGATTATCAGTATCGCGCACCTGGTCAGCAGAGTGGCGGCGGTTTCGATCTTTACTCGCTGGGCGCCGACAATGCTGAGGGTGGCGATGGCGAGAACCAGGATGTGGTCAGTTGGATGTGAATGAAGGAACGGCTCAACACCTCCCCCCTTTGAAAAAGGGGGGTCGGGGGGGATTGCGCACGGGCGACGCAGCCAAAATCCCCCCTAACCCCCCTTTGCTAAAGGGGGGGCTGAATGATGACCAGGGTTTTACTTTACTGGAAGTGTTGGTGGCGCTGGTGATTGGCGTATTGCTGGTCGCGCTGACGCCGCCCTTGCTGTCGGGGATGAGCGGCTCGACGGAACTGCGCAGCGCAGCGCGGCAATTGGCGGCTGGCTTGCGCAACGCTCGCAACGCCGCCATCACTCATCAGCGTGAAGCCGTGTTAACGCTGAATCTGGCGGAACATCGCTTTGCGGTCAGTGGAGATACCCATGAGATCGCCTTGCCGAACAGCGTTGCCCTCCATCTTTATACTGCGCAATCCGAATTGCTTGATGGTGAGAGGGGCAACATCCGTTTTTTCTCGGATGGTAGTTCTACGGGCGGCGCTATCACGGTCAGCAGCACTAAACTGGCCTATCGAATCAACGTAGACTGGCTGACCGGCGCGATTGCCATTGCTGAACAGGATGTGCAACCGCAATGATCCCCGGTCGTCAGCACGGCTTTTCTCTGCTGGAAGTGCTGGTGGCCTTCGCCATTCTCAGCATTTCCCTAGGCGTATTGCTGCAAGTCTTCGCGACGGGCTTGCGCAATGCCGGCGTCGCTGATGACTATACCCGGGCGGTTTTGTACGCTGAGTCGATCCTGGCGGCTATCGGCCGGGAAGTTCCGCTGGCTGAAGGCGAGCATAGCGGCCCGGTCAATGAGCAGTTTTCCTGGCGCAGTGTGGTAAGCGCCTATACCGAAGGAATGCCGGAATCGGAACAACCTCGATTTCGGGCTTACCGAATCAGTGTCGAGGTGTACTGGCCGGGGTTGGTCCAGGATCGTTCAGTCGTATTGGAGACCTTGCGACTGGCGCCGATTGAGCCACCGGGCCGGGGTTGAAGATAATGCCGCTCGCCACGCGCCAAACGGGCTTCACGCTGCTGGAACTGGTCGTCGCCATCACCTTGATGGGATTGGTGCTGGTGGTGCTCTATAGCGGCTTGCGGCTGGGGCTGAATGGCTGGGAGAGTGGCGAGCGACGCGCCGAAGCCACTAACCGGTTGCGGCTGACCCAGGAATTCCTGCGTCGACAACTCATGCAGTCGATCACAGTTCGTCAAATCACCGAGGAGCGGAAAAGCGTTGTGGTGTTCACCGGGCAACCGGACAAAATTGAGTTTGTGGCGCCAATGCTGACTCAACTGGGTCAGGGCGGTTTGTATCGGGTGCGGGTTGAAGCCAGCGACCACCGGTTGTGGATTCGCTGGCGCCCCTATCTGTCGGACAATTCCGGCGCTGACAGGGGTTCTGATGTGGATAAGGAAACCGTGCTCCTGGAAGGGGTGACGGGTATTGAATGGGCTTATTTCGGCACTGAACGGAATTATGATCCAGAACCGCCGCGCTGGCGTTCTGAATGGACGAGTTCCGAGCAACGCCCCCAGTTGGTGCGCCTGAATCTGAGCCTGACGGGCGAGTCCTGGCCGGACCTGGTCGTCGCTCTGACGGAGGCGCTTTAGTCATGATGGATTGCACTGTAAGCATTCACCTCCCCCCTTTGAAAAATCTCCCCCGTTACCATCATCATCTCCCCCCTTTGAAAAAGGGGGGTCGGGGGGGATTGCGCATTGGCAACTCGCACAAAATCCCCCCTAGCCCCCCTTTGTTAAAGGGGGGGACTGAACGGATGCGCGGCATGGTATTGGTGATCGTCCTGTGGATTGTGACCCTGCTGACGGTGATGGCGGGCAGCTTTGCCTATTCGATGCGGGTTGAAACCCGCTTGGCGACCACCATGATCGAGCGCGCTCAGGCTCGGGCGCTCGCTGAGGCGGCGGCAACCTATGTGCTGGCTTGGCAACTGGATTTTGCAGCGCAGAAACAATGGCCGGCTAACGGGGATGTCCATGAGTGGGCGTTCGGCGGCAGCCGAGTGCGAATCAGCATTGAAGATGCGGCTGGCCGAGTCAGTCTGAATAATGCCAATACCCTGTTGCTGAAGGAAACGTTGTTGGGAATCGGCGTAAACGAGGCGGATGTGGATCATCAGGTTGCCGCCATTGAAGACTGGCGCGATCCCGACGATCAGACGCGACCGGATGGCGCGGAAAGCGCTGAATATCGCGCTGCCGGGCGGCCTGGCCCCAAAAATGGCTCGTTCGACAGTCTTGAAGAATTACAACAGGTGCTGGGCATTGACCCGGAAACGGCCCGGCGCTTTGCCCGCGTAGCGACGGTCGATACCCGGATTTCCGGTATTAACCCAACGCTGGCGTCCATCGATGTGCTGCGCGCTACAACCGGACTCGACGAGAAAACCATTGCTGATTATGTCAACGCGCGCGCTCAGACCGCTCGCGAGGACGCTCCGCCGCCGCCACTGCCCGCAATGGATGGCCGCTCGTTCTTTTCCGGTAGCCGTTCGGGTGTTTATCATATCGCTGCCATGGTCGAGACCGAAACCGGAACAACGGTGCGTGTGGAAGCGGTCGCCTCAACCCAAAATCCACCGCCGGGACAGATGGTGCGATGGCTGTCCTGGCGACTGGCGCCCTGACTAGGCAAATATGCTATGGCAACATCGAAACTTCCTGCTATTAACGGCCTTACCGCCATTTGATTGTGATCCGTGACTGCACTTTACCCGCAAATTCTGAAAAGTAACGTCCAATGGAGTCCGTTGACCCTCTGGCGTTGGTGGCGCGAGGGCTTATTGGGTTGGCTGCCACTGACGATTCGCAGGAAGCTTGCGGGTTCACAACGACAACTGATCATTGAACCCGACACCAATGGACTGGCATTATTTCGGCAGGAAAGGGACGAACGGGAGGAAGTAACCCGGCAACCCTGGGAATCCTTGAGCCGGGAAACCCTGCGCAAGTTGGTGCGAACCGAACGGCCCACCGCCATCGTTTTGCGGATGCTGGCCAATCGGGCGCTAACCCGAGTGGTGACGTTGCCCATCGCCGCTGCTGGCAACCTACGTCAAGTACTGGGTTACGACATGGACCGGTTAACGCCGTTCAGCGCCCAGCAATTGTATTACGATACCTTGATCCTTGAGCGTCAACCGGAGCAACGGCGAATTCGGGTCGAACTGTCCGCATTGCCGCGCGCGGAGGTGGATGCAACCCTGGAAGCATTGGCCGGACTCGGAGTAACGCCGGATATCGTCGATGTGGGCGGCGGTCGGAAGGGCATTAATCTGCTGCCCGTTGAAAAACGACCGCGCCGCGGCGTTTGGCCCCGGCGTCTGCGAAATAGCCTGGTGGTCGTCAGTCTGAGCCTGATGCTAGCTGCGGCCTTGTTGCCGTTGTGGCAGCAACGGACGTTGGTGATTCGCTTGCAAAAGCAGGTCGATATTTTGCAGCGGGATTCCAGCCAGGTGCTGGATTTGCGCGAACAACTGGAAAAAGCGGTTGAGTCATCCCGGTTTTTATTGCAAAAGAAGCAGAGCAGACCGCCGGTCATCGATTTGCTGCGTGAGCTGACCGTTCTTTTACCGGATAATACTTGGCTGGAGCGCTTACAAATTAATGGCGATGCGTTGCAATTGATCGGTCAGTCATCGAGTGCGTCGGCGCTGGTCGGGTTAATCGACGAATCCAAATTACTGGGGGGCGTCGCTTTTACTTCCCCGGTCACCAATGATCGTCGGACAGGCAAGGAGCGTTTCGTGCTGAGCGCACAAGTGGTGTTGGAGCCTTGATGAATCCCGTATCTTCTCCATCACTCGGCCATCGCTGGTTCGCCCTGCTTTTATTGGCGTTGGCGGTGGGCCTGTTCTATGTGGGCGTGGATCAACTATGGATGGGCCGATATCGCTATTATCAGGATAACGCTGAACGATTAATGAGCCGCTTGCAGAACCTGGAACGGTTGGCCGCGGCCCGCCCGGAACTGGAAAAAGCGATTCAGGCTATTCGTAATGATCAACGCACTGCTGCTTATTTTCTCCCGCAAGCGGCGCCTGCGCTGGCCGCGGCGGATTTGCAACAGCGCGTCAAAAATCTGGTGGAAGGCGCGCAAGGCAGTTTGCTAAGCGTTCAAGCATTACCGGTCATCGAGGAAGGCGGCATGGTGCGCGTAGCGGTCAGCGCTACGGTGCAGAGCGATGTGGAAGCGTTGCAAAAAGTGCTTCATAGTTTGGAATCGCAAGTGCCGCTGCTGTTTGTCGATAACCTCCAGGTCACAGCGCGCCAATTTCGACCCCGGTTGCCCGATGGGAAAATCGCGCCTTACACGCGCGTACAACTGAACAGTCAGATGGAAATATCCGGTTACCTGCGCAAGGAGCATGGCTAGATGTTCGCCAAGTGGGTAGGGCCGTTGTTTTGGCTGGCGATGGGCGCAGCGGCAGTAGGTGCGCTGTACATGGAATGGCGGCATCCGCCACGCCTGCCAACGCCGATTGTGGCCGATGCGCCGCCTGCGGTGACCGTTCCGCCGCCCAAGCCGTTTAAACCGCAACCCTTGGTTCACTACGCCGAGATCGTAGCGCGTCCGGTTTTTATCGACGCCCGCCGGCCAGAGGAGGATGAACCGCTCGAACCGCCGGCTGCGCCGCCGCCCGAACCTGACCATCCGCTTGATTTGATTGGCGTATTACTGGTTCCTGGGGCGGCGGCGGCGCTCCTGCGCCCCACCGAACCCAAGAATGCGCCAGTATTGCGCATCGCCCAAGGCGAAACGGTGGATGGTTGGCAGTTGCAGTCGGTAAGCGCGGATCGGGTGGTGCTGCGCAAAGGCCCAC